>DAHUZL010000184.1 GCA_027306655.1 Candidatus Dormiibacterota bacterium
TCGGTCGCGCCCATCATGGTCCGGACCAGGGCGACCGCCCCCGGTCCGGTCCACACCATCGCCACCACCGGCGACGAGGTGACGAACGCCACCAGCTGGGGGAAGAACGGGCGGGCTCGGTGCTCGGCGTAGTGGCGCTCGGCGACCGCGCGATCGATCCGGATCAGCTTCAGCCCCACGAGGCGCAGGCCCCGGCGCTCGAAGCGGTCCACGATCGCCCCGACCAGCCCCCGCTGCACGCCGTCGGGCTTGACCAGGACCAGAGTCCGCTCCATCACCCCCCCGCCTCCCGCTGGGCCGCGACGCCACCGGCCCCGAGAGCGGCGGCGAACGGTTCGGGGTCCCGCACCGGGCCGACGATCGCGGCCCGCACGGCGCCCGGCCCGAGGAGCCGAGCGGCGAGGTCGCGCACCGCCTCCGCGTCCACCGCCTCGATCGCCTCGACCAGCTCCGCGGGCGACCGCGGGGTGCCGAGGAGGAGCGCCTGCTGGCCCACGAACTCGCTCACCGCGCTGGTCCCCTCGACCCCGAGGAGCAGCCGGCCCTTCAGGTACTCCTTCACCTTGCGGAGCTCCGGCGCCGGCACCCGCTCCTCGGCCATCCGGGTGAGCTCGCGCCAGGCCGCGGCCGCCGCCGCCGCCGCTCGGGGCGGCTCCGTCGCCACCGAGAGCAGGAGGGCGCCGCTGTCGCGGAACCGGACCGTGAACGACCCCACGTCGTAGGCGAGCCCCCGCTCCTCGCGCAGCTCCAGGAAGAGGCGGCTGCTCATGCCGTCCCCGAGCACCCCGTTGAGGACGTCGAGAACGGTGCGGTCGGGGTCGCGATAGGACGGCGCCCGGACCCCGATCAGGCAGTGGACCTGCTCGGTGCGGCGCTGGCGGAGATGGATGGCCGTCCCCGGCGCCAGCGGCCGTGCCGCCATCCCCCCCCGGCGCCCCGGGGCTCGGGTGGGCCGGACCCCATCGGTCCCGACGTCCCACAGGCCGCCGGCCAGATCGGCCAGCCGGCCCGTCGCCAGCCGCGCCGCCTGGTCCACCCGCACGGGTCCGGCGACGCTGAGGATCAGCGCGGGAGGCCGGTAGTGGCGGCGGCGGTGCGCCCCGAGGTCGTCCACCGTCAGCCGGCGCACCGACCCCAGGGTCCCGCCCGGGTCCCGGCCCAGCGCGTGGCCGGGCCAGAGGCCGGCCTCGGCGTCGACGTGGACCAGGTCCTGGGGCTGGTCCCGCACCATCCGCAGCTCCTCCAGGACCACCCGGCGCTCCTTCTCCAGCTCCGACGGCTCCAGGACCGCGGCGAAGGCCAGCTCCAGGAGAACGTCCAGCGCCCGCTCCAGGTGTCCCGCCGGCACCTTGGCCCAGAACACGGTCGCCTCCTGGTCGGTGGCGCCGTTGAGCACGCCGCCCACCCCCTCGATCGCCTCCGACACCGCCCGCCCGGTGGGGTAGCGTCGGGTGCCCTTGAAGACCATGTGCTCGAGCAGGTGGGAGATGCCGGCCTGGGCCAGGCTCTCGTGGCGCGACCCCACGTCGAGGAGCGCCGTCACCGTCACCGACGCCCGGCCCGGCATCGGCGTGACCAGGAGCCGGCCCCCCGCCGGCAGCGGGCGCTCCTCCCATCGGAGCGGGGGGGCGGCGAGCCCCGGGACCGCGGCCCGGAGGCCCCGCCCCCGAGGAACCGGTCGCGGCCGGCTCACGGGCGCTCGAGCCGCTGCTGGAGGCGGGCGAGGGTGATGGCGTAGCCGAGATCGAGGCTCAGCGCGTCGCCCTCGATCGAGACCGCGTTCACCACGTTCAGGTCGCGCCACTCCACCACGTACTGGGCGTAGGTCACCTGGGCGGCCGCGCGCTGAACGGTGAAGGCGATCGCCGCCTGGCCCAGGTGACCGGCCGACAGCGCGGTGTCCCCCGCCTGGGTCAGCGCCGCCGAGGCGCGCCGGAGGTCGGCGGCAGCGGCGGCGGCGGTGCGGAACGTGGTGGCGGCGCTCTGGATCAGCACCGGCCCGACCGCCTGGGCGGGCGCAACCGGCCGGACGAAGTCGGCCACGTAGCCGGTCACCCGCCCCTCGCGCCGGAGGGCGGCGAGCAGGGTCGCGCTGCCCGCGGCCACCGCCCGGTTGGACCGACGTCCCGTGTCCGGCGTGGCCGTCTCCACCTGGAAGCCGGGATAGGGGAGCTCGTCCAATGTGAGGACCAAGCGCTCCGGGTCGGTCCGGATCGGGGCGGGGACGGCCGGGTGCGTGGCGCAGGCGGTGAGCAGGCCGCAGGTCAGGACGGCTCCCCCCACGGCCGTCCGGGTGGGCCTCAGGACCACGCCTCGCCGCCGCCCGCCGGGAGGATCGTCACCCGCCGCTCGGGGTCGGCGCCGGCGCTCTCGGTCCGGACGCCCGGCGCGTCGGCCAGGGCGAGGTGGACCGCCCGACGCTCGTACGGCGGCATCGGATCGAGCGTCATCGGCTCGCCGGTCCGTCGCACCCGGGCCGCCCAGCGCAGCGCCATCGCCTCCACCTGCTCCTCGCGGCGGCGGCGGTACCGCGCCACGTCCACGATCACACGCGGGCCGCCGGTCCCGCCGGGTCCAAGGGCGAGGTTGACCACGGTCTGGAGCGCCCGCAGCGACTCGCCCCGCCATCCGATCAGGACGCCGAGGTCCGCCCCCTCCACCTCGAGGAGAAGGGGGGCGGGCTCCCCGTCAGGCCCGCCCGGGCGTGCCGGGGCCGGCGCCACCAGGCTCGCGGAGACGTCCGCCTCGATCCCCATCCGATCCAGCAGGCCGCGGAGGAAGTCGAGCGCCCGGGGCGCCGCCTCCGGCAGCGGGCGCACCCGCACCCGCGCGGCCCGGGCGGCGAGGTGCTCGCCGGGCACCGCGACCAGGCCGGGCGACAGCACCTCGACCTGGACCCGGGCCGGGTCCCACCCTCCCTCGGCGCACGCGGCGGCGACCGCCGCCTCCACCGTCGCGCCGCTCGCCTCCACGGCCGGGGTGTCGGTCATCGGGCCCGGCCGCCCCCGCTCCGCCGGCGTTTTCGCGACCCCGGGGTCGCGGTGCCCGGACCCACCGACGGCGTGGCACGGGGCGGGCCCGGTGACGCCGACGGCGACCGGCGCCGACTGCCGGTGCCACCGGCGGCGGCGCCGGCCTGGGCGGCGCTGATCAGCCCCGACCGGGCGCCGGCGCCCGCCGGCGCCACCGCGGGGATCATCCCCCCACCCGGCGGGCGGCCGGCGCCCGGGAACCAGGCCGGCACCCGAAGCTGCCCCCAGCCGACGATGAAGTACTGCTGGACGATCATCACCAGGCTCTGGGTGACCCAGTAGAGTGCCACCCCCTGCTGGAAGTTGAGCGCCACCACCACGATCACGGCCGGCATCAGGTAGGCCATCTGCGAGCTCACCCGGTACATCTGGAGCTCCTGGTCGCTCATATCCGGGCGCTGGGGCTGGACCATCATCTTCGTCTGCACGAAGGTGAGCGCCCCGGCCAGGAGTGGGACCACCACCAGCTGGGGGTGGTGGAGCAGGTCGGACTGGAACGGGGTGCGGGTGAGGTTGGGGATCCACAGGAAGTAGAGCCCGGGCAGGTGGGCGGTGGTGAGCTTGTGGATCGACCCGTAGAGGGCGTAGATGATCGGCATCTGGAGCACCAGCGGGAGGCACCCGGTGAGCTGCCCCATCGGGTTGATGCCGTGCTCCTTGTACACGGCCATGATCTCCTGCTGCTGGCGGCGCGGGTCGCTCTTGTACTTCTTGCGCAGCTCATTGAGCTGGGGGGCGATCCGCTGCTGCTCCCGCTGGAGCCGGCGCTGGGTCCGGATCTGGTACCGGAAGAGGGGAAAGAGAAGCGCCCGCAGGGCCAGGGTGAGGGCGATCACGGCGAGCCCGAAGGCCCCGATCAGGTGGGTCGGACCGAAGCCCCGGAACACGTGGTAGAGGAAGTCCAGCCCGACCGCGATCGGGGTGAGCAGCACCCAGAAGAAGACCGCCAGGATCGGGTTGGCGGGGGGGGGCAGCGCGGGGTTGTAGATCGAGAGGAGGCTAGCGTCCACCGCGGCGCTCCTGGGGCAGGGGCACGGGGTCGTACCCGCCCGGATGGAACGGGTGGCAGCGGGCGATCCGCCGGAGTCCCATCCACCACCCGCGCCGGGCGCCGTGGAGCTGGATCGCCTCGTAGGTGTAGCGCGAGCAGGTGGGCTGGTAGCGGCACGAGCTCAGGAGGCCGAAGAGGGGGCCGAGAGTCACCCGGTAGACGCGCAGGAGGGCGAGGGAGGCCCGGGTCACCGGGGCGCCCCCAGGCGGTCCAGGCCCCGGTCGAAGGCATCGGCCAGCCGCGCGGTCTCCACGCCCAGGGCCCGGGGGGTGGCCACCACGACCACATCCCAGCCATCGAGCCGGGAGAGGCGAGCCCGGGCCACGACCCGGAGCTGCCGGCGCAGCCGATTGCGGGGCACCGCGCCGCCAAGCCGGCCGGCCACCGTGAACCCCACCCTCGGGTGCCCGAGATCGTTCTCCCGACGCTGCAGCCGGAGGAGGGGGCCGGCCACGCCGCACCGCGCCGCCCGGACCGCCGCGAACTCCCGCGACCGGCGCAGGCGGTGGCGGCGCTTCACCGCACCGGCGCGGGCGTCAGCCGGCGGCGCCCCTTGCGGCGGCGGGCCTTGAGCACGCGGACCCCGCCAGGGCTCGACATCCGGATCCGGAACCCGTGGGTCTTGCGGCGGTATCGCTTCTTGGGCTGATAGGTGCGCTTGATCGGGAAGGCCTCCTCGCCGCCAGCCTCGGGTCGGGTGGGGCCGACCGCGAGCCCCCAATGGACGCCGCAGGCGCGGGTCGCCAGCATACCAGACACCCGCCGCGACCCCCTCCCGGCCGGCCGCGTTGCGCCGGCCGAGCCCCGGTGCTATGCTTCCGACTCGCCTCCGGGGGCGGTCGGACCGGGTCCCAGCATTGCGTCCCACTCCTCGGTGCGCCATGCCTCGCCGCAGGTTTTCCACTGCTGTGCATAAGGTGTGAATCGTGGGGATCCCGCGTGCCGCCGCGTCCGGGACGGGACGCCGGGGTCGCCGGTGATCGACCCGGACCAGCTCTGGTCCTCGGCCCAGGACGAGCTCCGATTCCAGGTGAGCCGGGCGAGCTACGAGGCGTGGCTGAAGAACGCCCGCATCCTCGCGGTCGACGACGAGGGGACCCGGGTTCGGCTGGGGGTTCCGACCGAGCTGGCCCGCGACTGGGTCGCCGACCGCTACGCCGACCTGATCCGGGAGACCCTGGCGGCGATCATGGGCTGCGACGTCGAGCTCGACGTCGCGCTGGCGCCCGGCGTCTCGCCGGAGGAGGGGCCCGGGCGCCCGGCCGACGGGCCCCAGCTGGACCTCTCCCAGAACGCCGGACGGCTCGGGGCGCTCGACGGGTCGGAGCGGACCGGGGCCATCGTCCTCGGCACCCTCAACCCGCGCTACACATTCGGCGGCTTCGTGGTGGGCAACAGCTCCCGCTTCGCCCACGCGGCCTGCAAGGCGGTGGGCGACTCCCCCGGCCGCGCCTACAACCCCCTGTTCCTCTACGGCGGGGTGGGCCTCGGCAAGACCCACCTGATGCATGCCATCGGCCACTCGGTGCTGGACATCCACGGCTGCCGAGTCGCCTACATCACCTCGGAGAGCTTCCTCAACCAGATGATCCTCGCCATCCAGGAGAACCGGATGGCCGATTTCCGCACCCGTTTCCGCACCGTCGACGTGCTGCTGGTCGACGACATCCAGTTCCTCGCCGGCAAGGACCGGACCCAGGAGGAGTTCTTCCACACCTTCAACGCCCTCCACGAGCTGGGCCGCCAGCTGGTGATCAGCAGCGACCGCCCGCCGCGCGACATCCCCACCCTGGAGGACCGCCTCCGCACCCGCTTCGAGGGCGGCCTGATGGCCGACATCCAGCCGCCCGACTTCGAGACCCGGCTGGCGATCCTGCGCAGCAAGCTGGGCGCCGAGGCCCACTGGCTGAGCGAGGAGGTCCTCTCCTTCGTCGCCCACAAGATCCAGAAGAACATCCGCGAGCTGGAGGGGGCGCTGATCCGGCTGCTGGCCCATGCCTCGCTCACCGGGGGCCATCCGCTCAGCCTCACCGAGGTGAGCCAGCTGCTCCACGACATCATCCCCACCGCCGACCAGCAGCCGCCCACCGTGGAGGCGATCCAGGAGGCGGTCGCCGGCTACTACGGCATCTCGGTGGAGGAGATGAAGAGCAAGCGGCGCGACAAGCACATCGTCCTCCCGCGCCAGGTGGCGATGTACATCATCCGCGAGGAGATCGCGATGAGCCTGCCCGCGATCGGCCAGGCCTTCGGGGGGCGCGACCACACGACCGTCCTCCACTCCTGCGAGAAGATCGGGACCGACATCAAGGAGGACTCCCGCCTCCTCTCCGACCTCACCCGCCTGCGCGAGACCCTCCACGTCGCCTGAGCGTCGGGCGCCCGAGCGGGTCTCGCCGCCCCGACGC
>DAHUZL010000186.1 GCA_027306655.1 Candidatus Dormiibacterota bacterium
CCGCAGTTGACGGCGGGGCGGGCCCCTGGGTACGGTGGGGCCGGGCACGAACGGGAGGGATGGCGGTGACCACGATCGCCGGGTACGGGTCGGGGGTGGCCGCGGGCACCGGCGAGCGCTGGGGCCCCACCGACAGCTGGAACTTCACCTCGTTCGTCCTCGGGATGCTGCTCGAGGCCTACATCTTCGGGATGGCTGCGATCGCCACCGGGTGGGTGCCGATGCCGACCTCGCTGCGGTCGCTGCTGCTGGCGTGGGCGCCGATCTGGCTGATCATCGGCATCGCGGTGGCGGGCCCGCTCTCCGATCGGATCGGCCGCAAGACCACCTTCTACCTGACGATGACGCTCTACGGCATCGGCGCCGTCGGACTCGTCTTCAGCGGCACCTACTGGCTGATCCTGGTCTTCCTCGCGCTGATGCTGTTCGCCGCGGGAGGTGAGATGAACACCATCATGACCGCCTCCCACGAGGTGATGCCGACCAAGCACCGCAGCAAGACCATGATGCTGGAGATCAACGGGATCAACCTGGGCGGCCTGATCCTGGCCGCGGTGTCGCTGCTCAGCGCCGAGCGCGGGGTCCCCTTCCAGCGCGGGATGATCGCGGCGACGTTCCTGGTGGTCCTGCTGGTGCTGTTCTTCGCCCGCACCCGGACCCCGGAGTCGATCCGCTGGCTGCGGTCGCGGGGACTGGGGGCCCGCGCCGAGGCCGAGATCCAGCGCTTCTACGGGGCCGACGAGTACCGGGCCCGCGACGCCGCCGCCGCCGCCGCCACCGCGGCGGCCCGGGCCGCCGGCGGGGCCCGGGCGGTCCCGCTCTGGTTGCGGCTCTTCGCCACCACCGCCACCGCCTTCGCCGGCACCGCCGGTTTCGGCCTCATGACCTACGTGCTCGGGCCGGCCCACTTCCCCAAGCTGACGGCCGCGATCCTGCTGGCCGCCACCCTGACCGGGTTCATCTCCGGGTTCTTCGCCTTCTGGGCGGACCGGTGGAGCCGCAAGCAGCTCCTCCTGGTCGGCTACGGCGGGGCCTTCCTGGTAACCCTGGTGATCGCCCTCGCCACCCATGCCTGGGCCGCCTCCGCCGGCCTGTTCTTCCTCCTCCTGGTGGTCCTCAACGTCTTCGTCAACGTCGGCTACCTCACCGAGGACACCCTCAAGGGCGAGGTGTGGGAGACCAAGCGCCGGGGGACGTACACCGCGGTGGTCCGCTTCGTCAGCATCGGCCTCTACATCGCCACCATCTACATCACCCAGAGCTACAGCCTCACCGGCTTCGCCTTCTTCAGCCTGGTGGTCTGGGGGATCGGGCTGGCCGGGGCGATCGCCTGGATGGTGGGCGGGGTGGAGACCGGGCGGGGCGTGAGCCTGGAGGTGGCCTCCGGCCAGGCGACCGGGTGAGACGGCCCCGGGCCCTTGTCCCGGGCGGTGCCGTCCGGCGCGGAGCAGACTAGGCAGGTGGCGGCCCCGGCTCCCGCGCGCGACCCCAGCCCCGACACCGCCGAGATCGCGGCGCTCGGGGCTGGGGACCTGGCCGGGCGGCTCCGGTCCGGAGAGCTGAGCTCGGCCGAGCTGGTGGCGACCCTGCTCCGGCGCATCGACGCCGTCGACCGGGCCGGCCCCACCCTGCGCTCGGTCCTCCAGGTGGCCGACGATGCCGAGCGCGTCGCCGCCGGCCTCGACGCCGAGCGCGTCCGCGGACACCTCCGCGGTCCCCTCCATGGGGTCCCGGTCCTGGTCAAGGACAACTGCGACACCGCCTCGGGGGCGGGGACCACCTGCGGGTCGCTGGCGCTCGCCGCCACCCGGCCGGCCGAGGACGCCACCGCGGTGCGCCGGCTGCGCGCGGCCGGCTGCGTCGTGCTGGGCAAGACCAACCTCTCGGAGTGGGCGAACTTCCGCTCCACCCACAGCGCCAGCGGGTGGAGCGCGGTCGGCGGTCAGACCCGCAACCCCCACGTCCTCGACCGCAGCCCGGGCGGGTCGAGCTCGGGCTCGGGCGCGGCGGTCGCGGCCGGGCTGGCGCCGCTGGCGGTCGGCACCGAGACCGATGGCTCCATCCTCTGCCCGGCCGCGTTCTGCGGGGTGGTCGGGATCAAGCCCACCGTGGGCCGGGTGAGCCGGGCCGGCGTGGTCCCGATCTCGCAGAGCCAGGACACCGTGGGGCCGATGGCGCGAACGGTCCTCGACGCGGCCCTCCTGCTCGACGCCCTCGCCGGCCGCGACCCCCGCGACCCCGCCACCCGGAGGCGCGGGGCGGGCTCGGTCGACACCGCGGCGGCGGCCATGCACCCGCCCCGGCTCCGCGGGGTGCGCCTGGGAGTCGCCCGGGACGTGCATTTCGGATACAGCGAGCGGGCGGACCGGCTGGTGGAGGAGGCGCTGGCGGCGCTGCGCTCGGCCGGGGCCACCCTGGTCGATCCCGCCGACATCCCCACCGCCGCCGCGCTCACCGCCAGCCCGGACGAGCTGACCGTGCTCCTCCACGAGTTCAAGGACGGGGTCGAGGCGTACCTGCGCGGACGCCCCGGCGACCGCGACGCCTGCCCGCGGAGCCTGGACGAGCTGATCGCCTTCAACCGGCGCCATCGCGACCACGAGCTCCGCTGGTTCGGCCAGGAGCTGCTGTGCCAGGCCGC
The DNA here is from genome assembly GCA_027306655.1 of Candidatus Dormiibacterota bacterium. Classification (GTDB taxonomy): domain Bacteria; phylum Chloroflexota; class Dormibacteria; order Aeolococcales; family Bog-877; genus DAHUZL01. The sequence continues at coordinate 2,642 of DAHUZL010000186.1, forward strand.
CGCGACCCAGGGCCTGGAGGCGCCCGGGTACCGCCGGGCGCGGGCGCGCGGCTGGCGGCGCGCCCGGCGGGAGGGGATCGACCACGCCCTGCGCACCCACGATGTCGAGGCGCTGGTCGTGCCCACCATGGGCCCCGCCCCGTGCACCGATCTCGTCAACGGCGACGCCCACCACGGCGCCGGCTACCAGGTGGCGGCGATCGCGGGCACGCCCGCGATCACCCTCCCCGTGGGCGAGAGCTGCGGGCTGCCGATCGGGCTCACGGTCCTGGGCGCCGCCTTCAGCGAGGTGCGGCTGGTGGGGATCGCCGCCGCCATCGAGCGCGAGTTGCAGGTGCGGCTCGTGCCCGCGTACCTCCCGGCGGTGCCGGACGCCTAGTGGCCGGCCGTCCAGCGCCGGCCCGCCCCCGGTGGGTCCGCCGACCCGCGGTCCCCGCCGCCGCCGCGGTGGCCCTGGCCCTGGTGGCGGCGGGGACGGCGAGGGCGGAGCTCATCGTCCGCCCGGCGCGGCTGCCGCCGATCCGCCACGTCTGGGTGATCGAGCTGGAGAACCAGTCCTACGCCGGCACCTTCGGCGACCCCGCGGCGGATCCGTACCTGGCCCGGGCCCTGCCCGCGAAGGGGGCCCTGCTCACCCAGTACTACGCGGTCGGGCACTACAGCGCCGACAACTACATCGCCCAGGTCAGCGGCCAGGCCCCCAACCCGGCCACCAGCGCCGACTGCGGGACGTACACCGGGTTCGCCCTCGGCCCGGCGGGCGCGCGCCGCCCCACCATCACCCGCGACGGCCAGCTCCTCGGCAGCGGCTGCGTTTTCCCGGCGTTCGTCACGACGATTGGCAACCAGCTGACCCAGGCCCACCTGACCTGGAAGACGTACCAGGAGGACATGGGCACCATTCCCAGCCGGGACGGGGTCATCCCGGGCCCGGACGGCCCCGCCTGCGGCCATCCCCGCCCGCTCGGCGCGACTGACCTCACCACCAGCCCGGCGCCCACCGACAGCTACGCCACCCGCCACGACCCGTTCGTGTACTTCCAGGCGGTGATCGCCGACCGCGGGTACTGCGCCGCCCACGTGGTCTCGCTGGCCCCGCTCCGTCCCGACCTCCGCACCGTCGCCACCACTCCGAACTACTCCTTCATCAGCCCCAACACCTGCCACGACGGGCACGACAACCCCTGCGCCAACGGCGAGCCCGGCGGCCTGGGCCAGGTCGACCGCTTCCTCGGGCACTGGGTGCCGGTGATCATGGCGTCACCGGCGTACCGGGCCGGCGGTCTCATCGTCATCACCGTCGACGAGGCGGCCGCCACCCAGACCCAGGCCTGCTGCGGGGAGCGGGTCGCGCCCGGCGCCCCCGACCCGTCCCATCCCAACATGGCCCAGCCCGGGGTCAGCGGTCCGGGGGGTGGGCGCGTCGGCGCCGTCCTCCTCTCGCCGTTCATCCGGCCGGGGACGCGCAGCGCCGTCCCCTACGACCACTACTCGATGCTGCGCAGCGTGGAGCAGCTCTTCGGGCTGGCCTACCTGGGCGATGCCGGCCAGCCGGGCGTGCACGGATTCGGCCGTGATGTGTACACCAACTGGCCCCGGACGGGGTGACCGCCGTCAGTGAGCGCGGCCCCGGGGGGGGCGCGACCCCGTTCCCGGCCACTCCCGCGGCGACGTGGGCCGCGGTCCGGCCCCTCATCGGCACCCGCGTGCGCCTGGAACCGCTGCGACCGGAGCATGCGCCCGACCTCCTCGAGGCGGCTCAGGATGACGAGATCTGGGCCTACATGCCCGCGCTCCGCCCCCGTCGGCGGGAGGACATGGACCGCCTGATCGCCGATGCCCTGGCGGACGGGACGGCCGGCACCCGGATCGCGTTCGCCATCGTCGCCAGGGACAGCGGGCGGGCGGTCGGCAGCACCAGCTATCTCGACCTCGAGCCGGTCCACCGCCGGCTCGAGATCGGATGGACGTGGCTGGCCCGCGACCGCTGGCGCACGGCCGCCAACACCGAGGCCAAGCGGCTGCTCCTGGCCCATGCCTTCGAGGTGGTCGGGGCGGTGCGCGTCGCGCTCAAGACCGACGGTCGCAACCTGCGCTCCCAGCAGGCGATCGCCCGCCTCGGGGCGCGCCGGGAGGGGGTCCTCCGCCGCCACCAGCGCTGCCCGGACGGGGTCTGGCGGGATACGGTCTACTTCAGCATCCTCGAGGACGAGTGGCCGGGGGTCGATGCCGGGCTGCGACGGGCGCTCGCCCAGCGTCCGCCGCGGCCGCCCGCTCCGGTCGGCGCCGCCTTGACACGGTCCCCGGCGGGTGCCAGCATCGGCGCCGGACCGCGCGAGGGCGCGGAGGAGGCAGGAGGCGCGATGGCCGACGTCGTCAGGGCGGCTCTGGTGCAGACCCGGTGGACCGGCGAGCGCGCCTCGATGGTGGAGGCCAACGTCCGGCTGGCGCGCCGGGCCGCGGAGCAGGGCGCGCGGGTGCTGTGCTTCCAGGAGCTCTTCAGCGGCCCCTACTTCTGCCAGGTCCAGGACCCCAGCTACTACGCCCTGACCGAGCCGGTCCCCGAGGGGCCGACCGTGGAGGCGATGCGCCGGCTGGCGGCCGAGCTGGGGATGGTCCTGATCGTCCCCGTCTACGAGCAGGAGCAGCCGGGCGTCTACTACAACACCGCCGCGGTGATCGATGCCGACGGTCGCTACTGCGGCAAGTACCGCAAGCACCACATCCCCCAGGTGCGGGGGTTCTGGGAGAAGTTCTACTTCCGGCCGGGCAACCTCGGCTACCCGGTCTTCGAGACGGCGGTCGGACCGATCGGGGTGTACCTCTGCTACGACCGCCACTTCCCCGAGGGCTGGCGCGCGCTGGGCCTGGCCGGGGCCCGGATCGTCTTCAATCCGTCGGCGACCAGCCGGGGGCTCTCCAGCCACCTGTGGCGGCTGGAGCAGCCCGCGGCGGCGGTGGCGAACGAGTACTTCGTGGGGGCGATCAACCGGGTCGGGGTGGAGCCGCTCGGCGACAACGACTTCTACGGGGGGTCGTACTTCGTGGACCCGAGGGGCCAGCTGGTCGGGGCGCCGGCCTCCGACCAGGATGACGAGGTGGTGGTGCGCGACCTCGACATGGAGCTGCTGCGGGAGGTGCGCCAGGTGTGGGCCTTCTACCGCGACCGTCGCCCCGACGCCTACGACGCCCTGGTCGCCCCATGACCCCGGAGCCGCGCCGGGAGGCCGCCCGGTGCGGCTGATCGTGCGCGGTGGCGAGGTGGTGAGCGCCACCGAGGTTCTCCGCGCCGATGTCCTGGTCGAGGACGAGCGGATCGTCGCCGTGGCGGCGCCGGACTCGGAGCTCACCCGGACCTTCGCCGCCTCGGCCGACCGCGTGGTGGAGGCCCGCAACCGCTACGTCATCCCCGGCGGGGTCGATGTCCACACCCACATGGAGATGCCGTTCGGGGGCACCTTCTCGGCCGACACCTTCGAGACCGGCACCCGGGCCGCGATCCACGGCGGCACCACCACCATCGTCGACTTCGCCATCCAGCCGCGGGGGGGCTCGCTCCACCAGGGGCTGGAGGCCTGGATGGCCAAGGCGGAGGGACACTGCGCCGGCGACTACGGCTTCCACTGCATCGTGAGCGACGTCACCGATGCGTCGCTGGCCGAGATGGACCGCCTGGTCGAGGAGGGCGTCACCAGCTTCAAGCTGTTCATGGCCTACCCGGGCGTCTTCTACTCCACCGACGGCGAGATCCTGCGCGCGATGCAGCGGGCCGCGACCACCGGGGCGCTGATCCAGATGCATGCCGAGAACGGGATCGCCATCGACCAGCTGGTGGGGCAGGCGCTCGCGCGCGGCGAGCTGGCCCCCCGGTTCCACGGCTCGACCCGCCCCGCGATCCTGGAGGGCGAGGCCACCCAACGGGCGATCCAGCTCGCGCGGGTCGCCGGCGCACCCCTGTACATCGTCCACCTCTCCGCCGCCGAGGCCCTCGCGGCGGTGGCCGATGCGCGCGACCGCGGCCAGCCGGTGTTCGCCGAGACCTGTCCCCAGTACCTGTTCCTCTCGGAGGAGGATCTCGCCCGCGAGGGCTTCGAGGGCGCCAAGTTCGTCTGCTCCCCGCCGCTCCGGTCGGACCAGCACCGGTCGGCGCTCTGGCGGGGGCTGCTCACCGACGACCTCCAGGTGGTGGCGACCGACCACTGCCCGTTCTGCTTCAAGGACCAGAAGGAGCGGGGGCGGGACGACTTCAGCCGGATCCCCAATGGGCTCCCCGGCGTCGAACACCGGGTGGACCTCCTCCACCAGGCCGTGGTCGAGGGGCGGATCCCCCTCACCCGCTGGGTCGAGGTGGCGGCCACCGCGCCGGCGCGGATGTTCGGCCTCTTCCCCCGCAAGGGCACCCTCAGCCCGGGGTCCGACGCCGACCTCGTGGTCTACGACCCCCACCGGGTCCAGACCCTCTCCGCCTCGACCCACCACATGGCGGTGGACTACTCCTGCTACGAGGGGATGAGCGTGACCGGGGGCGTGGAGTGGGCCCTGGTGCGCGGGAAGGTGGTGCTCGAGGAGGGCCGGTACGTCGGCCGGCCCGGGGATGGGCGCTTCGTCCCCCGGGGCCTCTCCCGGGCGGTCGCCTGAGCGGCGACGACGCCGGTGGAGTTCGGCGTCGTGCTCCAGACCGATCCCCCGGTGAGCCGGACGGTCGAGATCGCCCAGCGCGCCGAGGCGCTCGGCTTCTCCCACGTCTTCACCTTCGACTCCGCGGTCCTCTGGCAGGAGCCGTTCGTCATCTATCCCCAGGTGCTCGCCGCCACCCACCGGGTGGCGGTCGGCCCGATGGTGACCAACCCCGTGACCCGCGACCCCACCGTCACCGCCTCCGCCCTCGCCACCCTGATCCAGGCGTTCGGACCTCGGATCGTGTGCGGGATCGGGCGGGGGGACTCCGCGGTTCGGGTGACCGGGGCGCGCCCAGCCAGCCTCGCTGAGCTGGAGGCGGCGATCGGGGTGATCCGCGGGCTCACCGCCGGACGCGAGGTCCAGCTGCGGGGCCGGTCGGTGCGACTGCCCTGGGTGAGGGCCGCGGGTCCGCCGATCTGGATGGCCGGCTACGGCCCCCGGGCGCTGGAGCTGGTCGGCCGGGCCGCCGACGGGCTGGTCCTCCAGCTCGCCGACCCCACGGTCGCCCGCTGGGCGATCGACGTCGTGCGGGGGGCCGCCCGGGCGGCCGGGCGGGACCCCGCCAGCCTGACGATCTGCGTCGCCGCCCCCGCCTACGTCGGCGACGACCAGGCCCACCAGCGCGACCAGTTGCGCTGGTTCGGCGGCATGGTCGGCAACCACGTGGCCGAGATCGTGCGCCGCTACGGGGCGGACTCGGCCGAGGTGCCGCGCGCCCTCACCGACTACATCAGGGACCGCCGCGGTTACGACTACGCCCACCACGGCCGGGCCGGCAACCCCTCCACCGACTTCGTCCCCGATGCCGTCGTGGATCGCTTCTGCATCCTCGGCCCGGCGGCCGCGCACCGCGCCCGGCTGATCGAGCTGGCCAGCTGCGGGGTGGACCACTTCGCCCTCTACCTCATGCACGACCGCCAGCCGGAGACCCTGGCGGCGTACGGCCGCGAGGTCATCCCGGAGCTCCTGGGACGGTGAGCCCCGCCGTCGCGCCGGGCCCGGGAGCGGACCGGGAGCCGCCGGACGGGCTGCTACACTCCCGGGCGCCATCGGGACGGACCGGTTGGGTCCGGGGGCCTTGGGGCGCCACCGCGGCGCCGAGGGGTCGCACCGGAGGGCCGCGGACGCCGAGGGCCGGCTTCGGGAAGGCCCGCGACGGGGCGGCGGGAGCGGTCAGGGACGGCGCGCGGGGCGACCCCCCGGCGCCAGGTTAGGAGGGAACCCATGGAGCGACCACTCGCACGACAGACCGCCGACCGCGACACGGCCCCGCGGCCGCGGCGGCGCCTCCGCCGGGGCCCGGGCCTGCGCTGGGTGGTGGCGGGGGCGATCCTCGCCGTGGTGGCCTCCGCCTGCGGCGCCGCCCGTCCGGCCGCGAGCGTGGCCGCCGCCAAGGTGCTGCCGCGCTCCGGCTCCTTCCTCGGCTGCATGGTCACCGACACCGGCGGCATCGACGACCGCTCCTTCAACGCCTCCTCGTGGCAGGGGATGCTGGCCGCCCACGCCGCCGACCACGCCATCGCCGTCAAGTACCTGCAGTCGACCTCGGCCAGCGACTACGTGCCCAACATCACCGCCTTCGAGCGGCAGCACTGTGGCATCATCGTCACCGTCGGCTTCCTGATGGCGACCGCGACCCTCAGCGCCGCCAAGGCCGACCACACCCAGAAGTTCGCCACCGTCGACTACACCTACCCGCAGATGTCGAACCTGCTCGGGATCCACTACCAGACCGACCAGGACGCCTTCCTGGGCGGCTACCTGGCCGCCGCGATGTCCAAGTCGGGCGTGGTCGGCACCTTCGGCGGCATCGACATCCCCACCGTCACCATCTACATGACCGGGTTCGTGGCCGGGGTCCGCTACTACGACCTTCACAACCACGCCCATGTCAAGGTGCTGGGCTGGACGCCCTCGAAGTCGAACCCCCTCAACGGCACCGGGCTCTTCACCGGCAGCTTCACGAGCCAGGCCGACGGCCGCATCGATGCCACCACACTGATGCACGACGGCGCCGACATCATCTTCCCGGTGGCGGGATCGGTCGGCCTGGGGGCGGCGGCCGCGATCAAGGCCGCGGGACCGCCCAACTACATGGAGTGGGTCGACACCGACGGCTGCATCTCGGCTCCCCAGTACTGCAGCATCTTCATCACCAGCGTCACCAAGGGGATCGTGGCCTCGGTCAAGGCGGCGGTGCTGGCCGCCGCCCATGGGACCTTCAGGGGCGGCAACTACAACGGCACCCTGGCCAACAACGGGGTGGGCCTGTCGCCGTTCCACGACTTCGCCAATAAGATCCCGCAGTCGGTGCAGCGCGAGCTGCAGGTGCTCCGGGCAGGCATCATCCGGGGGACGATCTCGGTCAACCCCAACCGCTACCCGGCCGGCTGACGTGACCCAGCGGGACTGACGGGCCGCCCGCCGGGCCGGGCGCTCCGCGGTCCCGACGCCGGGGCGGCCGCCGCGAGGCGGCCGCCCCACCCTCGCGCGTCCTGGACAGGTTGAGGTCCGGACGGGGCCCCCCCGCACCGGACGGGGGTCGGTGTGCGGCTCGAGCTGCGGCAGATCACCAAGCGGTTCGGCTCCCTGGTTGCCTGCGACGCGGTCGACCTGGAGGTCGCGCCCGGCGAGGTGCACGCGCTGCTGGGCGAGAACGGGGCCGGCAAGACCACGCTGATGAACGTCTGCTACGGCCTCTACCGGCCCGACCAGGGCACGATCCTGGCCGACGGGCGGCCGCTCCACATCACCAGCCCGCGGGACGCGCTGGCGGCCCGGATCGGGATGGTGCACCAGCACTTCATGCTGGTCCCGGTCTTCACGGTGGCGGAGAACGTCGTGCTCGGGCACGAGCCGGTCCACCTGGGCGGGTTCCTCGACCGTCGCCGGGCGCGCACCGAGATCCGGCGGCTGTCGGAGGCGTTCGGCCTGGCGGTGGACCCCGACCGGGTGGTGGAGACCCTGCCGGTGGGGGTCCAGCAGCGGGTGGAGATCGTCAAGGCGCTGGTCCGCGACGCGCAGCTGCTGATCCTCGACGAGCCCACCGCCGTCCTCACCCCGCAGGAGACGACCGACCTCTTCCGGGTGATGCGGTCGCTCACCGCCGACGGCCGCTCGATCGTCTTCATCACCCACAAGCTGGGGGAGGTGCTGGAGATCGCCGACCGGATCACGGTGCTGCGGCAGGGCCGGGTGGTGGGGCGGACCACCCCGGCCGAGACCTCCGCGGCCGAGCTCGCCTCGATGATGGTGGGCCGGTCGGTGGAGTTCCAGGTGGCCAAGGGCGCGGCCGCGCCGACCGGAGCGGTGCTCGATATCCAGGGCCTCACGGTCGCCGACGGGCGGGGCGGGCTGGCGGTGGAGGACCTCACCCTGCAGGTGCGGGGGGGCGAGATCCTGGCCATCGCCGGGGTGCAGGGCAACGGTCAGACCGAGCTGGCGCGTGCGCTCTACGGCCTGCTTCCCAAGCTCTCCGGTCGGGTCACCGTCGCCGGCGTCGACGTCACCGCGGCCACCCCGCGACGGGCCGCCCAGGCGGGGGTGGGGTTCATCCCCGAGGATCGCCACCGGGAGGGGCTGGTGCTCAGCTTCTCGGTGGCGGAGAACCTCGTCCTGGACCTCTTCGACCGCCCTCCCTTCGGGCGCGGGCTCCGCTTCGATCCCCGGGCGGTGCGCGCCAACGCGATCGCGCGGGTGCGCGAGTTCGACATCCGCACCGCCTCCGTCGATGTGCCGGCGTCGACCCTCTCCGGTGGCAACCAGCAGAAGGTGGTCCTGGCGCGGGAGTTCTCCCGCCCGCTCCGCGTCCTGATCGCGGCCCAGCCCACCCGCGGCCTCGACGTCGGCTCCACCGAGACCGTCCACCACCGCCTGGTCGAGGAGCGCGACCGCGGAACCGCCGTCCTGCTCGTCTCCACCGAGCTCGACGAGGTGCTGGCGCTGGCGGATCGGATCGCGGTGATGTACCGAGGACGCCTCACCGGCGTCGTCGACCCGACCACGCCCCGGGACGCGATCGGGCTGCTGATGGCTGGGATCACCAGCGGCTCGGGCCGGGCCGACCGGGCCGCCGGGGGCGCCGGCTGATGGCGGCCGAGGGCGTTCCCGAGGCGGCCGCGGCCCCGGCCGGGCCGCGGGCCCCGGCCTGGCCGGTTCGGGTGGCGCTGCTGGCGGAGCGCTCGAGCACCCTGGTGGTGACGGCCCTGGCGATCCTCTCCGCTCTGATCGTGGGCGCGGTGATCATGATCGTGACCACCCCCGAGACGCTGGGTGCGTGGGGGCACGTCCTCTCCAACCCCGCCCGCGCCCTCACCACCTCGTGGGCCCTGATCGAGACCGCCTATGCCGCCCTCTTCACCGGGTCGGCCGGGGACCCCGCCGCCTACGTGCACGCCTTCGCGGTGCGCACGCCGGGCGCCTTCACCAATGCCTTCTCCCCGCTCTCGGAGACCCTGGTCGCGACCGCGCCCCTGCTGCTCTGCGGGCTGTCGGTCTCGCTCGCCTTCCGCGCCGGCCTGTTCAACATCGGCGCCACGAGCCAGCTGATCGCCGGCGCCATCGTCGCCAGCTGGGTGGGGATCTCGCTTCCCGGCCTGCCGCTGGCCGTGCACATGCCGCTCGCGCTCCTGGCCGGCTGCGCCGGCGGGGCGGCGGCCGGCTGGATCCCGGGGGTGCTGCGGGCGCGCACCGGGGCACACGAGGTGATCGTCACCATCATGCTGAATTACGTCGCCCTCAACCTCATCGTGTACATCCTCTCGCTGCCGTTCTTCCTCGGCCCTCAGCAGGTCAACTCGATCTCCCGCGCCCCGGCGGGCTCGGCCCTCCTGCCCCACCTGGCGGGTGCCTCGCTGCGGGTCAACGCCGGGATCCTCCTGGCCCTGGCGGCGGCCTGGGTGGTCGCCTGGCTCCTGCAGCGGACCACGCTCGGGTTCCGCTTCCGGATGGCCGGCGCCAGCCAGGATGCCGCCCGCGCCGCCGGCGTCGACGTCCGCCGCATGATCACGCTGGCGATGGTCCTCGCGGGCGGGCTCGCTGGCCTCGCCGGCGCGGTCCAGGTGCTCGGCGTCGACCCCCAGCTGGTCCCCGCCTACGGCGGCGAGATCGGCTTCACCGCCATCACCGTGGCCCTCCTGGGCCGGGCCCGGCCCGGGGGGGTCGTCCTCGCGGCGCTTCTCTTCGGCGCCTTCCAGGCGGGCGGCCTGCAGATGCAGGCCGCCACCACGGTGCCGCTGGAGCTGGTCCAGGTGATCGAGGCGGTGATCGTGTTCTTCATCGCCGCCCCGGCCCTGGTCCGGGCCATCTACCGGATCCGCACCCAGGGCGGCGGCTTCCGTCTGTTCTCGCAGGGGTGGGGCGGGTGAGCGCCACCGCCTGGACGGCCACCGCTTCGGGAGCGCGCGCGCGAGGCCGCCACACCTGGCTGGGCGTCTTCACGGCCGCGCTGGGCGGGCTCACCGCCTTCGCCTTCTGCCTCCACGTCGGCGGCGGGGTGACGGCGACCCTCAACATGAACTCCCAGCCGGCGGCCGCCATTCCCCTGGTCGTGCTGCCGGTGCGGCTCACCTGCGCGGTGCTGGCCGCCGTCAGCGCCGCCGCCGGGGCCGCCATCCTCCGCCGCCAGGGCGGCCGGGGCACCTACGGCCTGCTCACGCTCGGCCTGGTCGCGTTCACCCTCGCCTTCGTGATCTGGGCCGCCCGCGGCACCGAGGTGAGCTTCGAGGGCCTGCTCGCCTCCACCCTGATCGACTCCATCCCGCTCATGTTCGGCGCCCTCTCGGGGGTCATGTGCGAGCGCTCGGGCGTGATCAACATCGCCATCGAGGGCCAGTTCCTGGGCGGAGCCTTCCTGGGCGCCATGATCGGCTCGCTGACCGGAGACCTCTGGCTGGGGATGGTGGCGGGGGCAGCCGGCGGCGCCGCCCTGGGCGGCCTGCTCGCCGTCCTCTGCCTGCGCTACCAGGCCGACCAGATCATCGTCGGCATCGTCATCGTCACCTTCGCCACCGGGGTCACCAGCTTCCTCGACCTCCAGGTCCTCACCCCCAACCAGGCGACCCTCAACAGCCCGCAGGTGTTCGGCAACATCGCGGTCCCGGTGCTGGACCGGATCCCGCTCCTGGGCCCGATCCTCTTCGACCAGAACATCTTTCTCTACCTGGCCCTGGCGCTGCTGGCCACGATCCAGGTGGGGCTCTTCCATACCCGCTGGGGGCTTCGCGTCCGCGCCGTCGGCGAGCATCCGCGCGCCGCCGACACGGTCGGGATCTCGGTTCTGTTCATCCGCTACCGCAATGTCATCCTGGGCGGCGCGATCGGCGGCCTGGGCGGGGCCGCCTTGTCGATCGGATCCACCGGCGAGTTCACCAGCGACATGTCGGCGGGTCTCGGCTTCGTCGCCCTGGCGGCGATGATCTTCGGGCGCTGGAGCCCGCTCTGGGCCGCCACGGCGTGCCTCCTCTTCGGCTTCGCCGACTCCCTGCAGAGCAACCTGGCGGTGCTGAACGTCCCGATCGCCTCCCCGTTCCTGCTGATGGCGCCGTACATCGCGGTGATCCTGGCGGTCGCCGGCCTGGTGGGGCGGGTGCGGCCGCCGGGGGCGGACGGACAGCCCTACCGTCGCGAGTGAGGGGCGCCCAACGCCCGGATCCCGACGC
>DAHUZL010000187.1 GCA_027306655.1 Candidatus Dormiibacterota bacterium
TGGTGCGCTGCCAGCGGTGGCGGCGCTGCTGGCTCAGCAGCCGGGGTCCGTCCTTGACGACCCAGAGCATGCCGAAGAGCGCGAACTCCGCCAGCGGACGGGCGTGGACCCCGCTGGCGGTGGTCACCTCCGGCGCCGCCCGGGCCCCCAGCCCGATCCGCTCGACCAGCGGTCCCACGCCCGCGCTGGTGGCCTGGATCCAGCGGAGCCGGGGCCGGGAGGCCAGGGTGGTCTGCAGCTCGCGGGGCCCGAAGTCGAACAGGATGTCGGCCCCGTCGAGCAGGGCCTCCCACTCGGCCCGCGCAGCGATGTCGTCGCCGACCTCGGGAGTGGGGTGGTGGGCCGGGTATCGGGCGGGGGCGAGGAGCGCGTCCGGATAGACGAAGTCGACCGCGCCATGGCCCCGGCGCAGCTGTCCCAGAAGCTCGGGCTCCAGCGGGCTGGTGATCACCGCCCGCCACCGTCCGTCCGGCGCCGGGGGCCTCATCCGGGGTGGAGCGAGAACCGGCCGGCGAGGGAGCCGCCATCGACATCGAGGACGGCGCCAGTGATGTGCCGCGCCCGCGCGGAGCAGAGGAAGAGCACGGCGTCGGCGACGTCGGAGGGCCGCCCCGGCTCACCCAGCGGGATCTGGGACACCAGCCGCTGCCGGAGCGGCTCCGGGGCGCGCTCGGGGTGGGCCTCGCTCCACCCCCTGACGTCGATGTACCCGGGGGCGACGACGTTGACCCGGATCCCGTGCGGTCCCAGCTCCATCGCGTGGGTGCGGGAGAGCGACTCGACGGCGGCCTTGGAGGCGGCGTAGGCGCCCCCACCGGGGCGGGGGCTGCGCGCCGACCCCGACGAGATGTTGACGATGGCGCCGCCGCCCGGAGGGCCCGCCAGCCGGTGGCGCACGAAGGCGCGGGTCATGTGGAAGAGGCCGGTCACGTTGACATCCCAGACCCGCTGCCACACCGCCTCATCCATGTCGAGCAGGCCGCCGTCCGGATACTCGGCGGCATCGTTGACGAGCCAGTCGACCCGGCCGTGGCGCTCCGCCCCGGCGGCGATGGCGCGCTCCCCGAGCCCGGGGTCGGCGACGTCGCCGATCACCGCCACCACCGCGTCGCGGCCCTGGTAGCGATCCAGCCGGACCATGTCCACCGCCACCACCCGGGCGCCGGCGTCGAGGAAGGCCTCGGTGATCGCCCGCCCGAGGCCGTTGGCCGCGCCCGTGACCACCGCGGTGTGGCCGTCGAGGGCGAGCCGGCCCCGCTCCCGCGGCGGGAGGGGGACGCCGGCGTCAGCCGGCAAGCGGGAGCTCCACCCAGCGGCGCTCGCGCACCGACCGTTCGACCGCGTTGACCACCTCCTGCACCCATGCCGCGGCGTCGAAGTCGGCCCGGCCGGTGGCATCCCCTCCCAACACCTGGTCGACCAGGCCGGAGACGAGGTTGGCATAGCAGAGGGTGGGCCAGCTCTCGCTGGCGCTCCCCCCCGGCGGATAGAACTCGCGCGGGACGGCCAGGGGTCGAAACTCGACCTGGTCGGGGGTGGCCCCGCTCAGGGTCTCGCAGATGCCGAGCTCCTCCACGATCCGCACCACCAGCGCCCCCTCGCTGCCGTAGAGGCGGGCCTCCACCCCCGGGTAGTTGCCGACGGTGACGAAGCTGCTCTGGATCGAGAGCAGCGCCCCGCCCCGGAACTCGCCCAGGAAGATGTCGCCGTCGTCGATGTTCATGGGCACCATCTCGCCGCTGCCGCGGGCGGCCCGGCGGGGGACGAAGTTGCGCATCGTCCCCACCACCTGGTGGAGGTCGTCGCCCACGAACCAGTGGGCGATGTCGATGATGGGGGCCCCGTACCCCTCCAGCGAGGCGACCTGGATCCCGCCGTCGGCCCGTTCCGCGGCCGGCCGCCGGAAGGGGGTGGCCGGGTCGATCCACTGGGAGTTCTGCTCGAACCCGTTGAGGATGTAGGGGGTGCCGATCCGGCCCTGGTCGATGAGGTGCTTGGCGTAGCGCATCGCCGGGCTGTGGCGGAAGGTGAAGCCGACCCTGGTCACCAGTCCCCGGCGACGCGCCAGCTCGGCCGCCCGCCGCGTCTCGCGGTGGTCGTGCGCCACCGGCTTCTCGCTGAGCACGTGCTTGCCCGCCTCCAGCGCCGCCATCACGATGGCCAGGTGGCTGTCGTCGTCGGTGACGACATCGACGATGTCGACGGCGGCGGACTCGACCAGCTCCCGGACCTCGGTGGCCACCGTCGCGACCTCGAAGGCGCGCGCCGCCGCCTCGGCCCGACCGCGGTCCCGGTCGCAGACCATCACCAGCCGGCAGCGGGGATCGCGGCGCCACCCGGGGAGGTGGGCCATCGTCGCCCACCGCCCGGTGCCGACCACCCCGACCCGCAGCTCCGCGCCGATCCCCTAGCCCTCCGCCGCGGGGGCAGGGGCCCGGTCACCCCGTGGCCCCGGTCCCGCGCGGACCGCGGTCAGGCGGTTGCCGGAGGGGAAGAGTCGGGGGCCGCCGCCCCGTCGCGGCCGCCCGACCGCCCCCTCCCGGGACACGCGCCTCACGCCGAGCCCGTGCCGTACGACCAGTTCTGCGGGAAGATCGCCAGCAGCGGGTTGGCGGGCAGCACCCCGTGCAGGTCGCTGCGCGCCTCGATCAGCTCGAAGTCACCGTTGGGGATCCACAGCATCGGCAGCTGCTGGGCGACGTAGTTCTCCCAGGGGATCACGCCGCCCTGGCCGGCCAGCCCCTGGTTGTCGAGCCGGACCTCGGTGTGGTCGCAGTAGCCGCCGTAGTTGAGGAGCGCGCCGCACTCGAAGTAGCCGCCCCCGAGGGGGTAGTAGGGGAGGGTGTAGACCGCCCCGCCCCAATCGATGATCTGCCACTTGCAGGCGGCCTGCGTGGCGGTGCAGGGGATGGCGAGCTGAAAGGCGAACACGTTGGTGGAGAGGTTGATCACGATCCCGAGCCGCGAGGCCTCCGATTTGAGGGTCTCCATCTGGATCGTCTCGAAGATCTGGCCGGTGTTGTAGACGAGGTTGAGACTGAGGCCCTGGCCTCGCCGGATCCCCGCTCCGCACCGGCCCGGACCGCTGCCGGGACGGGCGCAGGTGGTGAGCCCGTTGGGGTGGACCGCCCAGCCGTGGGCCGTCAGCAGCGAGCGGGCCGCCCCGGGACTGTAGGGATAGGGGTAGTCGCGCTCCACCGGCCCGATCAGCGAGGGCGCCCCGTTGACGACCGGGCCGTGGGTGGGCGCGCCGTAGCCGCCCAGCGACTTCTGGATCCACTCCGGCTGGTTGATGAGCCGCTCCAGCGCCTGGCGGATGTAGAGCTGCTGGAAGAGCGGGCCGGCGACCGGGTTGTGGAAGTTGATCAGCAGGCTGTTGAAGCCGTAGACGGGCCACTGCCCGAAGCTGAACCCCTCGCGCCGGAGCGCCGACCGGGTGCTGATGTCCTCGGGGGGGATGTAGCCGACGTCGAGCTGTCCGGCCCGGAGGGCGTCGTACTCGGCGGCGGTGCTGGTGAAGGGTTCCTCGATGAACTTGGCCAGGTGGGGCTTGTCGGGACCGCTGTATTGGCGGTTGGGGACGAACACCACTTGGCCGGTGGTGCTGTAGCTCTGCATGGTCCAGGGCCCGTCCACCACCTTCCAGAGCGGATTGGTCCCGTAGGTGCCCAGCTCGGTGGACTGGTTGTAGAGGAAGTGGTAGACCGCGGCGGCGCCGGACGGGGTGCGGTCGTAGTTGCCGACGGCGCCCGAGAGGCTCGTCCTGTCCCAGGCGTGCTGGGGAATGGGAGTGATCTGGCTCAGCTCGTTGGCGGTGTAATAGGCCGGGGAGAAGCTCCGGGTCAGGGTGAACGTCAGCTGCCGGCTGCTGTCGACGGTGACGCTGCGGACGTTGTCGGGGAAGGCGCCCGGCACGTAGGGCGCCCAATTGCGCTTCTCCGCCTTGAGCAGGTTCATCCAGAAGACGACGTCGCGGGTGGTGAGGGGGCTGCCGTCGGACCACAGGTAGGGCTTGAGCGTGATCACCACCTGGGTGTCGTGGTTCCGGTAGACGGGCGGCAGGGCGAGACTGATCCGGTAGTTGATCGCCGGCGACGTCCCGTTCCCGAACTGGTACAGGGGCGGGATCATGAGGTACTCGAACTCGCTCTGGTACTGGACGGTGAAGTCCGTCCCCGGGTAGAGTGGGAAGATCCACTTGGGAGCCCCCTGGGCCGACTCCGCCCACCGGACCACGCCGCCGCTCGCGGCGGCGGCCGCGGGCGCCGCCAGGGCGCTGGTGGCCGCGGCCAGGACCGCCGCCGCCGCCAG
>DAHUZL010000190.1 GCA_027306655.1 Candidatus Dormiibacterota bacterium
CTGACCCGGGCGCCGCCGCCGGCGGGTCCCGTGCCGCGCGCCTCCGCCGGTGCCCACCCCCGACGTTTGGCCGTTCGCGTCGCGGCCTATGATCGACACGTGGGCGCCGCCCCCGACGACCCGTTCGCCCTCGACGGCCCGTACGCCGTGGACGGCCCCGCTCCGGGCACCGAGCCCGCCGCCGCGCCGTCGCCCGCGGGCGGGGCGCCCGCCGTCGCCCTCACGGCGGGGCCGGGCGGCTGGCCCGGGACCTGGTCGACCGCCGGGGGTCCCCCGGTCTGGCCCACGGTGGCGGCCGGGGTGCCGGCACCGACATCCGCCGCCGCGACCGGCCGCCGGCGCGGGATCTGGGGCAGCATCCTGGCCGGCCTGCTGGCGGCGGTGAAGTACGGCGGGCTCCTGCTCAAGCTGGGGGCCTTCAAGGGGACGCTGATCACGATGGCGATCAGCGTCGTCTTCTACTCCATCTTCTTCGGGCCGGCCTTCGCGCTGGCGTTCGTGCTGCTCCTCCTGGTCCACGAGATGGGCCACTACGTCGTGGCCCGGCGGCTGGGCGAGGACGTCAGCGCGCCGATGTTCATCCCCGGGCTCGGCGCCCTCATCAACATGCGCCGCCAGCCGCGCACGGTCGCACGCGAGGCCACGGTGGCGATCGCCGGCCCGGTCATCGGCACCCTCGCGTCGCTGCTCTGCCTGGCCGCGGCGGTGGTCTGGCACTCGGAGTTCCTGGGCGCGCTCGCCTACGTCGGCTGCCTGCTCAACCTCTTCAACCTGATCCCGGCCTCCCCCCTCGACGGCGGCCGGGTGACCGCCGCGGTCTCCAAGTGGGCGAACCTGGCCGGGCTGGTGGTCCTGGTCGGCTACGCCGTCTTCGCCTTCACGGTGGCCCGGGCGGCCAGCCCGGTGCTGCTCATCATCGTGGTGGTCGCCGCCTACAGCACCTTCGGCCGCTTCCGTCAGGCGCGGCGGCAGCCGGGCTACCTCGCGGTCCCGCCGCGAACCCGGTGGCTGGTGGGGGGCGCCTACCTGGTCCTGGTCCTGTCCGCCGCGTCCGGGCTCGCCGTCAGCCACGCCAACCTCACCCACCTCATCGCCGCCGTTCACTGACGCGCCCGGGAGGGCGGCGGCGCGGCCGTCCGGGCGCGGTCGTGGCCGGCGTCGGCCGCTGGTTTCGGCGCCCGGCCCCCGTGGTAAGCTCCGACCCGCTCCGCATGAAGGCGATCCATCCCGACTACCACCACGACGCGGTCGTGACCTGCTCCTGCGGGAGCCAGTTCACGACAGGCTCGACCCTCACCGCGCTCAGGACCGAGGTCTGCTCGGTGTGCCATCCCTTCTTCACCGGGGAGCAGCGGATCGTGGACACCGGCGGCCAGGTGGAGCGGTTCCGGCGGCGCGCCGAGAAGGCGGCGGCGCGGGCCTGAGGCCCGTCGGGCCCAGCCCGCGGTCGGCCGGGACGTGCCGGCGGCGGTATGGCTGACCCCCTCGAGCACAGGGAGCTGCGGGCGCGGCTGGAGCGCGTCCGTGCCCGGTACCTGGAGGTGCGCCGGAGCCTCGAGGACGCCCAGAGCCCGCCCGACCCCGCTCGGCTCCAGGCGCTCGGCCGCGAGGAGGCTCGGCTGCGGCCGGTGGTGGAGCTGTATGCCAGGTGGGAGGCGGCGGCGGCCGCGCTCCAGGAGGCGGAGGCGATGCGCCGCGACGAGCCGCTGGCGGAGATGCAGGCGTACCTGGACGAGGAGGTCCGCCACCAGGATCGGCAGCGCGGGCTGCTCGGGGCGCAGCTGCAGGCGCTCCTGGTCCCCGCCGACCGGGACGCTGAGCGCGACGCCGTGGTCGAGGTCCGCGCCGGCACCGGCGGCGAGGAGGCCGCCCTCTTCGCCGCCGACCTCTTCCGCATGTACGCCCGTTATGCCGAGCGCCGCGGCTGGACGGTCGAGATCGTGGATCAGTCGTTCGCCGAGGGCGGCGGCTTCAAGGAGGTGGTGGCCGAAGTGCGTGGGCCCGGCGCCTACGAGCGCCTCCAGTTCGAGAGCGGCGTGCACCGGGTGCAGCGCGTCCCCCGGACCGAGTCCCAGGGTCGCATCCACACCTCCGCCGCCAGCGTCGTGGTGCTGCCGGAGGCCGACGAGGTCGAGGTGGAGCTGCGCGACGACGACCTCAAGGTGGACGTCTACCGCTCCACCGGGCCAGGCGGGCAGAGCGTCAACACCACCGACTCGGCGGTGCGCATCACCCACCTGCCCACCGGGCTGGTGGTCACCTGCCAGGACGAGAAGTCGCAGCACAAGAACCGGGCCAAGGCGCTGCGGGTGCTGCGGGCGCGGCTCTACCAGCGGGCCCGGGCGGAGCGGGAGGCAGAGCTCAGGGCCACCCGGCAGTCGATGGTCGGCCACGGCGACCGCAGTGAGAAGGTGCGGACCTACAACTTCTCGGAGGCCCGCCTCACCGACCACCGCATCGACTTGAAGCTGCACCAGCTCCCGCGGATCCTGGAGGGCGACCTCGATCCCGTGGTCGATCCGCTGCTGGCGGCCGAGCGCGCGCGCCGGCTGGGGGACGACGGAGCCCCGCCGCCGCCGGCGGCCGGCCGGTGACGACGAGGGGGCGGCGCCAGATCCTCGCCACCAGCGGAGGCTTTCGCGCCGATCGCGGCGGGCGCTGGCATCCCGGGCCGGTCGTCGACTGGGCCCTCCACCTCACCGGCCGGGCCCGGCCGCGGGTCTGCGTCCTCGGCACCGCGACCGGCGACGATGCCGCCTGGACCGCGGCCCACCTCGGCGCGCTGGCGGAGCGCGACGTGCGTTCGAGCCACCTGGCCCTCTTCCCCCTCCCCTCGGTGGATGACCCGGAGGCCCATCTGCTCCGCCAGGACCTCATCTGGGTGAGCGGCGGCAGCACCGTCAACCTCCTCGCGGTGTGGCGGGTCCACGGGCTCGACCGGGTGATGCGGCGGGCGTGGGAGGCCGGCGTCGTGCTGGCCGGGGTCAGCGCCGGCGCGCTCTGCTGGTTCGAGGCCGGGACCACCGACTCCTTCGGCCTCGAGCTGCGGCCGGTCCACGACGGGCTGGGACTTCTCCCCGGCAGCTTCAGCCCCCACTTCGACTCCGAGCCGGCGCGCCGTCCCGCCCACCGTCGCCTGCTCGGGGCGGGGCTGATCCCCGACGGCTGGGCCGCCGATGACGGGGCCGCTCTCCACTTCGTGGGGACCGAGCTCGCCGAGGTGGTCACCGATCGCGAGGGCAGCGGGGCCTGGCGGTTGGAGCGCCGCGCGGACGGGGGGATTGACGAGCGCCGGATCGGGGCCCGCCGTCTCGGCTGACCGCGTTCGCTCAGGCGCTCGGGCCCTCCGGGGTTGCGACCGCCGCCGCCGTCCCCCCGTGCCCGCGCCCCCGACCCCGCCCGCCGCGGCGCCGGCGGCGCCGGGGG
>DAHUZL010000191.1 GCA_027306655.1 Candidatus Dormiibacterota bacterium
GGCCGCTGCCAGCCCATCGGTCCCTCCCCGGCGGCGAGGATCGCCTGGTACATGCGCTCCAGGTCCTCGCGGGTGTCCACAGTCGCGACCGCGGCCCGCAGTCGGGCGGCGCCGGCGCAGCCGCGGATGGCCCAGACCACGAACTTGCGGCCGCGGCGCACCCCCAGGCGCTCGCCGTGGTGGTCGACCATGGCCAACCAGTGGCGGCGGGCGAGCGCCAGCCGCTCCGAAAAGGCGGGGGCCACGAGCTCCTCGCCGGTGCGCAGGCGGTGCACGGTGTGGCTCAGGAAGTGCCAGTCGCCGAGCATGCCCCGGGCCACCACCACCCCGTCGACGTCGCCGGCGGTGATCCGCCGGGCGGCCTCGCCGCTGTCGCGGACATCTCCAGAGCCGAGCACCGGGATGCGCCGCACCGCTCGGTGCACGCGCGCGATCTGGCCCCAGTCGGCCTCGCCGCGGTAGGCCTGGCAGCGGGTGCGTCCGTGCACGCTGACGGCCGCCACCCCGACATCCTCCAGGGCGCGGGCGAGCTCGGGCGCGTTGATGGATCGGTCGTCCCAGCCGAGCCGCATCTTGGCGGTCACCGGCACCGGCACCGCCCGCACCATCGCCGCCAGGACGGCCACCGTGCGGTCCCGGTCGCGGGCCAGCGCCGCGCCCGACCCGAGCCGCACCACCTTGGGAACCGGGCAGCCGAGGTTGACGTCGACGATCGCGGCGCCGTGGGCGACGCACACCTGCGCCGCCTCCGCCATCGTCTGGGGATCGCCGCCCACCAGCTGGGCCGCCACCGGGTGCTCCTCAGGCCCGAGGTCGAGCAGGGTTCGAGCCGCCTCCGGCGAGCGGACCACGGCCGCCGCCGCCACCATCTCGGTGCAGGTGAGGCCCGCGCCGAGCTCGCGGGCGAGGCGCCGGAAGGGTCGGTCGGTGAGCCCGGCCATCGGCGCCACCACCACCGGCGTCCCCAGCGTGTGGGGCCCGATCTGCAGCGGGGCGCGGGCGAGCGCGGCCGGGGAAGGGGCGGGCATCGTCGGATCGGCGACCTCGCGCATCGGTCGATCCTACAATTCGCGGCGATGCTTCTCGCCCTCGACCTCGGCAACACCAACCTCACGGTCGGCGTCTTCGACGGGGACCGGCTGGTGCACGAGGGCCGGTTCGCCACCCGCCGCGATGCCACCCGCGACGAGCTCGGCACCCAGCTGCGCGGCCTGCTGGCCGCCGGCGGTGTGACCGACCGCATCGACCAGGCGGCGGTCAGCAGCGTCGTGCCCTCGATGGACCGCGCCCTACGGGAGGCGGCGGTCCACTACTTCGACGTCCAGCCGCTGGTGGTGGGCCCGGGCACCCGCACCGGGATCCGGATCCACTACGACCCCCCCCGCGACGTCGGCGCCGACCGGATCGTCACCGCGGTCGGGGTCCGCCACCGCTACGGCGGTCCCGCCATCATCGTCGACTTCGGAACCGCCACCACCCTGGACGCGATCGATGCGCAGGGAGACTACCTGGGAGGCGCGATCGCGCCCGGGGTCCGGCTCAGCCTCGATGCCCTCTCCCTTCGAGCGGCGCGGCTGCCCTGGGTCGAGCTCGCCGTGCCCGGGCCGGCGCTGGCCCGCACCACCGTGGCTTCGATGCAGGCCGGGGTCGTCTACGGCGTGGTGGGGCAGGTCGAGGAGATCGTGCGCCGCATGCGAGGCGAGATGGCGGGCCGGCCCCAGGTGGTCGCGACCGGCGGGCTGGCCGAGCTGCTCGCCCCGCATATCCCCTGCGTCGACCACATCGATCCCCGCATCACCCTGGAGGGCCTGCGGCTGGTGGCCGAGCTGAACCGCAGCGAGGGCTGACCGTCGCTCCGGCCGCGACGCCAGCGCCGGCCGCCGCGGCCGGCGACAAAAAGAAAGGGCGCCCCCGAAGGGACGCCCCGAGAGGGGGGGGTACGTTCACGATCGCCGAGCGATCGGCTGCCGATGAGCGGCCGCCCACCGATCATAGCAGCCGCGGTGAGATCGGGCAAGGGTCCTTCTCAACGGAGCGCCCGGGGGCGCTCCGCCCGAGCCCGACCAGCGCCGGGGCCGGCGGTGGTCGGCTCCGGCTTGCCGCCCCCCGGAGCCTGGAGTAGAATCACGCTTCCCCGAGGGCGGGTTGGCCGGCGCCAGACCCGTGGCGCGCCCCGCCCCGGCCATGGAGCGATGCGCCATGCAGGACAAGCCGGTGCCCCTGACCCGCGATGGTCACGAGAAGCTGAACTCGGAGCTGGACCAGCTGCGGACCGCCCGCCGCCAGGAGATCGCCGAGCGGATCAAGCACGCCAAGGAGTTCGGCGACCTCAGCGAGAACGCCGAGTACGAGGACGCCAAGAACGAGCAGGGATTCGTGGAGGGGCGGATCCTCACCCTGGAGCGGATGCTGCGCAACGCGCAGATCATCGACGAGGAGGAATCGCCCGACGGCACGGTCCAGATCGGGTCCACGGTCCGGGTCCGGGACGAGTTCGGCGACACCACCTACACCATCGTCGGTCCCGCCGAGGTGGACGCCGCGGCCGGTCGGATCTCGCTGGAGTCACCGGTCGGCCGAGCCCTGATCGGCCACCGGAAGGGCGAGGCGGTGGCGGTCGAGGCTCCCGACGGGCAGCGGCAGGTCAAGATCCTCCAGGTCGCGTGATCGGCTGGCCGGGGTGACCGACGCGCCCCCGGAGCCGCCGTCAGGGGCGCCGCTGGATGAGATCGTGGCCGCACGCCGGCGGACCGCGGAGGCCCTCCGGGCGGCGGGGACGCCGCCCTGGAACGTCGACTTCACTCGGGACGGGACCGCCCTGGAAGCGCTCCGGCGGCTCACGGCGTACGAGCAGGCGGACCGGGCCGGCGAGCCCCCGGTGGTGCGGGTGGCGGGACGGATCCTGGGCCTGCGCTCCTCGGGAGGGCTGGCCTTCGCCGATCTCCACGACGAGAGCGGGCGCCTCCAGCTGATGGCGGACCGCGGCGGTGCGCCGGCTCCGTTCGAGTGGCTCACCGGTCTCGACCTCGGCGACATCGTGGGGGCGGCCGGGCCACTGGTGCGCACCCGCCGGGGAGAGCCCACCCTGCGCGTCGGCGAGGGCGTGCTGCTGGCCAAGGCGCTGCGGCCGCCGGCGGAGAAGTTCCACGGGCTCCGGGACCGGGAGGCGCGCTACCGCCGCCGCCACCTCGACCTCCTGAGCACCCCTGGCCGGCGGCGGCCCTTCGTGCAGCGCGCGGCGATCATCGGGGCGCTGCGGGCCGAGCTCGACCGCCGTGGCTTCCTGGAGGTGGAGACCCCGATCCTGCAGCCGATCCCGGGCGGGGGCCGCGCGCGGCCGTTCGCGACCCGCCACCACGCCTTCGACCAGGACCTCTTCCTGCGGATCGCGCTCGAGCTCCACCTGAAGCGGCTGCTGGTGGCCGGATTCGGCCGCGTCTACGAGTTGGGGAGGGTGTTCCGCAATGAGGGGCTCTCGCCCCGGCACGCGCCCGAGTTCACGATGCTGGAGGCCTACCAGGCCCATGTCGGCCGGGAGGGGATGGTGGAGCTGACGGAGGCCCTGGTCGGGAAGGCGGTGGCCGCGGCGGACGCCGTCCCGGGGACGGCCGAGACCGAGCGGACGGTGGACCTCCGTCCCCCGTTCCGCCGGGCCCGGATGGTCGACCTGGTCCGGGACGCCGTCGGCATCGACGTCCTCGCCGGCTGGGACGCGCCCGAGGAGCTCGCCGCCGCCGCCCGATCGCTGGGGGTGGGGCTCCCGCCAGACCCGACCCCGGCGCTGGTCCTGGTGGCGTGCTACGAGGAGCGGGTCGAGCGCACCCTGGAGGCCCCCACCTTCGTCCTCGATCACCCGGTCGAGACCTCGCCGCTGGCCCGGCGCCTGCCGGACGATCCGCGCTTCACCGAGCGCTTCGAGCTGGTCGCCGGGGGGCGCGAGCTGGTGAACGCCTTCGCCGAGCTCAACGATCCCGTGGACCAGCGCGAGCGATTCCTTGAGCAGGCCCGCCGTCGCGAGGCCGGCGACCTCGAGGCACACCCGATGGACGAGGACTTCCTGGAGGCCCTGGAGCACGGGATGCCACCCGCCGGCGGCATGGGGCTCGGGGTCGACCGGTTGGTGATGCTGGTGACCGGGGCCGCCGCCATCCGCGACGTGGTCCTCTTCCCCACCCTCCGGCAGGGGGAGGCCGGGGCCGGGCCCGACCCCGCCGAGCGGGCGGGCGGCAGCCCTACCCTGTAGCGGTGCTGGCCCTCTCCTTCATCCGCGACCACCCCGAGCTGGTGCGCGAGGGTGCCCGGCGCAAGGGGGAGACGGCCCCGGTGGACCAGATCCTCGCCCTCGACGCCGAGCGGCGCCGGCTGGTCGGCGAGGAGGAGCGGCTCCGCTCCGAGCAGAGGGCCCGGTCGGCCGAGATCGGCCGCTCGGCCCGGGCCGGCGCCGCCCCGCCGCCCGCCGTCACCGCCGAGCTCACCACCCTCCGGGGCCGCGTCGGGGAGCTGGAGTCCCGGCGACAGGCGGCGGACCAGGAGCTCGACCGCCTCCTCCTGGAGGTGCCCAACGTGCCTCACCCCTCCGTGCCCGACGGGGTGGGCGACGCGGACAACGCCGTGGTGCGACGCGGGGGCGTCCCCCGGGCCTTCGACTTCCCCCCCCGGACCCACTACGACCTGGGCGAGGCGCTCGGGATCTTCGACTTCGAGCGTGCGGTCAAGATCGCCGGCAGCCGCTTCGCGCTCCTCCGGGGGGCGGGGGCGCGGCTGGAGCGGGCGCTCGCCGCCTTCATGCTGGACGTGGCCACCCGACGGCACGGCTACGTCGAGGTCTCGCCGCCGTACATCGTGCACCGCGCCTGCATGGTGGGCACCGCCAACCTGCCCAAGTTCGAGGCCGACGCGTTCCACGTCGCGGAGGGGGACCGCTTCCTCATCCCCACCGCCGAGGTGCCGGTCACCAACCTGTACCGGGACGAGATCCTGGACGGGGACGCCCTTCCCATCCGCCATGTGGCCTGGACCCCCTGCTGGAGAAGCGAGGCGGGGGCCCCCGGGCTGGACACCCGCGGCTACATCCGCCTGCACCAGTTCTCCAAGGTCGAGCTGGTCGCGTTCACCCGGCCCGAGGCGTCGCTGGATCAGCTGGAGCGGCTGGTGGAGGACGCCGAGGCGGTGCTGCAGGCGCTCGGCCTCGCCTACCGGGTCCGGCTGATGTGCGCCGGCGACATGGGCTTCGCCCAGTGGAAGAAGTATGACCTCGACGTCTGGGCCCCCGGGCTCGGCCGCTTCCTGGAGGTCTCGTCGTGCTCCTGCTTCGGCGACTTCCAGGCCCGTCGAGCCAACATCCGATTCCGGCCGGCGCCCGGTGAGCGCCCCCAGTTCCTGCACACCCTGAACGGGAGCGCGCTCGCCCTCCCCCGCACCCTCGACGCGGTGCTGGAGACCTACCAGGCGGCCGACGGATCGATCGCCGTCCCCGAGGTGCTGCGGGCGTACCTGCACGGCGAGGACCGGATCGCCTGACCGACCCCCTCGCCGCCGGGTCCCGCCGGATCCGGCCGCGGCCGCTGCCCCGGCCGCCGGCCCGGTAAACCGCGGCTCCGACCCAGGCGTTATATCTACGTGATCATGGATGTCCTCGGCGCGGCCGTGACGACCGAGCGCGCCACCGCCCTGGACTTCGAGCAGGCGGTCCATTCCGAGGGACCTCGCCTCTTCGGACTCTCGCTGGCGGTGCTGGGCCGTCCCGAGCTCGCCGAGGAGGCGGTGCAGGAGACATTTGAACGGGCCTGGAAGGTGTGGGGCACGCTGGACGACCCCGACAAGCGTCGGGCGTGGCTGGCGCGCGTGTGCATCAATCGCTCGCTGGACGTCCGCCGGTACCTCACCCGGCGCCTTCGTCTCGCGTTCCAGCGCGACGGCGACCACCAGGTCGCCAGCGCCGAGCTCGGCCTCGACCTCGGACGCGCGATGGAGCGTCTCTCCCGGAGGCAGCGGGCGATCATCGGCCTCCACTACGCCTGCGGCTACTCGCTCGACGAGTGCGCCGCCATGATCGGATGCCAGCCCGGGACCGCGCGCAGCCACCTGGCGCGGGCCCTCGCCACCCTCCGCGCCCAGTTGGGGGACACGCGCCATGGATCCTGAGTCGCTCCTCAGGGAGCGCCTCGGCCGGGCCGCCAGCGATCCGCTCAGCGGCTCCCTGGAGGAGCGCGTCCTCGGCCGGACCACCAGGCGGGCGGCCCAGCCTCCCTCCCGGGTGCTCGCGATCGGCGCCGCCCTGTCCACCGCCCTGGTGGTCGGCGGGGTCCTCTACGGCGTCGCCTCGCTCGGGCGGCACAGCCCTGAGGGAAGCCGGACGCGGCAGGGCGGCAGCCCCGCGACGCCACACCCGAGAGGGCGGCTGGCCACCCCGACGCCCACCCCGACCCCGGTGCCGACCCCCACCCCGCGCCCGGTGCGGAGGCTGCGCCGGCCGGTCGCGACCGCCCGGCCACCGGGCGCGCCGTCCCCGGCTGGATCCACGGGGTCCGCCACCCCGCCGCCCGCCCCCACCACGGCGATCCTCGGAGCCTGCATCGGCCGCCAGCTCACCATCACCGCCCGGGCCGGACCGCGGAGCGCCGCCACCGCCACCGTCGTCTACGTGCTGGACAACGTGGGCACCAGCGCCTGCACCCTCCGGGGGGTCCCCGCCGTGCGCCTGGTGGGGGCCGGAGGGTCACCCCGGCCGATGGTGCCGGTCCGCGACCGCCGCGGCCCGCGCCGGCTCGTCACGGTGGCCCCCGGGGGGCGGGCCTCCTTCGTCCTCCGCGACCTCGGCTGCCGTCAGGCCACGGCGATCGTCGCCGACGCCACCCTGGCGCTGGACGTGACGCTCCCCGGCCGGTCGGGCGGGTCGCCTCTGCTGGTCCAGGGCGGCCTCCTCTGCGGCCCGACGATGGTCGAGGTCTCGGCGATCACGGCCGGGATCGCCCGTCCGGCCGTGGGACCGCTGGCCCCGGCGGTGTCGCCCGCTCGACCCTCACCCACCCACGTGGGCGCCGCCACCCCCCGCCCCTCCCCGTCCGTCCGGGTGACCGCGCCGCCGAGCGTCCGGCGCACCCCGCGGCCGACCCCGCGGCCGACTCCGAGGACCACGCCCCGGCCCACCCCGGCCGTCACCCCGATCCCCCCGCCGACGCCGACACCCGCGCCGATCCCGCTCTGCACCACCGCCGACCTCCAGTTCTCGCTCTTCTCCGGTCCCATCTCGGGGCAGTCGACCTCCGTCTCGCTGGGGCTGACCGACCACACCCCGGCGCCGTGCGTGCTGGTGGGGCTGCCCACCGTCGACCTGGTGACGAGCGATGGGGCGACCGTCCCGCTCGGGATCAGCTCCGTCAGCTACAACCCGAGCGTGGAGCTGGTGTTGGCCGCGAACGGCCAGATCGGGGTGGGCAGCTCCGGAGCGGTGGTCGTGCTCGACCTCCAGTGGCCTGCCTCCAGCCTCTCCTGCGCCGCCGCGACCGGGGTCTCGATCACGCCGCAGTACCTGGGAGGCACCCTCACCGTCCACGACGTTCCGATCCCCGTCTGCACCGGGGCCGGCAACGTGACCGCCCAGCTTCAGGCGTTCGGGAGCTGAGCCGCTCCCGGGACACGCCCCCCGCACCCCGTCCCCGCACCCCATCGGGTGGGCGGCCCGCCTCCCCGGGTCGCCCGCCCTCGTGGGGAGCGGCCGCGCGGTGATCCAGGCCGGCGTTGCGCTCTTCGTCGCCCTGCTGGTCGCCGCCGCGGTGGTGGCGGTCGCGGCGCGCCGGCTGGCGGTCCCCTACGTCACCCTCCTGGCCGCCCTCGGCGCCGCCGTGGGCCCGCTGCTGGCGGGCCACACGCCCCACGTCGGCCACACCCTCATCCTCTTCGTCCTGCTCCCCGGGCTCCTCTTCGAGGCGGCTCTGGGGCTGGAGTGGCGCCATCTCGCCGGCCACCTCGTCGAGGTGGCGGTCCTGGCCACGCTCGGGATCCTCCTCACCACCGCGGTCATCGCCGCCCTCGGCCACGCCGCCCTGGGGCTGCCGCTCGCGGTCGCCGTCCTCTTCGGCGCCGCGGTCGCGCCGACCGACCCGGTCGCGGTGGTCGCGACCTTCCGCAGGATCGGGGTCCCCGTCCGGCTGCTCACCCTGGTCGAGGCCGAGAGCCTCGCCAACGACGGCACCGGGATCGTCGTCTTCGGCATCGCCCTGGCCGCGATCGCGTCCCCGGCGGTCGGCCTGGGGACGGCGGTGCTGGACTTCGTGCGCCTCACCGCCGGCGGCATCGCCGTCGGGGCCGCCCTCGGCGCGGCCCTGTCGCTCCTCACCCAGCGGATCGACGACGCCGAGGTCGAGATGACCCTGACCGCGATCGCCGCCTACGGCGGCTACCTCCTCGGCGAGGAGCTCCACGTCTCAGGGATCCTCTGCGTCGTGGCGGCGGGGGTGGTGGTGGGCAACGTCGGCCGGCCCCGCGGGATGTCGGCGGCGACCCAGGCGGCGGTGACCACCCTGTGGGGCTATGTGGCCTTCCTGCTCAACGCGGTGGTGTTCGTTTTGATCGGGGCGACCGTGCCCTGGATGGTGCTGGGCCACAACCTCGGGCTGGTCCTGGCCGGGGTCGCGGTCGCCCTGCTGGCGCGGGCGGCGGCGGTCTATGGCCTCTTCGCCCTGCTGCGCCCGCTGGGGCGACCGATCAGCCTCGCCTGGCAGCATCTCCTGGTCTGGGGCGGGCTCCGGGGCGCGGTCGCGCTCGCGCTCCTGCTCAGCATCGCGCCGGACGCTCGCGGGCTCTCGACCGTCCGAGCCCTGGTCTACGGGGTGGTCCTCACCTCCATCCTGGTCCAGGGGTCGACGGTGGCGTGGGTGGCGCGCCGGCTCCTCCCCGAGCTCACCCTCGGCTCCGGCCGGCCGGGCGGGCCCGACCCGGCACCGGGCGCCGCCGCGGGCCCCGGCTGAGCCCCGGGGCCCGGACCGGGGGCGGCCGGCGTCAGCCGTCCATCGGCACCCGCGCCAGGTGGGCGTGCTGCTGGAGATGCTCACGGACGGCGAGCAGCGCGGCGACGCCCTCGCCGGCGGCCGCGGCCAGCTGCTTGGTCGAGCCGCTGCGCACGTCCCCGGCCGCGAACAGGCCGGCGAGCGAGGTGCGGTAGGCGATGTCCGTCTCGACGAAGCCGGAGCGGTCGAGGGTGACCGTGCCGGCCAGGAACGCGGTGTTGGGATCGAGGCCGACGAAGACGAACACCGCCGCCGGGTGCCAGGTGTGGAGGGCGCCGGTCGCCTCCTCCTGGACCACCACCGCCTCCAGCCGGCCCTGGCCGCGGAGCTCGACGACCCGGACCCCGGTGTGGACCTCGAACTGGGGGTGGTGGCGGACCTTGTCCTGGAGGAGGCGGGACGCCCGCAGCTCCGCGCCGCGCTCGACGACCCGGATGCGCTGGGCGAACTGGGAGAGGAAGAGCCCCTCCTCCAGCCCGGAGTTGCCTCCGCCGACGACCAGGAGCTCCTTCGCTCCCCGGTAGAACGGGCCGTCGCAGGTGGCGCAGAAATGAACGCCCGCCCCGATCAGCTCGTCCTCCCCGGGCACCTCCAGGCGGCGGTAGGCGGAGCCGGTCGCCACCAGGGCGGCGTGGGCCGAGATCACCTGACCGTTGCCGAGCCGGAGCTCCACGTCCTCCCCGTCGTTGGCGACCCCAACGACCCCGACCGCGGAAACCAGCTCGACCCCGTAGCGGCGGGCCTGGGCGACGAAGCGGTCGGCCAGCTCGCCCCCGCCGATGCCCTCGGGGAAGCCGAGGTAGTTGTCGATCCGCTCGGTGACGCCGGCGTTGCCGCCCAGCGAGCCGCGGTCGATCACCACCGCGTCGATGCCCTCGCGAGCGGCGTAGACGGCGGCGGCGAGGCCGCAGGGTCCTCCGCCGATGATGGCGAGGTCGTAGAGGCGGCGCTGGGTCTCGAGGGTGAGGCCGATCCGGCGCGCCAGCTCCTCGTTGCTCGGCTCGAGCAGGTGGCTGCCGTCGGGGAAGACGACCGTGGGGATCGTCCGGCCTCCCCCCTGGAGGGCCTCGACTCGGGCGAGGCCGGTGGCGTCGGCGTCGATGTCGACGAAGTCGTAGGCGACCCGCTGCTCGCCGAGGAACTTCTTGGTGCGGCGGCAGTCGGGGCACCAGGGTGCCCCGTACACGGTGATCTCGGCCATCCGCCCTGGCTCGGCCCCGACGCTCAGGGCGGCGGTGGCGCCGTCCCCGCGCGGGCGGCCACCGCCCCGGCCCGCTGCGCGAGCCGTCGCTGGGGGCGGGCGATCACGTAGTAGACGGCGCCGATGGCGCAGATCAGCACCATCACCAGCAGGGTGAGCCAGTCGAAGTTGAAGAGCTCGCCCTTGGGGCTGGTGATCCCGGTCGGGACCACGATGTTGAGGAGCATCAGCACCCCGTAGACGATCGCCCCGATCAGCACCGGCCAGGCCCACACGCCGAGCTGGAACGGCCCGGTCGGACGCCAGCCGCGGAGGCGGGCGACGATCGCCGCCAGCACCACCATCTGGAACGACAGATAGATGCCCGAGACGCCAAACGACACCAGCGCCGCCAGCGCGTTGACGTTGGCCGGATAGGTGACGAAGGCGACGTGGATCGGCCGGCTCGGGGTGAAGTGGACGAGCAGGGTGAACAGCGCCGGCAGCACCGCGCTCAGCAGGACCGCGAAGACGGGCGTCTTGAAACGGGGGGAGATCCGGCGCAGGACGCCGCTGCCGGGGATGGCCCCGTCGCGGGCGTAGGAGAAGGCCAGGCGCGCCCCCGCCCCCTGCACCGCGGTGCCGCAGCTGAAGAAGGCGAAGCAGACCAGGATCAGGATGACGTCCTGGATCCCGGCGACATGCACGTTGGCGTCGAGGATGTAGGGGACGCCGCCGCTCAGCGAGGTCGCGGCGGTGAACTGGTGCGGCCCCGAGGGGATCGCAAGCAGGAGGGCGCCGACCAGGACGAAGCTGGCCACCCCGCCGATCAGGAGGGAGGAGGTGATCGCCCGCGGGACCTGGCGGCTGGCACCGCGGACCTCCTCGGCGACGTCGCCCGCCGACTCGAACCCGTAGAAGATGTACACGTGGGCCAGGACCGCCACCAGCGCTGCCCCCAGCCACCAGTTGCCGCCGAAGTTCACCCCCAGCGGATTGTGGGCCAGGTGCTCGGTGGCCTGGGTGGTGAACAGGAAGCCCAGGCCGTGGTGGAACCCGACCGCGGCGAGGAGGATGGCGATGCCGAAGGTGCCCAGGATCTCGACGTACACGCCGATCCGGGAGATCCGGCCGAGCAGGCTGACCCCGGCGACGTTGAAGAGCGTCTGCACCAGGATCAGCAGCAGGGTGAAGAGCAAAATGGTGTTGGGGTCGGCGGCGTTGATGTTGGCGCCGAACAGGTTGTGCAGGAGGGGGGCCGCGTAGATGACGAATCCGGTGTCGACCGACGCCACCGTGACGATCAGGGCCCAGCCGTAGATCCAGCCCACCCACCACCCGTAGCCGTGGCCCAGGAGCTGCTTGCTCCACTGGAAGAGGGCGCCGGCGATCGGGTAGCTGCTGCCCAGCTCGGCGAAGATGAGCGCGACCAGGAGCTGGCCCAGGATCACGATCGGCATCAGCCAGAGGTACCGTGGTCCCGCCGACCCCGCCCCCAGCGCGAAGAGCGAGTAGATCCCGACCATCGGCGAGAGGTAGCAGAAGGCGACCGCGAAGCTCTCGAAGAGATTGAGGACGCGGCTCAGCTCCTGGCGATAGCCGAGGCGCGCCAGCTGGGCGGCGTCGGCATCGTCGGCGACGGGCGGAGTGATCGGTGCCGTGCCCATCGGACATCTCCCTCCCGTCACCGCCGGCGGCCGGGCCCGCGGCCGAGCCGATCGGCGCCACCATAGAGGGGGCAGCCTCCCGTGTCAATCCCAGGCCCGGCAGCCGCCTCCCGTGCACGGGGCGCGCGGGGGTGTGGACGTCCCGGCGATCGGGTATGCAGGGGTGGCCAGGCTCTCGGGGGCCCGGTGACCGGCCCCCCGGCACGGTCACACCCCCGGCAGAGGAGGAGTGGCGATGACCAGGACCGCGACCTTCGGCGGCGGCTGCTTCTGGGGGGTCGAGGCATCGTTGCGCCGGCTCCCCGGCGTGCTCGCCACCACCTGCGGCTACATGGGCGGCCACACCGAGCGTCCCACCTACCCCGAGGTGTGCACCGACCGCACCGGCCACGCCGAGGTGGTCCAGGTCAGCTACGACCCCGAGCGGGTCGCATACGAGGAGCTGCTGACGGCGTTCTGGGGGCTGCACGACCCCACCCAGGTGGACCGCCAGGGCCCGGACGTGGGGCGCCAGTACCGCTCGGTGATCTTCACCCACGACGACGGCCAGGCCGAGGCGGCCCGGCGGTCCCGGGATCGCGTCGCCCTGCGGCTGGCGCGCCCGCTGGCGACCGCGATCGCGCCGGCAGCGGCCTTCTGGCCGGCCGAGGACTACCACCAGCAGTACCTGGAGAAGCGCGGCCTCGCCAGCTGCCACCTCACTCCGTCGGCGGGGTGAAACCCAGCTCGGCCGCGGCGCTTCCGAGGCAGAGCCGGGCTGCGGTCCGGCCGGTGACCGCGGGATCGCCGAGCACGAGCTGGATCGCCAACCCGTCCATGAGGGCGGCGAGGCGGAGGGCGAAGGCGTCGGCGTCGACGGCG
>DAHUZL010000193.1 GCA_027306655.1 Candidatus Dormiibacterota bacterium
GGCCCGGGCCGGATAGTAGGCGACCCCCCCGGCCCGGGGCCACATCGTCCCCAGCTCGACGTAGGAGAGGGCCAGGATGAGGATCATCGCGAAGGCGATGACCCAAGAGAGGATCCCGGCCGGGCCGGCGTCCGCCAGCACCGAGGCCGGGGTGAACCCGACCGCGGGGCCAAGAATGGCGCCGGTGGCGAGGAAGACGACCGTCCACAGCCCGAGGTCCTTCCGGTACCGACCGGGAGCCCCTGCCCGCGCGACGGCGGGTGCGCCGACCAGGATCTCATCACTCATCGCGCCACCCCCTGATGTTGACCCGCACGGCCCGCTCACCCGGGACGATGGTCTGACCAGCCGTCCACCCGCCGGACTCCGGCGACTCCCGCCCGGCGCGGCAGCCCGCCTGACTCCGACCATCACCCAGCGCGCGCGGCGGAACGCCCCGCAGCTTGGCGCGGATGGTAGCAGTCGACAACCCCAACCGCAATGCCGAGCCGGGCGGGATCAGGGTGACGGCGGGCGGGGAGCCGGTGGCGGCGGGCGGGGCCCCTGGGTCCCGCCACGTGGCTCGGGGGGGCGGTGGAGGCGCGCCCGCCGGGGTGGCGGACCCGCCCACCCTCCGGCCAATCGGTCCAGCGGGGGTCATCAGCATGTAGGGATGCGGAGCACGGGGGACGGCGACCAGCGCCGCCCACGATCTGGCGGATCCGTGCCGCCGGCGGCGCGATCGGCCTGGTCACCTCCGTCGGCGGCAGCTATGGCCGCAACTGGACGTAGACCGGGTTCGCCGGCAACCGTCTCTGGGACTGGCTCGATCTCCTGCTCGTCCCCGGGGTGATCCCGCTCGCATTCGGCTGGCTCACCGTCCCAAAGCGGCGAGGAGCGCGCAGCCTCCAGGGTGATCGGGTGAGGCACGGGGTCCCGCGGCCTCCCCCCGACCGCACAGAGACGCAGAGTGGCTCCCCCGTGGGCGGCGCGGTCGAGCACGCCCCCACGTCGCGGTGGTGCGTGGGGACCGTCGCCGGCCGAGCCTCCGCACCGGTGGTCAGCGCGTCGGCGGCACCGGGTTCACGAACCGCTGCCGGTCATGGTCCAGCTCGGGTCCCAGGATCACTCTGGATCCCGGGACCCGGCCCCCGTTCCATCCGCCACGGGCTGGATGGCCCGGGGATGGGTCTGAGGGTCAGGCACCGGGGCCGATCTCTCCGGCGGATGTCCCCGCCCCGACCCCGGCGAGCTCAGGCGACTCTCCTGAGCTCCCAGTGCCGGGACCGGCCGGCATCGACGCCCCGCTTCTGCTTGTCAGCGTCCCACCCGTGCGCAGCACCACGGGAACCCGCTTGGGCTCTGCCCGCTGCAGCCGCGGCACCATCACGGTGAGGACTCCATTCGTGAACGTGGCGGTGATGTCCTCGGCGCTCACCTGCGCCGGGAACGAGACGTGGCGGTGGACGGAGCCCAGCCGGCGCTCGCGCTGCACGTAGGTGCCCCCGATTGCGTGATCGTGCTGCGATGGAGGCGTGCCCCGGATCATCAGGACGTTCTCGTCCACGGTGATCTCGATGTCTTCCGGCCCGAAGCCTGGCACCGACGCCTCGATCCAGAACGCCTCATCCGTCTGACGAATGTCGAGCGGAAGCGAATGGAGCACATCCGCAGCCCCGGTGGGCGTGGACAGCTCGGCGAAGAGTTGATCCAGGCGACCCTGACCCGACATCAGCTCGATCCAGGGATTCCAGCGACTGACTACCATGACGCCACCTCTGCAGCAGGGACTTCGGAGCCATCGCCCCGCGGATGGTCCTGTGCCATTGATACCCACAATCGCCAGGGTCAATCATGTCCGGGCGGGAGAGCCGGCATCGCGGCTGGACGCTGGATGGCGGGGATCTCGCCACCAGTGCCGGATCGGCCGAGGCAGACCCATGATCCTGTGCGGTGTGGCCGCGATTCGGTCCCCCGTCGTGGGGGTGCGCGCAGGTCATCACCCGAGCACCGTGGACCCGGTCGCCAGGGCGACCAGCTTGCCTCGATGGTGGAGGTGGGAGTTGGCCACGCTCAGCCGGCCCCGGTGGAGCACCCGACCAGTCGCGAGAATCTCGGACCCGTCGGGGACGACCGGCCGGAGGAAGTTGACCTTCACATCCAGTGCACGGAAGGGCCGGCCGACCCGGGCGGCCGACTGGCCAGACGCTGATGTCGCCGATTGGGCCAGCACGGCCAGGACGCCCCCGCTGACGGAGCCGAACTCGTTCGCCAGCCACGGTGAGGCGTGCATCGCGAAGACCACCTCCCCCACCGCCACCTGGACGACGCGGATGCCGAGGAGTCGGTCGATCGGCGGTCGCGGTCCGCCTTCCTCCACCGACGCCGCAAGAGCCGCCAGTCCGTTCGGCCCATCCCCCGCCTCGTCGCCGCTGGCGAACTCGGAGCGCACCGGAGCGACGGGAATGGGCCGCGCCCACGGGTCGGGAGTAGTCTGCTCCGGCTCGGGCGTGGGGGCCGGCAGCGGGCCGAGGGAGCTGGTGTCGAACGGCGGCTCCAGGAAGACCCGGGAGCTCCCGAATCCGAGCAGGCGAGCGCCGGGCCCGCGGATCTCCGCGGTGGCGAGGCCGTGACGACCATCGCGGGAGACGACCGAGGCCCGTGCCACGAGCTCTCCCCCTGGGACCGGCATCTCGGCCATGAAGCTCATCGACAGCTCTGCCGTTGTGAGGAGCACGCCGCGGCCGAGGGTGGTGATGATGGCCCCCGTCATGGCCGAGTCGCCCAGCAGCGCCAGGGCCCCGGGGTGAAGCGTTCCCTTCGGCCCGGCCAGCCAGGGGCTGAGGGGCATGGAGAAGACCACCCACCCGTCACCCACCTCGACCAGGCGGCGGCCCGTGAGCCGTGCACTCGAAGGGAGCGGGAGGCGCCCATCGCGCATCGCCCGTGCCTGCTCGATGCCCGGAAGGTCCAGGGCGGCCACGTCGGCCGTCGAGCCTCGGACCGGTTCCTGCCAGGGCTCTAACTCCGGAGCTGCGGCTCCGCCTCTGGGGGTCACGCTCGCCTCCAGATAGGCCGACACTCTGCTGCCACGCACCGGGTCCGCCGGACGGGGTGCTGAGCTGGCGGCCCCGATCTCGGTGGAGCGGGAGACGGGGGTCGAACCCGCGACCTTCTCCTTGGCAAGGACCCGCGGGCGCATCGAGCCGATGACAGTTCAGTCATTGAGGATACCAGAAGCAGTGTCGTTCGCGGGCAACGCTGGAGTCCGTGAGAGATCTGTGGAATCGCCGAGAGATGGCCGATGCCACCGTCAATTTCGGCTCCTCCGCAGTGTGTCCGGGGGAACAGCAGAACGAGGTGGGCGGAGATCACCGATGCGGACCCGGAAGGCGAGTCAAGGCAGCTCAAGAGCGCAACCGAACCCTCTTTCCGCACTTCTCGGGGGTCAAGTGGCGCCCCGAGTGGGCGGGGCGGCTGCGTAGGCACGGGGCGGGATCTGCAGGAGGTCGAGCAGCTGCGCTTGGAGCGGCGTGAGCTTGGGCTCGAAGGTGTGAATGACGCGGCCATGGCGGAGGAGACGATGGCGGGTCAGGGGGGCGAAGCCCTCTGTGTCAAGCTCGGGTGAGACACCTGGCTGATCGATATTGATGAGTGGAGAGGGCGGACAGGAGAAGGTCTGTGATGGCAATCCCGGTAGCGGGGGGCGTGCGCGGGGTCGAGGAGCCCGATCCCGAGGTTCCCGAGCGCGCGCGGATGAGGACGTTCAGCCCGTCGTACAAGCTGAGGACCCTCGATGAGTACGACCGGCTCAACAAGGCGGGGAAGGGGTCGCTGCTCCGGCGGGAGGGCCTCTATTCGTCGCTGATCAGTGAGTGGCGCAAGCAGCGGGACCATGGCGCCATTGCCGCGCTCGGGCAGAAACGCGGCCGGCCCGAGATCGATGTCCGCGACCGCGAGGTCAGCCGGCTTCGTCAGGAGAACCAGCGCCTCGAGGGCGAGCTCCACAAGGCCCGGAGGGTGATCGAAGTCCAGGGAAAACTGTCAGCGCTCTTGGAGGAACTCGCGGCCGGGAGCGCGGCGAGCGACGGCGGGTCGACGGCATGATCGAGGCGGCGGTGGCGGAGCTGGGTCCGGTGGTCGGCGTCAAGGCGGCGTGCGCCGCGCTGGGGCGCCCCCGGGCCACGCACTACCGGCGGACGCGACCGCCGGCGCCGCGTCCAGCAGGATCGCGCCGGCCGCAGCCGCGCGCCCTCAGCGTGGAGGAGCGACACCGGGTCCTCACCGTGCTCCGCTCCGAGCCGTTCGTCGACGCCGCGCCCCCGACCGTGTACGCCACCCTGCTCGACCAGGGCACCTACCTGGCCTCGGTGCCGACCCTGTACCGCATCCTGCGCGCGGTCGACGAGGTGCGGGAGCGCCGACGCCAGGCCGTCCACCCCGCGCGCGTCAAGCCGGAGTTGCTCGCCGAGCGTCCGAACCAGGTGTGGTCGTGGGACATCACCAAGCTCCTGGGGCCCGCCCAGTGGACCTATTACTACCTCTACGTGATCATCGACATCTACAGTCGCTACGTCCCCGGCTGGATGGTGGCCACGCGCGAGTTGGCGACGCTGGCGGAGCGCCTGCTCGCCGACGCGGTCCGCAAGCAGGGCGTCGACCGCGACCAGCTGACCATCCACGCCGACCGCGGGTCGTCGATGGCCTCGAAGCCGGTGGCGCTGCTGCTCGCCGACCTGGGCGTCACCAAGAGCCACTCGCGGCCGCACTGCTCCAACGACAACCCGTACAGCGAAGCCCAGTTCAAGACCCTGAAGTACCGGCCCGACTTCCCCGACCGCTTCGGATCCGTGCAGGACGCCCGGGTGCACGGCCAACGCTTCTTCCGTTGGTACAACCATGAGCACCGCCACTCGGGGATCGGCTACCACACGCCCTGGGACGTCCACACCGGAGCGGCACCGGGCGTTCGCGATCTCCGGGCCGCGGTGCTGACCGGGGCCTACGCCGCTCACCCAGAGCGCTTCGTTCGGAAGCCACCGGAGCCCCCGCGGCTCCCTGGCCCCGCCTGGATCAACCGACCAGCACAGGAGGTCACGGCAGCTCAGTAATTCCCGGCGCCCCGTGTCTCACCGGGCTTGACAAATTCCG
>DAHUZL010000194.1 GCA_027306655.1 Candidatus Dormiibacterota bacterium
CGTCGGGCGTCAACCGGGCTGCCGGAACCAGCCAGCACACCTCGAACTCCAGGCCGTCGGGGTCCTTGGCATAGAGGGCCTTGGTCGAGCCGTGGTCGGAGGCCCCGACCAGCGCCCCCCGCTGGCTGAGGAGGGATCGGATCCGGGCGAGCTCGCTCAGGGTGTCCACCTCCCAGGCGAGGTGGTACAGGCCGACCGAGCCCCGCCCGGCGGCGGAGGCCTGGGCGTCGGGGCCGACCTGGAAGAGGGCCAGGTCGTGATCGTTGGTGGAGCCGGCGGCCTGCAGGAACACCGCCCGCCCGGGGATGCCGGCCAGCGGTCGGAAGCCCAGGACGTCGGTGTAGAAGTCGCGACTGGCCCCGACGTCGCGGACGTACAGGACGGCGTGGTTGAGGCGTTGGATCGGCATCGGCTCCTGACTCCCTCGCGGTTGCTCACGGCGGCGGCCGCCCCCGACGGTGGCGGTCGGCCTGGGATGAGGATACTCCATGTCGTTGCCGCGTCAACTACCCCGTGCCCTCATCGGCGCCGCCGGATCCCCTACCATCGCCGCCACCGATGCTGCTGATCGTCCGACTGCTGCGGGGCTCGCCCACCGGAGTTCGGTGGGTGATCCTGGCGGCAGCCCTCGCCCTCGGCGTGGCGCTCCTCGTCTACGGCCTCGCCGCGCACTCGTCGGTGGTCGCGGTTCGGGGCGGCATCGAGCTGGTCCTGGTGGTGGTGATCGCGGTGCGGATGGCCGTGGTCGCGCGTCGTCGCCGCCGGGGCGCCTGAGCGCCGGAACCGCCGCGCGCGGGCGCCCCGGTCCGGCCCATCCCGCCGTCCGAACACCTGCTCGGCGCGTCGGCGGCCCGGAGGCTCGCCCCGCCGCGCCTCCGACTCCAGGGCCCGGCCGTGACCTGGGGCTCCGGGCGCCCCCGGGGACGCTCCCGGGTCCGCTCGGCGGGGGCGGTTGGCGGCCCCTGCTATACTCCGCGTCCCGGCGCGGCTGGGACGGGAGAGCGGGCCGGATCGGGCCCTGAGCCTTGACGGATCCGAGCTCCCTCACTACAATAGGAAAGTTGCGCTCCGGATGAGCGCGGACCGAGCCACCGGCTCAGTCGGAACCTTGACAATTGAAGAGTGGAGCAGACTCTGTGATCGATGGGCCCAAGGAGGGGCCCACGTCTTTCCGCAACCGACTCGGCTCTGCCGAGTTGGCCGAACGGAGAGTTTGATCCTGGCTCAGGATTAACGCTGGCGGCGTGCCTGACACATGCAAGTCGAACGAGGTCGCAAGACCGAGTGGCGGACGGGTGAGTAACACGTGACCAACCAACCCCGAAGTCTGGGATAGCCCTGCGAAAGCAGGATTAATACCGGATGTGGCCCGGCGAGGGCATCCTCGCCGGTCTAAAGATTCATCGCTTCGGGACGGGGTCGCGGCCTATTAGCTTGTTGGTGGGGTAACGGCTCACCAAGGCGATGATGGGTAGCTGGTCTGAGAGGACGACCAGCCACACTGGGACTGAGACACGGCCCAGACTCCTACGGGAGGCAGCAG
>DAHUZL010000195.1 GCA_027306655.1 Candidatus Dormiibacterota bacterium
CTCACGCAGGCGGAGCTCGACCCCGATGATGCGGCGCAGGCCCCGATCCATGACAGGCTCGGTGGGCACTACCCGGCTCCCTCGACCGCGGTGATCACGTGTCGACTGCAGACGTAGCCCCAGGTCGCCGGATCGCGGCAGTCGGCGACCGCGCAGAGGCGGATCGGCGCGAACGCCGAGGCCACGCCCGCGTGGTCGTCGCAGAACGGCGACCACGCAAAGGGACGCAGGACGTCGCAGCCCACGACCGCGCACCGCCTCCGCTGCGACGGGGCGGCGGCGCGCCGCTGGCGGCGGAGGAGGCGGGCCACGCTCACCACAGCACCCCCTGCTCGCCGGCGGGGCGGTCCGGCGCGGGGGCTGGGGCCTGCGGGGTCCGCACCATCGGGGCCCCGATCCCCCGCCGGGACCAGCACGACAGGCACTCGTAGACGGCGCCATCGAAGACCGCGCCGGCGGGACCTCCGCACCGGTGGCAGGGGTGCCCTCGGACCGGCCCCGGGACCCGCGGGACGGGGCCCTCGCGCCGGCGCCTCCACCGGCTCACGGCCGGCCCCCTCCGGGCAGCACGAGCCGCGAGCGCCGCTGCGCCCGGTTCTCGGCGAAGGCCCCGAGCAACTGGCGAAGCTCGCGGTAGGTGGCGGCGCGGTCCGGCGGAATCAGCTGGCCCGGAATGAGGTCGTGGAAGAGCGACCGTTCGAGGTACATAAGGGCCTCGGGCAGGGACCGCCCGACGGCCCCGAACGTCCCGCGAGGGTCGCCCCCGTACTGAAGAGCCCACCGCGGCGTCACGGACGGCGGATCGACCGTCACGGCAGGACCACGCGGACGACCAGGCCCGAGACGGCCATCCCCACCGCGACGGCCAGGGCGGCGACCACGGCCAGGATGGCGGCCCGCTCGAGGGCACGGGACCAGGCGCGGCGGCGGATCATTCCCAGACGCTCACAGGAGTTCCTCCAGGATCAACGGCGCCTCGGACCAGGACCAGCCGCACCGGCGGCAACTCCGCTCGAGGCGGTCCGGGACGTACCGGACTCGCGCGGGCCGGTCGCCGCACTTGCGGCAGCGCCGGCGGGGGTCGAAGCGATCGAGGGGACGGGCGGCCTCGGGATAGCGGACCAGGGCTCCCGGCGGCGGGTCGACCCGCAGGACCGCGGCCGCGGCGTCGAGCCGGCCGGCGGCCAGGAGCGCCCCGGCGTAGGCCAGGCGGTCCCGGTCCGCCCCGCGAGACTCCTCCCACCGAGAGCGGAGCTCGGCTAGAGCGTGGGCCACCCCCCCGAGCGGGGCCGGCACTGTGGCGGCCCGGGCCGGGGCTTGCGCTCCGGGGGTCCGGGCCGCCACGCTCTCGGGTGTCGTGCCGAGAGCACCAGGATACCGAGAGGAGACCTTATCCGGAGCATCGGCGCTTGGGATCGAGGGCGGGCGCCTCCCGAGCGAGATCACTTGGAGCGTCTCAGCCGGCGTAGGAAGGGGGGCGCCAGGACCCAGACCAGGATCAGCGCACAGCCGGCGTAGACCAGGGGCGCGATCGCCGGGCCGTTCTCCAGGGCCCAGCCGATCCCCCAGATGGACAGGGCCACGGCGAGCACGGCTTCGACCGCCGAATGGGCCCGCTCGAACCGTCCCGCTGCCATCGGGATCTCCTGGGGGCGCCCCGCGCGGAGCGCGTCGGCCGAAGTGTAGCCGCTCGGCGGCCTCGCGGCGAGCGCCGTGAGCGGATCGTTACCGGCCCGCGTCGTCGCCCAGGCGGGGCCTCCCCACGCCGGCGAGTCCTGGGACGCCTACCTGGCCCGCTGCCGCGCCCTGGCCCCCCACGCCGCCAGGGGGGCCAGGGGCACCTCGGCCGGGCCCCCAGACACCGGGACCTCCTGCCGGGTCGCCTCTCCGGCCCGCACAGAGGCGATATATCGCCACCCGGGGGGCCTTCGGGGGGCGCCGGAGCCGGATTCGGGCCCCTGGTACCCTCCGGGGTGGTCGGCCCGCGTGCGGGCGGCTGTCCCCCTGCTCCCGCGGGGCCAGGCGTCCGCCCTCATGGCCGGGGGCGCCCAGCTGCTCCCGGGATACGACACCTGGCGCCGGCGCGCGGCCGACGACCTCGCCGCCCTCGGCGAGCGCGAGCGTCCGGTGCGGCCCCGGAGCAGCCGAGCGCTCGCCTGGGGACCCAGTCGGCTCGTTCCGTTCCGGGTCGGGAGCCGCCACCTGGCCGAGGCCGCCCGGGTCAGCCGCTCGACCTGGCAGCGGGCCGTCCGCGATCTCGAGCAGCTGGGCTATCTCCGGGTCGAGAAGGCGCGTCGGCTGCCCCGGCCCTGGTACTGGCGCCGGGGCCGGTACGTGCCCCGCTGGCCCGCGGGGTACTGCCCCCCCGCGGACCGGGTGCGCGTGTCGGCGTGGGCCATGCTGACCGCGTCCGGCGTCCGCTGGCGCGGCGCCTCCCGGGTCTGCCGGCGGGGGTGGCTGGCCATCGCCGCGGCGATCCGGCGTGCCCTGGACGGGGCCCCGCCGCCGAAGGGGAACCGTCCCCCCCGCACGGCGCCCCGTCATTGGCTCACGCCGGCCCCCCGCCCCGCCCACGACCGTCCGCCCCTTAATGGGCCATAGCCTCACCGTGGAGGCTGCCTACGGTCTGTAGGCAAGGCTCCTCCGGTCCTCCAGCCGACACAGACCGGGCTTCCCGACGCCGCCGACGGCGCTCCCGAGCCCCGATCTCGGCCCTGGACCGGTCCCCGCGCCCGATTGCGGAGCCGGCCATCCGGCCGGCGGCCCCCTGAGTCGACGCCTGACGGCCTCAGGCGATCCCGTACGGCCCGCGCGTGCCCCCCGGCCGGCCCGAGCACCGGCGGGAGGGCCGTCGCGGGCACCGCGGCGATCCCTCCCCTACCCTGACCGCACCGGGGGCGGGGCCTGCCAACACCCGCTGGGACCTCCTCCCGTCCCCGGCCAGGAGCCCCGTCCATGCCCCCCCGGACCCGCGTCCTCCACGAGACCTGCGTCGAGTGCGAGCGCCACTGGACGCACCGGGTGGTGGTGGGGTGGGGCGCCACCTGCACCTGCCCGCGGTGCGGGCTCGAGCAGCCGAGCTCCTGGGCGCTCCGGACCGCCTACCGCGACCTCGTGCGGCTGCGGGCTATGAAGGCGATCGCCCAGCGCGAGCTCCGCCGGCGCCATCGGGTCGGAGAGGCGGCGTCGTGACCTCTGCCCGCAAGCGACCGCCGGCGTCCGGGCACGGGGTGAAGCGGCCCCGCCCGGCGGGCAGCCTCACCGTCGCCGGCCAGATCGCCTCCGTCGCCCGGCGCCAGGGCCAGAACCCCGTCACCGCGCTCGCCGATGCGATCGTGGAGTCGACGGGCGCGACGACGATTAATCCCCGGGCGGTCGGCGATCAGGGCACGTCCTTCGGCGCCTTCCAGCTGCACCAGGGCGGCGAGCTCGGCACGCTCACCCCAGCCCAGGCCTTCAACCCCACCATCAACGCGACGCGCGCGCTTGCCCAGTTCAAGCTCGTCGCCAAGCAGTACGGGACGGCGATCAAGTCGCCCGGCGAGCTCGCGTTCCTCGCACAGCGCCCGGCGGGGTACCTCGCGACGG
>DAHUZL010000199.1 GCA_027306655.1 Candidatus Dormiibacterota bacterium
GGCAGGGGCAGGCGACGCTTGGAGCGGCCCGGCGGCCTCAGGCGCGGGGTGAACCGGTCTGGGCGGCGTGGGCCAGGTCGAGCGAGTAGGGCGGGGCCAGGTCGACCCCGTCGGGGATGTCGAGGAGGCCGGGCGTCGACCCCGGCTGGCCGGTCACCCCGTACTGCCAGACGACCCGGTTGGTGCGGGGATCGACCACGATGACCCGGTCATTCCAGTCGTCGTTGATGAGCACGTCGCCGTTGGGGAGGGGCAGCGCCAGCGAGGGGTGGTTGAGGGCGGCCGCGCCCACGGGCTGGTAGCGCCAGAGGACCCGTCCCGCCGGGGTGTACATCACCACCTGGCCGGGCGAGGAGTAGTCGGCGGTGATGAAGACCCCAGGCCGCACCTGGTTGGTGTCGGAGGGGTAGAGCACCTGGGGCGGGTGGAATGTGGCCACGATCCGGCTCCCCGGAGTCATGATGTCCGCCCAGTCCCCGTTGATCTCGGTCACGACGAAGTCCCCGTTCGTCATCGGGAACACGCCGTTGGGGCTGCCCCAGCTCCGGGGCGGGGCGTGCAGGCAGCCGGCGGCGACGGAGCCGAAGGCCCGGGCCGGCGTGTGGGACCCGGGCACGATGAGGAGGAGGCGGCAGTTCAGGATGTCGGCGGTGAAGATGAGCCCATTGGGCAGCTGCTGGGCATCGTCGGGATTGGCGAGCTGATTGGGACCGGCCCCGGGCACCCCGGGGGTGCCGTAGCGGAAGACGATCCGGTGCTGGGCCACGTCGATCAGCGAGATGACCGCATCCGTCTCCTCCGTGGCCACGATCTGGCGGCCGTTGGGGGAGAAGAAGGCGTCGTCGGGGCGCAGGAACGTCTGCCCGGCGGGGAGGCCCCGGGGACCCGGGAACTCCCACAGGATCTGGCCCCGCGGGCTGACCACCAGGAGCCGGTTGTTGCCGCTGTCGGCGATGAGCACGGGTCCGGGCAGGACCCTGGGGTTCGACCCCGGCTGGAGGTGGGGACCGGTGAGGGCCCGGCTGAAGGGGCCGGGCGGCGTGGGCGGCGCCGGATGGCGGGCCGCCAGACCGGGGTCGCGGCGCGCACGCCCAGCCACCGATGCCGGGCCCGACCCG
Source organism: Candidatus Dormiibacterota bacterium (assembly GCA_027306655.1). Classification (GTDB taxonomy): domain Bacteria; phylum Chloroflexota; class Dormibacteria; order Aeolococcales; family Bog-877; genus DAHUZL01. Next base: position 1,119 of record DAHUZL010000199.1, read on the forward strand.
TGGGAGGCGATCCAGAGGGCGAGCAGCGGCAGGGCCATGAGGCCGGCGAGCACGGCGCGCGGCCGCCGCCGCGGCGGTCGGCGCGGGACGACCCCGGGTCGGGGGAGGCGCACGGGGCGGCTCACGGGCCCGGCCGCGCGCGCTCGGCGCTGATGGCGGCCCCATTCGGTCGGGGCAGCTGGACGGCGAAGTGGGCGCCGCTCGCGGACTCCAGCAGGGTGACGTCCCCCCCGTGGGCGCGGGCGATCGCGCGGCACAGGGACAGCCCCAGCCCGGCCCCGCCGCCGCTGCGGGTGCGGGCAGGGTCGGCACGGGTGAACCGCTCGAAGAGAGTGGCGCGGACGACCGGGTCGACGCCGGGCCCCGAGTCGGCGACCGAGAGGACCCACCAGGGTCCCTGCCCCGCGACCGATACGGCGACCGTCCCCCCCGCCGGGGTGTGCCGGAGCGCGTTGTCGAGCAGGTTGTCGAGGCAGCGACGGAGAAGGTCGGGGTCGCCGACCAGGACGCCCTCCGTGGCTCCGTCGGACTCCAGGCGAAGCCGGTGTCGACCGGCCAGGGGCTGCCAGCGGCTGCTCACCTCCTGGACGAAGTCGTCAACGTCGATCCGGACGTGGCGCGGCCGCAGCGACCCGGAGTCGGCGCGGGCCAGCAGCAGAAGCTGCTCGGCGGTCCGGCTCAGGCGGTCGAGCTCCGCCCGCAGGACGTCGTGGCTGGCCCGGTACTCCTCCGCCGACCGCTCGCGGCGCAGGGTGACCTCCAGCTGGCTGCGCATCAAGGTGAGGGGCGCGCGGAGCTCGTGGGCGGCGTCGGCGGTGAAGCGCCGGAGGGTGTCGAAGGCGGTCTCCAGCCGCGACAGCATCGCGTCGAAGGTGGCGCTGAGCTCCCCCAGCTCATCGCCGGGCGGCAGGTCCAGGCCCACCCGGCGGCCCAGGTCATGCTCGCTGATGTCGCGGACGGTGGCGGCCATCACCCGCACCGGCCGGAGCGCTCGGCCCGCCACCCAGTACCCGAGCGCGGCCGCCCCGGCGATCAGCGCCAGCACGCTCGCGACCAGGAGCAGGGCCGTCTGGGTCAGGGTGTCCTCCAGCTCGGTGATCGGGCGGGCCAGCACCAGGACCGCCCGGCTGCCGGCGACGGGCAGGACGAGGACCCGGTCGGGGCGCCCGCCCAGGGAAAGGTTGACGGGGGTGTCCAGCGGACGGATCCGGAGCGCGGCGCGGGCGAGCCCGGTCGGCCCCTGGGTCTCGCCGGATTGGTCGAGGATGGTGCCGCGGCGGCTGACGAGCAGCGCGGTGACTGCGATGCCGTGGGTGGTCTCGCCCGGCAGCGGGACATCTCCGCCGAAGGTGACCTGGCCGTTGTCCACGTTGATGCCAGCGCCGATGACCCGGGCCTGGGCGGTGAGGGCCTGATCGACGGTGGCGTACTGGGCCTGGGCGAAGACCAGCCAGAATGCGGCCCCGGCGACGATCGCGAGCGCGCCGAAGGCCGCCACGTAGGTGAGGGTCAGGCGGACCCGCGTCCGCCTGAGCCACTGGCGCGCGGTCATCCGGGGTCGAAGCGGTATCCCTGTCCGCGCAGGGTCGCGATCGGGGCGCCGCCCCCGGCCTCCGCCAGCTTGCGCCGGAGCCGGCCGACGTACACGTCGACCAGGTTGGACTGGCCCTCGAAGTCATAGGTCCAGACCCGTTCCTCGATCTGGCTGCGGGCCAGGACCTGGCGGGGGTGGAGCATCAGCACCTCGAGGATGGACAGCTCCTTGCCGGTGAGCGGCACCGGCCGGTCGAGGACCCGGAGCTCGCGGGCGGCGGTGTCAAGCCGCAGGGGCCCGGCGGCGAGGACCGCGGCCCGATCGGCGAGGTGGCGGCGGGCGAGCGCCCGAATTCGAGCGAGGAGCTCGACGAACGCGAACGGTTTGGCGAGGTAGTCGTCGGCGCCCGCCTCCAGCCCCCGGACCCGGTCCTCGACGGCGTCTCGGGCGGTCAGCATCAGGACCGGGGTGCCGACCCGGCGCCGGCGGAGCTCGGCGCAGACCTGGAACCCGTCCTGAGGTCCGGGCAGCATGACGTCGATCGTGACGACGTCGAAGCGGGCGCCGACGGCCGCCGCCACCGCCCCCGGGCCGTCTCCGACCACATCGGCGGCGCAACCCTCCTCGGTCAGGCCCCGGCGCAGGACGGTGGCGAGACGCAGGTCGTCCTCGACGATGAGCACCCGCATCGCGGTCGAGTCTCGCACGCCTCCGTGAGGGGCCGATGTGGCCGTGATGTGGGAGGCCGTCGCACCGCGGGTCAGCACCGTCCGCCGACCCCGCCGACGCCGCCGGCCTGGACCACGAGGTAGCGCGCCCCGCCGCGGACCCGCAGCCTGAGGCCCCGACGGGCCCACCGCCAGGCGGCCGCTGCGCCGCCCGGTCCGACCACCGAGAGCCGCCCGGAGCCGCGGGGGACCGGGAGGCGGAGCCAGCCCGGGGCGAGTGAGACCACGTCGGCCCGCCACCCTCCGGGGCAGGTTCCGTAGTGGATGACCTCCAGGGCCCGCCCGCCGGCCAGCGTTCGGGCGGTCAGGCGGTGGTGAACGACGTAGCCGAACCCGCCGCCGGACAGCGCGACCGCCCGGCCCTGGCCGCGGAGCTGGGCCAGCCGCATCACCGCCCCCAGCGACCGCGCCAGGGAGAGCCGGAGGGGCGAGCCACCGGCCCAGCGGGTGGAGAAATAGAGGGTGGGGATGCCGTACACGGACGAGGTCACGATGTGGACCGCCGCCTGCGCCGGCGGCAGCCGCCACCCGTCCCCGTCGATGAGGATCCCGGGGTCGACCTGGCTCACGATCAGAGCCCGCCGGTTCCAGGTCTGGTTGCTGCCGGCGTCGTAGAGGCGAATGGCGTCCTCGGTGCCTCCGAACTGGGGGGCGACCGCGCTGGCGTCCACCAGCGCCCCGGGGTCGGCGGCCCACACGGACCGGCTGAGGAGGGTCATGTACCGGAGCAGGGCGGCGGCCCCCACCCCCAGCTGCGGCCGTGCGTAGGCGCCGGGTTGCTGGGGGACGTGATACCCCCAATCGAGCTTGACCCCGTCGGCGCCCAGCGACCCCGGTCCGGTGCCGACCAGGAGCCGCATGGCGCGGGCGATGGCGGCGGGGAAGCCGGGGCTGGTGGGGTCGACCCGCAGGCGGGGGCGAACCGTGCCGGGCCCCCGGCTCCAGAGCGGCCACCACAGGAGGACCCGGAGCCCCTCGGCGTGGAGCTGGGCGATCAGCCGGCGCATCCCCGCCACCCCTCCGAAGCGCCGGCTCGGGCGGGGACTGTCGAAGGCCGCCTGCCAGCGCGAGTCGATCACGACGGTGAAGTGGCGGAGCCCGAGCTGGCGCCGCCAGGCTCCGGCGAAGCGCCGCACCCAGGCGGCGGTGAAGCGCGGGGAGCCCCAGGCCGCCCCGGTGGCCCGCTGCTGACCCCAGGTGTCCGCCATCGGCCAGGTCCACCATCCGGGCCGTGTCCCCGGCGGCGCCGCCACCGGGGCCGCGCCCAGGCGCACGAGGGCGGCGTGGTAGGCGGCGAGGCCGACCAGCGGGCCGGGCGCCGTCGTCACGACGAAGGCCGGGAAACGGAGCCAGGGCCCGGCGGCGGCACCGCCGGCCGAGCTCGGCGGCGCAACCCGCCCCCCGGCGCCCAGGTCGTGGAGGCGGGTGAGGAGGCCGAGGGGGTAGTTCACGGTGAGGCTCCCGTCCGGTTGGAGTGCCATCTCGGTCGCGTCGGGGACCTGGACCAGCCCGAGGCCCACCCATCGCCCTCGGGACGGCAGCTCGAGGTCGAACGGGGGCGGGGCGAAGGGGGCGCTGATCGCGGGGCGGTGGATCCCGAGGAGGATCGAGGCCGTCTGGGGGCTGGCGGACGACCGCCCGCTGGGGGCGAAGATCCCGACCACGCGAGGCGCCGGCCGGCCCGGGTCCTCGGGGGCGAAGAAGCGAGCGGGCAGCCGCGGGGTCGGGCCCACCCGGGCGAGGAAGCGGACGGTGAAGAATCGGGGCCAGGCGCGCACGATCGCCACCTCCAGGGGGGTCCCCCCCGGCGCGGATGCCGTCAGGGTGAGCTGGGCCCCGGTCGTGGTCGCGGTGAAGACGGTCCCCTCGGGGAGGTCCGGTCGCCCGACCAGGGCGGCCAGCGCGAGGGTGCGCAGCGGCGTTCCCCGCGGCGCCAGGAGCTCCAGCCGGTCCGACCCCACCTGGATCTGCAGGCGGTAGCCGCGCTCCCGCACCCGGTACCAGACCGTGCCGCGGGGGCCCGCCGCCGTGGTCCATGCGGGCAGGGGCGTCGGGGCCGCGCGCGCCAGGCGGCTCACCTGCTCGGCGGCCGCGTCGGGGCGAGTCAGCGGGGTCTGGATCCACCCGGCGAGCAGGGCCAGCGCGGCCACGGCCATCGCCGCCGCACGCCACCGGCGCCACCGGCGGGCCGCCCCCCGTGCGCCGGGGTCGCCGCCCCGCGGCCGGCCCTCCTGGTTCGTGCTGTGCGCGCCGTCGTCGTGGACCATCACCTCTCCGGGGCGCGTGCCCCACTCCGGCTCGACTCGGCTCCCACGGTGCCGGGGGTTCCTGAACGCTGGATGAACGGCCGGAACCCGGTGCGCACCTCCCCGTCGCGGCAGCGGTCCCCGCTGCGCGCGACCCGACCTCCAGGGCCCGCCATTCCGGCGATGGGGTGCAGCCGACCGTACCACGGTGCGGCGGCGTTCCCGCCCCCGGTCGCTGATGTGGCGGCGGCCGCCCTCGGTTCACCGAGTGTTCACGCGCCGTGCCAAGACTGGGACGCACACGAGCGAGGCTCCACTCCACACGGGGGATGCGCGATGGCACGCACACGACGGTGGCTGCTGGCGATCACCGCGGCGAGCGGCCTGACCGCCGGCGGCGCGGTCGCCCTGGCCCGAGCGCCCGGACCCCCGGTGCCGACGACGGCGGCCACCCCGTCTCTCGCCGTGCTGAACGCGGAGCTGGCCACCCTGGGGAGGGAGGAGCGGACCCTTCGTGGCCTCGTCGCCGCAGCCCCCACGCGGCTGGCCGGGCGGACGGCGGGCGCGCCGGTCCACGCGATCACCGGCGCCAGCGGAGGTGGCGACGGCGGGGGCGGGGGCGGCGGGGGGGATGGCGGCGGTGGCTGACCGGGGCCTCGACCGAGGCGAGCGGCGCCGCCGAGCGGTCCGGCGGCGGCTCCCGCCGTGGGTGGTCGGCGCGGCCGCCGTGGCCGGCGGCGCGGGCGCGATCGCCTGGACCGTGCCCCAGGTCAGCGCTCCCACCGCGTCCCCGGTCCCCGCCGCCCCCGCGCGGGGCGCTCCCGCCGGGCTGGCGGCCACCAACGCCGCCGTCCAGCGGCTGCAGCAGCAGCTCGCCGCCGACACCAGGCGGTTGGCGGCGCTGGTGCCGGCCGGGGTGGGCGGGACTGCGTCCGCCCTGCCGGGGTCCCCGCTTCCGGCCACCCACGCCACCACCGGTGCCTCCGGTGTCCCCTGACGCCGAGGAGATGACGTCCCTCACCCGGGCGATGGCCAGTCCGGTCACCGTTCGCGCCCGGATCGGCGACCGGCCGACCGCGGTCGCGCGGGCGGTGGAGGCCGCGCTCGCCCTCTTCGCCCGGGTCGAGCGCGCCTGCACCCGCTTCGATCCCCGAAGCCCCCTGATGCGCGCCAATGCCCACCCCGACCGGTGGCACCGGGTGCCCCCGGAGTGCTTCCTGGCCGTCGCCGAGGCGCAGTCCGCCTACCAGCGCACCGGAGGCCGGTTCGACCCGCGGGTGCTCGCCGACCTGGTCCGGCTCGGCTACACCCGCTCGTTCGGCGCCAGCGTCACCGCGATGCACCTTCCGGGTCCCCCGGCCCGGCCGAGGGCGGGGCACGGTCCGTGGCGACCGGGGTTCCGCGGCGCCAGTCGGGAGGTCCGGCTCGGAGCCGATCCCGTCGACCTCGGCGGCATCGGCAAGGGGCTGGCGGTCCGCTGGGCCAGCCGGCTGCTGCGCGCGGTGGCGTCCGATCACCTGGTCGAGGCCGGCGGCGACTGCCACTGCGCCGGGCGGGCCCCCGACGGGGGGCCGTGGCGCGTTGGGGTGGAGGACCCCGACGGGGGCGTGGACCCGATCGCGGTTCTGGAGCTGGTCGACCGGGCCTGCGCCACCTCGTCGGTGCGGCTGCGCCGCTGGACGGCGGGCGGCCGGACGGTCCACCACCTGGTCGACCCCCGCACCGGGCGGCCGGGGGGACGGGGGCTGCGGGCGGTCACCGTGGTCGGCGCCGACCCCGCCGACGCCGAGGTGTGGAGCAAGGTGGTCTTCCTGGCCGGGCGCTCCGGGGCGGAGCGCCTGGCGTCCCGACGGGGCCTCGCCGCCCTGTGGGCCGCGGACGATGGCACGGTGGGGACGACCCCGGCGATGGACCGCTACGTCGCCTGGCGGGCCCGTTGAGCATGGAGAGCACGGAACGTCGCCCGTTCCGCGGGCTGTGGCTGCCGGTCGTGGTGGGGCTCGGCGGCCTGGCCGCCGGGGAGCTGGTCACCGCCGCCGCCACCCCCCTGCTCCACGATCGGATGTGGCCGTGGATCGTCGGGCGCGGGCTCGGCGTCGCCGCCTACCTCGACCTCACCGCCCTGGTGGTGGTCGGGACGTGGTTTCGTCATCCGTGGCGGCTGCGCCGTCCCCTCCTCCACCCCGCGGCGCAGCTCCGCACCCACGCCGCGCTGGCCGCGGCCGGGCTGGCGCTGGTGGCCGGCCACGCGGTGGCGCTGGTGCTGGACCCCTATGCCGGCGTCGGCTGGGTCGGGGCGATCATCCCCGGGCAGGCCCATTACCGTCCCCTCGCGGTCGCCCTCGGGACCCTCGGCCTCTACGCCGGGCTGGTGGTGGGGGGGAGCGCCGCGCTCGCCGGCCGCATCGGCCGCGGCTCCTGGCAGAGGGTCCACCGCCTGGCCGCGGTCGGATTCGCCCTGGTGTGGCTGCACGGCGTCCTCGCCGGCAGCGACACCCCGGCCCTGCGGCCGATGTACCTACTCACGGGGTTGCTGGTGATCGGGCTCACCGCCTCCCGCTGGCTGGCGGGGCGCGGGGACCTGCCCGACCCGCATCCCGCGCCGGAGGCCGCGGGCGGTCCGGTGGTCACGGGGCCGGTCGCATGGCCCTGACCTGGAGCCGGTCCACGCCGGCGGCGGCGGCCGGCCGTCCGCGCCGGGCCCCCGGCGCCGGTGACCCCGGGGCGCGCCTGCTGGCCGGTCTCCCGGCCGCGGCGGGCGCCGAGCCGCTGGCAGACCACCTCGAGCGTCTTGGGCCGCTCCCGGAGCTGGACGGCGCCGCCGGTGAGCTGCGGTCGCTGGTCGCCCAGGGCGGTCTGACCGGGCGGGGCGGAGCCGGATTCCCGACCGCGCACAAGCTCCGCGCGGTGGCCGGGCGGCCGGGCTGGCCGCTGGTGGTGGTGAACGGCTCCGAGAGCGAACCCGCCAGCCGCAAGGACCGGGCGCTCCTCACCCTGCGGCCGCACCTGGTGCTGGACGGGGCGGTGGTCGCCGCCGCCAGCGTCGGCGCCGACGAGGCCGTGATCGCCGTCCACGGCGAGGCCAGCCCCTGGACCGGCTCGCTGCGGCGAGCGCTCGCCGAGCGGTCTCGGGCGGGGCGGCGCTCGCCCTCGATCCGGCTGGCGGTGGCGCCGCCCCGGTACGTCGCGGGGGAATCCAGCGCGCTGGTGGCGTTCCTCGAGGGCGGAGCGGCCAAGCCCCGTCCGGGGCGGAGAGCCGCCGTCAACGGTGTCGATGGCCGCCCGACGCTGGTGCTGAACGCGGAGACCGTCGCCCATCTCGCGCTGCTCACTCGTCGGGGTGCCGCCTGGTTCCGGGATGCCGGCTCGCCGGGGGCTCCGGGCTCCCACCTGGTGACCCTCGTGGGTGCAGCCGGGCCGCAGGTGCTGGAGCTCATCAGCCCACCCCGCCTCGGAGACCTCCTCGCCGGCCGGGGCCTGGGCGGCGCGTCGCCCGCGGCCGTCCTGCTCGGCGGCTACGGGGGCGCCTGGGTGGGCGGTGACGAGGCGGCCGACCTCACCCTCGGGAGGAGCGAGCTGGCCGAGCGGGGCCTTCCCTTCGGGTGCGGGTTGATCGGGCTCCTGCCGCGGGGG
>DAHUZL010000200.1 GCA_027306655.1 Candidatus Dormiibacterota bacterium
CGCCGGGGCCACGCCCGCCGCCCGGGTGAGCTGCAGGCCGGCGCGGCCCGATTCGTTCATGAAGGTGAGCGGCTTGGCGAGGAGCCAGCGGCGCCCGGCGACGTCGGCCCGCCCGATCCGGGCCGAGCCCTCCCGCCGGTCGATCCGGGTGCCGAGCCGATCGGCCAGGGCATCGAGCGCATCGAAGCCCGCGTTGTGGCGGGTGTGGGCGTACTCCGACCCGGGATTGCCGAGTCCCAGGACGAGGATCCGGTCGTGGTCATCCGCCACCGGGCGCGCGAGCGATCGTCGCCACCTCACGAGGGACGGTCCGGCGGCGGGACCAGGTCGGGGACCGGGGGCTCTGGCCTCCCGCAGCGGCGCGCATCCGCGTCGAGGAGCCGGCGGGTGGCGCGGGTCATCGCCGCCGCGCGCGGGGCACTGTCGTGGTCGTGGCCGCAGAGGTGGAGCAGCCCGTGGACGGCGAGCAGGCGCAGCTCGTCGGCGGCGGCGACCCCCGCCCGGGAGGCCTGGGCCACCGCGCGCTCGATCGAGATCGCCACGTCGCCGAGCACCCGTCCGGGCGCCGGGCCGCGGCCCCCGCTCCCCTCCGCGAGCGGGAACGCCAGGACGTCGGTGGGACGGTCGGCCCCGGTGAACTGCCAGCTCAGCCGGCGCAGCTCCTGGTCGTCGGTGCAGCGGCAGGTGACCTGCCATCCGGACCGCCCGAGCGCGGCGAGGCTCCCCTCCACCAGGCCGCCCAGATCGGCGCCCTCCACCAGGGCTCGTGCCGCCGCGTCCAGCGAGGGCGCGGCCTGGATCGCGACCGCGCCCGCGGACGGGGCCGCCGGCTCAGCCCTGCTTGGCGCGTCGCTTGCGCGCCGCGAGGAGCTTCTTCTTGCGGCGAACGCTGGGCTTCTCGTAGTACTCGCGGCGGCGCACCTCGGAGAGGATGCCGTTCTGCTTGATCTTCTTGTTGAAACGGCGGAGCGCACTCTCGAACGTCTCGCCGTCCCGGAGCTTGACCTCCGACAAGGGGAACCTCACCTCCTTCGACGCCGCCGCCACGGCCACGTCCTGACCCGCGCCCGTGCCCGGCCCCCGCCGGGCCCGCAGGGCAGGCTGCTGATTCTACCGTTCCTGGGCGAGGGAGGGCAGGACCCGCCCCGGGGCCGCGCGGTCCGGCGGGCGGCCGCCTCTCGATCGGGGGGTCCGGCGGACGGTCGCGGGCCGGTCTTGGTCCCCGACCGCCCGGGCCCCCTCCCGCGCCGCCATGCGCGCCCTCCCCCGCTGCCGGGCGGGCGATCCCTCCCGGGGGGACGCCATCCTCCCACCCCAGGGTCGGCGACGGCGTCAGCGCACGGAGTAGGTGACCGAGACGCTCACCGGCTTGTTGCCAGGGACAATTCCGCGCACGGTGAAGCGGTGTGTGCCCGGACTCGTGGAGATCGGCTCGCCATTGGGAACGGTGGCCGTGCAGTTCTCCACCCCGAGCCCCGAGGGCGGGTCGACGGCGACGCAGAGCCAGCGCGCGTCGAGCTTCGCGCCAGGGGCGTAGCGGGCGCCCGCCGCCGGCACCGCGACCTCGACGACCGGGACCATGCGCACCAAGGGCACCCCGGTCCCGAGAATGGCGAAGTCCGGGCGCGGCGCAAGCACCGACGTGGCGACAAAGCTCGACCCGGCTGCGCCGCCCTCGCCGCCTCCGGCGGCGTTGCAGGGGCCACTCTTGCTGGTGCAGAAATCGAGCCCGGTCGCGCCTCCGCCGCCCCCGGTGTACCCGCCGCCACCGCCGCCACCGGGGCCGGCGTCGCTGCAGCTATTGGTTATGGTCCAGCAGCGGTTCCCGTGGAAGGGCGGCAGGGTGGCGGCGCTCCCGCCGGCGCCCCCGTCGGGGCCGGCGCCGCGACGGCCGGCGACGCTGCCGAATAAGCGCAAGCCGACGCCGGAGCACCCGCCCTGCGAGCCGCCGCTCCCGGGGATCGCCGAGCCGCCGGCGGCAGGCGTGACGCCCCTTTTGGTCGTGACCGTCACAGCGTTGAATGTGCCGAGCCCCGGGACGACGATCCCGCCGGGCACCCGCAGCGGCACGGGCGCCGGGGTATGCTTGCCGCCTGGGACCAGCAGGCTGATCACGGCGTTGCCGCCGTAGGGGGAGGCCCCGCACTGGGGGCTGACGCCGTTGCCGCCTCCGCTGTCCCCGGCGCCCCCGCCGGCGACGATGAGCCGGGTGGCGTCCGACCCGACAGGGCTGCAGGGCGAGCGCAGCGAGCAGGTGCGCACGTCGCTCGCCCCGCCCCCGGAGCTGGCGTAGTCGCCGTTGCAGGGACGGTGCTTGCACACCATGACGAGCGGCGGGGGCAGACCGGCGGCCCCGCCGCCGCCGAAGGTCGGGCCGCCGTCATAGCGGCCGTTCCGGCCCACCTCGATGTAGAGCACCTGCCGCGGCTGGACGCGAAGCAGGCCCCCCAGGCCGGCACCGTTTTCGTTGACCCCTCTGACCGAGCCGCCCCATGCGCCTTGCACGACGGCCCCGAGCAGCGCAACCCCGGGCGGGACGACGTAGCTCTGCTCCGCCCCGGTCGCGTGGAACACGACCGGGGCCGGCACCACCACGGCGCCGCGCCGCGCCACCGTAGCGCCCGCCCCCTGGTGGGCCCGCGTCGGACTGAGCGCCACCGGCGGCGCGGAGGCGAGCACGGGGAGGGACGCGGCCCCCGCGAGCAGGGCTGCCGTGACGGTCCACCTGACGGCGTTCCCGGTCATGGACCAACCTCCTACGGCGGGCTGTGACGGGCCGCTTCTCGACCGCATCGGCCCGGCAGTATACCCGGAGCGTCACACCGGCGTCGCAGGCGGCCGTCATCGCTCAGGCGCCGATCGATCGCTGCTGCTCGTCCAGGGGCGGCAGCGGCTCCAGCCCGAGGCGGGAGAGCGCCGCAGCGCATAACGAACCACCAGCACCGGGCAGCGGACGAGGTGGATCAGCTGGTAGGCGGTGCTCCCCGGCACCAGGCCCCCGAGCCGGGAGCGCCCCCGGGAGCCGGTCACGACCAGGTCGACCCGGTGGGGCTCGGCCATGTCCGCGATCGCTTGCCCCACCGGGCCGCTCTCCGTCACCAGCTCGGCCTCCGCCTCGATGCCGGCGGCGCGGAGCCGGTCGATGACCGCGGTGAGGAACGTCCGGTCCAGCCATTCGACCTCGCGATCGGTCTCGTCGATGGACCCAGGCAGGGCGATCCCACCGGCCGCGGCGCCCGCGACCCGGCCGGAGTTCGCAGCGTGGGACGGGATGGTGGTCGCGATCGTCGTGCCCGAAGCGGCACCGGCCTGTGCGGCGCCTGGGCCTGGACGGGGCTCGATGCTCAGGCGGTGACGACATACGCCCGCCCTCCCGAATGCAGGAATGCCCCGACCGCCACGGTCGTCCCCGATATGCCGACGGCGGCGCCGAACTGATCGTTCGGCATCCGGTCCCCGGCCAGCACCTCGGCGGTCTCGACCCACCGCCCGCGGAGGTTTGTGAAGACGTAGGCAGAGCCGCGGGCGCCTTGGAACTTGGAGGCACCAGCCACGATCCGGTTGGCGTTGATGGCGACGTACCAGCCGTACCAATCGCCGGCGCCGATGCCAGCGGGCATCAGCGTCGACGTGATCTTCCAGGCGCCCGCTGCCGTCTTGGATATCACGTACACGCTGCCTTCGCTGGAGTTCGTGTACGGCGCGTTGACGACGATGGTGTTGCCGTAGATGGCAAGGTTCTGCCCGAAGTGGAAGGCCCCCGCTTGACTGGGGTCGGCGACCTCGGCGGCCTGCGCCCATCCGGCGCCCGACCGCCGGTAGATGTACACCGCGCCCGCACCCTGGGTGTCGGCGCCGACCACCGCGGTGGGGCCGTAGACGCCCACCCAGAACCCGTACTCCGAGGCGGCCGGCGACGTCGCACTGGTCAGGATGGCTGTCTGGTGCCAGCCGGATGCCGTGTGCTGGTAGGCGTACGCCTGGCCAGCGTACTCGGTGCCGACGATGGCCTCGTCGCGGTAGATCGCCACCGAGATTCCATAGGTGCCGCCGGCGACCGGTGTGCTGGGGGCGAGTTCAGCCTGCAGCGCCCACCCCTCGGGTCCGTATTCGAACACGTAGGCGCGGCCGACCCCGTTGTGGGCGCGGTCGGCCCCCACGATCAGTTCGCTCCCGACGATCTTGAGGTCATTCCCGAATTGGTCCGTCGCCTGCTGGTGCACGCCCTTCAGGATCGCCACCTGACGCCAGCGGGCGCCGGTTCGCCTGAACACGTACACGCAGCCACCCCCTGGGTGGAAGGGCGCTCCGATCGCCAGGAAGCTGCCGGAGATCGCGGTGACGTAGCCGAACTCGTCGGCCGTCGTCCCGTTCGAGCCCTGGAGCTCCGCCTTCGCCACCAAGACGCGCGCCATGGGACTCGCCTGCGCCGGAGCTGCCATCAGCGGGCTGCAGATCGCAAGGGTACTGGCGCCCACCAGCCCCAGGGTCTTCACCGCCAAGCGGGCGCGCCGTGCCCGGCAGGGCGATCGCCAATCACGCGCGGGGACTTCGAACATGGGATGCTCCGCCTCCAATAGCCGTGGCGACATCTCCAGCCGGCGGCCGGATGCCTCGCCGATCGTCGCCCCGGTGCGTCACACCGGCGTCACAGGCGCGGCGGCCATCGCTCAGGCGCCGATCGACCGCTGCAGCTCGACCAAGGGTGGTGGCGGCTCCAGCCCGAGGCGGGAGAGCGCCGCCTCCGCTCGCCGCACCACCGTCAGCGCCGCGCCCCGCCGCCCCTGCTGGAGGAGGAGGGACGCTGCCCGGAGGTACCGGTCGTCGTCGTACGGCGCGAGCTCGATCGTCCGCTCGACCACCCGGCGGGCCTCATCGAGATCTCCACTCCGGGCCGCGGCGCTGGCGCAGAGGTCGAGGCAGTCGAGCATCGTCCGCCGGGCGGTCTCGCGCGGCACCTCGGCCCACTCCTCGCAGAGGTCGTCGGGCAGGAGGTCCCCGCGGTACCGGGCGATGGCCGAGCGCGCGAGCGCGACCGCGGCGGTCACATCGCCGAGGCCGAGCGCGATCGCCCGCCGGGCCTCCGCGTGGAACTGCACCAGGTCGACGCTGACGGCCGGCTCCAGCCCGAGCAGCTCGCCGGAGCGACCCACGAGCGCGCCGCCCGCCTCGCGCAGCCGGTTGAGGACAGTCCGCAGACGGTTTCGGCCCGACTCGACGTCGGCCTCGGGCCAGAGCGCCTCGATGGCGCGCTCGGCCGCGATCCGACCACGGTTGACCGCCACGAGCTTGAGCAGCTTGGTCGCCTGGCCGGTCCCGAGCGCCACCGGCCGGCCGCCGCGAGCAAGCTCGAAGCGGCCGAGGACGCTGACCGCCACCGGGGCCGACAGTCCCCCCAGCGCCAGCGCGGCGGGCTGGCCCGTCTCGACCGCCAGGGCGAGGAGCGCCTCGGTCAGCTCCCGCTCGCGCACCAGCGGGAGCTGCGACAGCCCGAGCCGGGCCGCCTCCTCGAACGCCCGGGCCGCCAGCGCTCCGGCGCCGGGGTCGCCGCGCCGGTGGGCGGCGAACGCCCGGAACAGGGTCACCCGCCAGTACTCGCGCGGGTCGAGGCGCTGCCCGGGGGCGGCCCGGAGCCGCTCCTCGGCGAGGACCGGGTCACCGTCGCGGGCGAGCAGGGCACCCTCGGCGATCGCGATCGGGCCCTGGGCGTCGCCGGGGTGGGCCGCCGCCCGCTCCAGGTACTCGCGGGCGATGGCGACGTGGCCGACGCGGTCGAGGTCGTCGGCCGCCTGCGCGAGGAAGTCGGCCGCGGCCGGCTCCCACCAGTCGCCGCGGTGACGCTCGACCGTGCGGGCCTCCTCGAGGGCGGCCGCGGCGTCGCCCCGGAGCGACGCGGAGGTCATGAGCGTCCAGTGCGCGTAGGCGATGAGCTGCTCCGGGTGGCGGAGGCCGCGGGCGACGCGGAGCACCTCGCCGATGTCGGTCTCGCACTCGTCGTGGCGCCCGATCTCGGCCAGCACCTGGGCCCGGAAGATGAGGAGGTGGGCCCATCGGCGGGGTCGGTCGACGGCCAGCGCCAGCCCTTGGTTCAGGATCTCCAGCGCGCCCTGCGGATCCCCCCCGGCGTGCTCGACCCAGATCGCCCGGTACGGGGCGAGACCGGCGGCGGCGGCGCGCAACCCGAGCTCGAGGTAGCAGGCGACCGCCTCATCGAGGAGTCCTGCGGCCTCCCGCATCGCGGGCAGTTGCCGACGGCCCTCGGTGTCGACGTGCCAGCAGGTGGTGCGACCCACCACCGCGAGCGCTCGCGCGCGGGTGAGGAGCTCGTCGGGCGGCGCCTCCGCGAGCACCTCCCGCGCCAGCGCCTCGGCCTCCGGCTGGCGGAAGTCGCGGACGAGGTCCGTCGCCCGCTCGACCGCGAGGGCACGGGTGATGGGGCCCGGGCCGCGCCCACTGGAGATGGCGGCGACCCGGTCCAGCACGGCTCGCCTCTGCCGGACGAGGCTCGCCGCCTCGTAGCTGCGAGCGAGGTGGAGGAGGACCTCGGGGTGGCGGTCGACCGCGGCCGCGGGCAAGCGGTCCACCACCGCTCGGAGTTCGAGGGCGTCCATTGTCTCCGCCGCTCGCGGGCCGATCGAGCCCAGCATGGCGGTGGCAGCCTCGGTGTCGCCGCTCGTGATCAGCAGCTGGAGGGCCGCCCCGAGCTCGTCTCGGTCGGCGTACTGGCTCGCCGCGAGTCGGAGCAGCCCCGGCTCCGCCGGGGCCAGCGAGGCGAGGTGGTCGCGCACCGGCCCCGGGAGGTCCCACCACGCGCCGTGACCGGGCGTCAGCGGCAGCCCGACGGAGAGGGCCCGGTCGAAGAAGCCGGGCCGGCCGGCGAGCCGGTCGACCAGATCGCGGTCGAGGAGCGGCAGCCGCCCGAGCTGGGCGAGCAGCACGCGGTCCGACCCGAGCGCCGCCACCGGTTCCCCCAGGATCGCCGCCACCGTTCCCCAGTGGCCGTGGCGGGCGGCGGCGGCGCGGGCGATCCGCGACGGCGGCTCGCGGGTCTCGCGCGCTCGCGAGGCGGCCAGGACGGCTGCGGCGGTCCAGCCGCCGGTGGCGCGGCCCAGCGCCTCCGCCTCGGCCGCGTCGACCGCGAGCCCGAACCCGGTGTGGCAGAGCTCGAGTGCTTCCGCGGCTTGGAGCGCGAGGTCGGAGGCGGTGAGGTGGAGGATCCCCGGACGCCCGAGCCGCTCGGTCCCCGCCGGGAGCCGGCGCGCGCAGACCACCAGCCGCTGCGGATCGACGATGCGCTCGGCGACCCGTGCCAGCAGCCGCCCGGCCTCCGGCTCGGCGTGATGGGCGTCGTCGATGACGAGGACACACGACTCACCGGTGAGCGCCTCGAGCAGCAGATCCACCGCGGTCGCCGCGTCCCCCCCCGCCAGGGCCATGCACCGCGCGGCCCTCCGGAACCCTGCCGCCGCCGTCGCGGTGCGGAGCCGGCCGGCCAGGAGCCGGGCGGAGCCCGCGCCGTCCGCGAGCGACACCTCGACGCCGACCGCGGCGGCGGCCTCGACGAGCTCGGCTGCGAGCACCGACTTCCCATAGCCGCCGGCGGCCTCCAGCACGATCACCCTCGCGGAGCCGAGGCACCGCTGGACGAGGCGCGGCCGGCCCACGTGGTAGGCGGGGAGACGGCGCCCCGCAGCGGCCGTGGAGTCAGCCTCGGGCGGGCGGGTCCGGCGGAGGGACACCGGGACCTCGGACCCTCCGGAGCGCCCCATCACGGGAGCGTCGCCGCCTCGATGGCCCCGGCGGCGCCGCTCCCCGCCGCCGTCATCGACCGCACCGCCTCGCGGACGCCGACCGACGTCAGCCGCGGGTGCGTCATGTGGTACGGCGGCAAGTGACCCATCTGGGGGTTCCCGGGCGCCCCCGAGGGCGGACGAGTGGGCCGAATCATAACGGCGAGTCCACCATCGGCCGGCCCTCAGGCGCTCCCCCGCGGACCCGGGGCCTGGGCCCCCAGCCAGCCCCCAAGGCGCTCTGAGGTCGCCTCCGGGTCCTCCTGGAAGAAGAGGTGGCCGCGACCCTCGAACCACTCCAGGGTGGCGCCCGGGATGCGTGCCGCCAGCACGGCGGCGTTGCCGGGGGGCATCACCCGATCGTGGGTGCCGTGGAGGACGAGGGTGGGCGCTGTGATCCGGGGCAGCTCGTCCCCGGTCGCGTGGCCGCGGATCGCGTCCCACTGGGCCCGGAACGTCTGGCCGCGGACCAGGTGATGCGCCCGCCACTCCACCGCCCCGTCGATCACCTCAGGGTGCTGGGCCTGGAACTCCTCGCTGTACATGACCCGGCAGGCGTTGCGGTACGCCGCCACCGGGTCGCGGGCATCGCCCCCGAGCAGCTGGCGGGTCACCGCCGGGTCGGCCCGCTCGGCGGCCGGCCCGCCCGGGCCGGTGCAGCCGAGGACGAGGTGCCGGACTCGGTCGGGATGGCGCAGGGCCAGATGCTGGGC
>DAHUZL010000202.1 GCA_027306655.1 Candidatus Dormiibacterota bacterium
GCGGTCGGGCGGTGGCGGCCGAACACCTCGACCAGCACCCCGCACACCTCGCCGAGGGTGGCCTCGACCTGGAGCGCCGCCCGCATCGGCCCGAGCAGGTTCTGGTCGCCGGTCGCGGTCTGGCGCACCCGCTCCAGCGCGGCCGCGACGGCCGACGGGTCGCGGCGCGCCCGCACCCCGCGCAGGGCCGCCACCTGCCCCCGCTCCAGGGCGGGGTCGATCCGCAGGATCGGCACCGGGTCGGCGGCGTCGGCGTCGCGAAAGCGGTTGACCCCGACCACGGTGCGCTCGCCGCGCTCCAGCAGCTGCTGGGCCCGGTAGGCGGAGTCCTGGATGGCGCGCTGGTAGAAGCCGTGCTCGATGGCGGCCACCGCTCCGCCCTCGGCGTCGACGGCCGCGATCAGCCTCCCCGCGTCGGCCGCCAGACGCTCGGTGAGCGTCTCCACCAGGTGGCTCCCGCCGAGCGGGTCCGCCACCCGGGCGGCGCCCGACTCGTGGGCGAGGATCTGCTGCGTCCGCAGGGCGATGGTGGCGGCCATCTCCGAGGGCAGCGCCAGCGCCTCGTCGTAGCCGTTGGTGTGCAGCGACTGGACCCCGCCGCACACCGCGGCGAGGGCCTGGATCGCGACCCGGACGGTGTTGTTGAGAGGCTGCTGGGCGGTCAGGGTGGCGCCCCCGGTCTGGGCGTGGGCGCGCAGCTGCTGGCTCCGCGCGGAGGTGGCGCCGAACCGGTCGCGCATGATCCCGGCCCAGAGCCGGCGGGCGGCTCGGAACTTGGCCACCTCCTCGAAGAAGTCGTTGCCGACGTTGAAGAAGAAGCTCAGCCGGGGACCCAGCTCGTCCACCCGGAGCCCGGCCGCGAGGCCGGCCTCGACGTAGGCGATGCCGTCGGCGAGCGTGAAGGCGATCTCCTGGGTCGCGGTCGCGCCGGCCTCCCGGATGTGATAGCCGGAGATCGAGATCGGGTTCCAGCGAGGCAGCCGCTCGCGGCAGTAGGCGAAGGTGTCGGTGACGAGACGCAGGCTGGGACCCGGGGGCAGCATGTAGGTCCCCCGGGCGGCGTACTCCTTGAGGATGTCGTTCTGGATCGTGCCGCTCAGCTGGTCCGGGCGCAGCCCGCGCCGCTCCGCCACCAGCTCGTACAGCAGGAGGAGCAGGCTGGCGGGCGCGTTGATCGTCATCGAGATGCTGACCCGCTCCAGCGGGATCCCAGCGAGCAGGCGCTCCATGTCCCCGATCGTGTCGATCGGGACGCCGACCCGGCCCACCTCACCCCGGGCCTCGGCGGCGTCGGAGTCGTAGCCCATCTGGGTGGGCAGGTCGAAGGCGGTGGAGAGCCCGGTCTCGCCGTGCGCCAGGAGATAGTGGAAGCGGCGGTTGGTGGCCTCGGCCGACCCGTAGCCGGTGTACTGGCGCATCGTCCAGAGCCGCTCCCGGTAGCCGCCGGGACGCAGGCCGCGGGTGAAGGGGAAGACTCCCGGGAGCGGCGGGGTCGGCGGCCCCTCCTGGTACACGGGGGCGAGCGGGAGGCCGGAGTCGGTGGCGCCATCCCGGTCGGCGGGGCCGGTCACGGGCCGCGCTCCTGGCACAGCTCGACGAGGACGCCCCCCGACCCCTTGGGATGGATGAAGGCGACCCAGCGATCCCCCGCCCCCCGCCGCGGTGCGCGATCGATGAGCGTCGCGCCCCACGCCTCCCAGACCGGGAGGGCGGCGGCGATATCGGCGACCCGGTAGGCGAGATGGTGGAGGCCCTCCCCCCGCCGCTCCAGGAACCGCGCCACCGCGGAGTCGGGCCGGCGGCTGGCGAGCAGCTCGACCCGGGCGGAGCCCACCGCGAACAGGACCGCCACGATCCCGTCCGGTTCCACCTCCTCCCGAACCACCGGGGCCGCGCCCAGCCAGCGGGTGTGCCGGGCGACCGCCTCGTCGAGGTCGCGCACCGCCAGGCCGACATGGTCGATCGCGAGGACGGTCCCGGGTGGCGGGGTCATGCGCCCACCGGCGGCGTGATGGAACGGACCGCGCTCACCGACGGGGCCCGGAGGCGATGGAGCCCCACCGCCGTCGCCACCGCGAGCGGGAAGAGCTGGGCCAGGTAGTTGGCGTCGCTGCGCCAGCTGACCCAGAACAGCGCCACCGCCACCGCCGGCGCGGCGGCGACCCAGCGCCGCCACCGGGCGCAGACCAGGGCCAGGAGGGCGACGCCGCAGCCCTCGGCGGCGAGGAGGACGGTGCGGAGCACCGCGGCCGGGGCCGCGCCCAGCTCGGCGACCAGTCCGATGCCGTAGGCGTAGGCCGGCTGGCGCAGGAGGGCCAGGATCTCGGGCCCGGCGTCGCGGTAGATGAGAAGCCACGGTCCGACCGCCACCGCCAGCGCCCCGACGAACCAGAGCACCCGCTCCCGGCGCCTCGGCAGCCGCGCGAGGAGGACGGCGTAGCCGGGGACGACCACCCAGGTGAGCGGGTTGGTCGCGACCGCCCCGGCCAGCAGGACGGCCGACCAGCGTCCGCGGTCAATCCACAGCAAAGACAGGATGGCGAGGGCGTAGGCGAAGAACTCCCCGTCGCCCTGGGTCGCCGCCCCCAGCACCGACCCTCCCCCGAACTGGAGCATGAGGAGCATCAGCACCGCGGGCCACAGCGCCCCCGCTGCGAGGCCGCAGGCGACTAGCCAGACCGCCGCCGCCGCCAGGGTCCAGGCCACCCAGGCGGCGTGCCCGGCGCGGGCCACCGGCAGCATCCAGACGAAGCTCAGGGGCGGGTACCCGAAGGTGGGGAACGCGGTCGGCCGGACGCCCCGGCGCGCCAGCCGGGCGGCCATTCGCAGCGCCCGGGGGCCCGGGTAGCGGAGGCGGCCCCGCAGCAGTCCCCGCTGGAGCGGAGTGGCCAGCCCGACCCCGGCCCGGAGGCGGTCCAGGCAGGCGATCTCGCCGGTGCGATAGGGATCGCGGCCGGCGAGGACGTCCCGAGCGGCGCAGATGGTGGACGCGGTGACGTCGTCGCTGAGGGGGACGCCCGGCCGCACCAGGCGCGGCACCTGGGCGGCCACCACCAGCACCGTCAGGACCGCCACCGCCGGGGCCGCCACCAGCAGCCGCTCCGGCCGCCAGCGCAGGAGCCGCGCCGGCGGCGGCTGGCCCAGGGCGAGGGCGCAGGCGAGGGCCAGCACCGGGTAGAGGACGACCGTCCCCCACACCACCGCGCCCGACCATCCGGGCGGGATGTGGCCATCCACCAAGAGGACCAGGTCCCACACCAGGATCAGCACGAACAGGAGCCCCAGACGCTGCGCCGCCGGGCCGCTGGCGCGCCAGGGGCCGAGCACCCGCACCCATCCGGGCACCGGCGCCGGCCCGCTCACGGCGCGGGCGGGGCCGCGGCGTCGCCGGCCGCGGCCGCCGACG
>DAHUZL010000204.1 GCA_027306655.1 Candidatus Dormiibacterota bacterium
CAGTCCCCGCTCCCCCGGGCGATCCGGCTCCGGGACGCGGCGGCCGACCAGGGGGTCGTGGATATGGCCACGGTCCCGCACCTCGCACACCGCCGCGCCGGACTCGGTCCAGAGACGCAGTCGTCCGGTGCCGCCGCCGAAGGCCCGGTGGGGAAGGGCCTCGTGGCGCGCCCACTCGTCCATCTCGGCGGGGCTGCGGCCGGGCCAGATCGGGTCGCCGACGCCGCGGGGCGGGTGGGCGCGGGTGTAGCGGACCGTGAGGAAGGCCCGCCAGGTGGGGATGATGCGCGGCGGGTTGCGCCCGAGCGCCTCCATGTCGACGGAGTCGACCTGGTCGGCCTGCTCGCCGAGGGCGTGGCGGAGTTGGCGCCTCCGCTCGCGGGGCACGGCACCATCACCGGGTCGTGGCGGGCGATCCCCTCCCCGATGAAGGGGACCGCGCCGGCGAGGAACTCGCTGGTCCCATGGCACAGGAGCGCGTCGTGTTGCCATCCGACCCCGTCCCCGACGCTCGCGGTCCGGATCGACGTCGCAGCACCTCCTGGCCCACCGGTATCGCCGGGGACCGCCAATCGGAGCGGGGGCCCCCCTCGCGGTTGTAGCCGCGGGGTGTCGCGGTGGCAGAGCCGCGGGCGCGCGGGGCGGACCGGACATCCCGGCTGCGCCCCCAGCTCCCGGAGGGCGGGCTCGTACGCCTCCGCAAAGCTCGGGAACGGGTGCACGACCTCGGTGCGCTGGGCGATCGGCAGGGCCATCGGGATCGCCAGCTGCGCCTCGCCGATCCACCCGTCGGTCTGGGGCCGCCGACCGACCACCACCAGCACCCGCTCCGCGGCGAGGCGCGCCCCGTCCTCGAGCCGAAGGCGGCCGCCGCCGTCGGCGGGCTCGGCCGACGCCACCGTCGCCGCCACCCGGACGTCGACCCCGTCCGCGCTGAGCGCCGCGGCCAGCAGCTCGCCCGCGAACGGCTCCTCGGCGGGGAGGCGGCGCTCCGCCCCCTCCACCAGGGCGCCCCGGGTGCCGAAGCTCGCCTACACCTGGGCCAGCTCGCATCCCACCGGCCCCCCGCCGATCACGACCAGCGACCGGGGCAGGTCGGGGGCGCTCAGGGCCCGGGCACTGGTCCAGCTCGGGACCCGGTCCAGGCCGGGGATGGGCGGCGACACGAGAGCGGACCCGGTGTCGATGACGAGGTCGCTCCACTCCAGCGTTCGGTCCCCGACCCGGAGCGCCCCGGACCCACGATCACCCCTCGGCCGCGCAGGAGGGTGGCGCCGGCGGCCACCAGCTGGCGCGCCGCGCCTCCGTCGTCGCGCGCCTCGGCGACCCGGTCGCGGCGGCGGACGGCGTCGGACCAGGCCGCGGCCGGGTCGTCGGAGGAGGCGTGCGCCAGGGCACCGAGCTCGGGCCCGCGCCGAACGGACCGGCGCAGGTGCGCCGAGCGCAGGTGCGCCTTGCTCGGCATGCAGGCGACGTAGGGGCACTCGCCGCCCACCCGCTCCGCCTCCACCATCGCCACCCGCCGGTCGCGGAGGGCGTCCCAGAGCACCTCCGCGGCGCTGCCGGCGCCGAGAAGGACGCAGTCGTATCGGTCCCTCCCGCTCCTCCCGTCCCGGCGTCGATCCGCCCGGTCCCGCCGCTACCGGGAGACGACCCGCCCCGCCACCACCGTCGCGACCACCCGGTCCCTCTCCACCACTGTCAGGTCGCACCAGTACCCGGGCCGCAGCCGGCCCGTGTCGCGTTCCCGGCCGCCGGCGACAGCGACGCCGACGGTGTAGGCAGAGAGCGCCGCCGCTCGGCCGATCGCCAGCTCGGGGTGCCAGCCGGCGCGGCGGCGCCAGGCGGTGGCGGCGTCGATCCCCAGCAGCGGGGCGGGGTCGTCGACCGGGGCGTCGGACCCGAAGGCCAGCCGCGCGCCAGCGTCCAGCAGGGGCCGCCAGGCGTAGGCGTGGGCCGCCCGATCGCCCCAGTAGCGGTCCGCCAGCCCGCGGTCCGACACCGCGTGCAGCGGCTGCATCGAGGCGATCACGCGGAGCGCCCGAAACCGCGGGACATCGGCCGGGTCCACGCACTGGACGTGCTCGATCCGCGGCCGCCATCCCGCTCCCGCACCGGCGTGGGGGGCGAGGGCGTCGAGGGCCCGTCGCACCGCGCCGTCGCCGATGGCGTGGAGGCAGACGTTGAGAGTGGCCGCCCGGCAGCCGCCGACCAGGTCCGTCAGCTCGGAGGGCGAGAGCCGCTGCACCCCGGACCCGTCCAGCATCTCGGCGGTCCGGCTGCCCAGGGACCCGTCGAGGAACCCCTTCACCCCGACCAGCCACAGCCAGGGGTCGCCGAACCCGGTGGCGACCCCGAGCTGGGCGGCGGCGGGCAGGTCGGTGGCCGGCAGGATGTAGCCCACCCGCAGCGGCAGCCGGCCCCGCTCCCGCAGCCGCTGGAGGGCGGCGAAGATGCGGGGCCCGTCGATCGCGTGCACGGTCGTCAACCCCACCCGGCTGAGGCGCCCCAGGGCCCGGGCGAGCGCCCGGTCCAGGATGGAGCCGTCCAGCTCCGGGGTGAGCCGGGCCACGAGGCCGATGGCGCGCTCGCGGAGGATTCCCGTCGGCGCGCCGGTCGGGTCGCGATCGATCACGCCGCCGGGCGGGTCCGGCGTCTCCGCCCCGACCTGGGCGGCGGCCAGCGCGGCCGTGTTGGCCCAGGCCGCGTGCCCGTCGCGGCGCACCAGCAGGGCCGGCCGCCCCCCCGTCACACGGTCGAGCGCCCGCCCCTCCGGCCACACCGGCACCCGCCAGCGGTCCTCGGACCACCCCTCCCCGAGGACCCAGGCCGCGCGCGGCAGGGCCTCCGACCACCGCCGGATCAGCTCCAGCGCCGCCTCCAGCGAGCGCGTCCAGCCGAGCTGGCAGCTGCTGTCCCGGGCGGCGAGCTCGCCGAGATGGAGGTGCGCGTCGCCGAGGCCGGGAAGGACGCGCCCGCCCAGCTCGACGATCTGGGCGTCGGCCCCTGCCGCCGCGCGGGCGCCGGGCCCGACCGCGAGGATCCGCCCCGCGCCGTCGGCGGCGACCTCGGGCCGGCCGCGCGCGAACAGCGTGGTCCGGGTCACGGGGCCACCCCGGCCGGCCGGCGGTGTCTCGGCCTCGGAGTCAGCGGCTCAGCGACCAGTCCTGCGGATTCACGAACTGGAGCGGATTCTGCGGGAGCACCCCGTGCAGGGCGGGGGCGATCTCGCTCAGAGCGTAGTCCGCGGTGGGGAACCAGATCACCGGCAGCTGCGCCGCCACGTTGTCCTCGTATCGGTACAGGGGCGCGAGCCCGCTCCCCAGGTGGGTGGCGTTGATGGCGGCGTCGGTCGCCGGGTTGGAGTAGGCGCCGCCGTTGGCAGCCGCGCCGGTGGCGAAGAGCAGCTCCCCCGACGGGTAGTCCCCGAAGATCCAGGATCCGCCGGGGGTGCCGTAGTCCAGCATCTGCCAGCCGCAGTTCTGACCGGTGGCACGGTCGCACGGCGCCACGTCGGCGTAGACGGTGGACTCCGGCGCCGACTGCACGCCGAGCTGGATCCCGGCCTGGCTCATGTCGGACTTGAGCACCTCCATCTCCTGGGTCATGGAGATGAAGCCGCCGCCGTAGCGCAGCTGGAAGCTGAGCCCGGCGCCGGCCCGGATCCCGGCGCCGCACCGGCCCGGTCCGGTGCCCGGTCGGGCGCAGGTGGTGGTCCCGCCGGGGTGGACCGCCCACCCGTGGGCGGCGAGCAGCGAGCGGGCGCGGGCGGGGTCGTAGGGATAGATCCAGTCCCGCTCCACCGCGCTCAGCATGGCGCTGGCGGGCTCGGTCGGCACCGGCCCGTAGGTCGGGTAGCCGAAGCCGTCCAGGATGTGGCGGATGATCCCCGGCTGGTCCACCAGCGACTGGATCGCCTGGCGCACGTAGAGCTGGCGGAACATCGGCCCCACCTGGGGATTGCGGAAGTTGATGTCGATGTAGGTGATCGACCAGCTCACCCAGGGGGACAGGGCGTACCCCTTGCCGCGGAAGTACGCGCGCAGGGCGAGGTCCTGGGAGGGCAGGTAGCCGTAGTCGATCTCGCCGGCGCGGAGGCTGTCGAGCTCGG
This sequence comes from Candidatus Dormiibacterota bacterium, assembly GCA_027306655.1. Lineage (GTDB taxonomy): Bacteria > Chloroflexota > Dormibacteria > Aeolococcales > Bog-877 > DAHUZL01. The sequence goes on from DAHUZL010000204.1 coordinate 4,112, forward strand.
CCTGGTCGCTGGTGAACGGGACCTCCCGGATGAACGCCACCCGGGGCCGGTCGGGGCCGGAGTAACCGGGGTTGGCCCGCAGCACGCTCTCCCCGGTGACCGGCACGTAGGAGTCGATCGCGAACGGCCCGTCCACCACTCGCCAGAGAGGGTTGCTGCCGTAGGTCGACAGCTGCTGCGACTGGTGGCTCAGGAACTGGTAGACGGCGCGGGCCCCGGCGGTCGTGGCGGCGTCGTTTCCGACCCGCCCGCGGGCGGAGGTCCGATCCCAGGCATGCTGGGGGATGGGCGAGATCAGCGAGATCTCGTTGCCGATCAGCCAGTCCCGGTTGTAGACGCGATTGAAGGTGAGGCTGAACGTGTAGCGGCTGGGAAAGGCCATCCGGACCACGTTGTCGGGGAACTCGCCGGGCACATAGAAGCCCCAGTTGGTTCGCTCGGCGCGCACGATCTCCATCCAGAATCGGACGTCGGCGCTGGTGACCGGCGCGCCGTCGGACCAGCGGTAGTGGCGGAGGGTGATGGTGACGGTCCGTCCTCCGTCGGAGAAGACCGGCGGCAGCGCCATGCTGACGGCATAGTCGACGCCGAGCTGGTTGTGGAGGCCGAACCGGTAGAGCGACGGCCACATCAGGTTGGCAAACTCGAACTCGTTGGGCGCGAACTCGTACGCGGGGGGCTCGAAGGGGAGGATCCAGTTGGGGGCCGTGCCCGGCTGGAGGGCGAAGGTGGCGGTCCCATGCGGGCGGGCGCCAGTGCCCCCCGCGGCCGCGGTGCCGCAGCCGGCCAAGACCACGGCACCCACTGCGGCGACCGCCAGGGACCGAGCCCGTCCGCGGACACGCGCTGGCACACCGACCATCTCACCCTCCTCAGCCCCGGTGGGCAGCGGCGGCCACCGCGCCGACGCGGGCGGCCGCGTGGCACTCTACCACGGCACCCCGCCGGCCCGGCGGGCCGGGCCGCCCACCCGTGCGCGAGGGGCTGGGAGCTGCCTCGGGCCCCTCAGAATGGGTGTGGTGAGCCAGAACCTGAATGCACGGCCGGGGCCGTCGTGACCGTGCTATTGGGATCCGACGATCGGATCGCCGGCCTCCCGTCGATTCGGGTGGAGCATGCGGCCCTCCGGCTGGTCGAACTGCCCCTGGTCTCGCCGTTCACCACCAGCGTCGGGACCCAGACCGTCAAGCCCGCCCTTCTCGTCGAGGTGGCGGGAGACGGCCTTCACGGCTGGGGCGAGTGCGTCGCCGACCCCGATCCCAGCTACTTCGGGGAAACGCTGGTCACGGCTCGCCACGTCCTGACCACGCACCTGCTGCCGGTGGTGGTCGGGACTCCGCCCCGCACGCTGGCGGACCACCTCCGCCGCCTGGCGTGGGTGCGCGGCCACCCGATGGCGACCGCCGCCCTCGAGATGGCCCTGATCGACCTGGCGGGGAGAGCGGCGAACCGCAGCCTGGCATCGATCCTGGGTGGGGTGCGGGATCGAATCGGCTGCGGTGTCAGCGTGGGGATCCAGCCGTCGATGGCCGAGACCCTTCGGGTGGTGGACGACTACTGCGCCCAGGGGTACCAGCGGATCAAGTTGAAGTGCCGGCCGGGCCTTGACGTCCGCCTGGCCGCCGCCGTCCGGCGCCACCTTCCGACGGTGGCGCTCACTCTGGATGGGAACAGCGCCTACACCCTCGCCGACGAAGCCGTGCTGCGTCGCCTGGATCGCTACGACCTGGTGATGCTGGAGCAGCCGCTCGCCCATGACGACCTAGTCGACCATGCCGCGCTCCAGGCTCGGCTGCGGACACCGATCTGCCTGGACGAGAGCATCCCCTCGCCGGCGGCGGCCCGGGCGGCGATCGCGCTGGGGGCCGGTGCCATGATCAACCTGAAGCCAGGACGGGTGGGCGGGCTGCTGGCGGCGGCGGCCATCCACGACCTGTGCCAGGCCGCCGGGTGGCCGACCTGGGTGGGCGGCATGCTGGAGACCGGGATCGGCCGCGCCGCCAACCTGGCCCTGGCGGCCCTGCCCAACAACACCCTGCCCGGCGACACGTCGGCCAGCGACCGCTACTTCCACGAGGACATCGTGGCCGACCCCTTCCG
>DAHUZL010000118.1 GCA_027306655.1 Candidatus Dormiibacterota bacterium
CCCGGGCTCGCCACCCGGCCGTGCACCCCGCCGCCGCCCCCGTCGGGACCCGCGCGAGCGCCCGGGCTCCGCACCGCCGCCGGCGCTCGCGCGGGCGGCGCCGAACCGGGCCAGCGTGCGCGACTCGGCCCACGACCGCCACCGCTGCGGCGCGACCTCGCCCAGGGACTGAAGGCGGCTCTCGAGCTCCTCCAGGAAGACCGCCAGCGGGCGCTTCTCCTTGGCCGCGTTGCCGGTCTGCTTCTCCGCCCACGGCTGGTAGCGGGTCGACTCCGGGTTGAGGAACTCCGGCAGCGTCGCCATCGGAGCGGAGTATAGGATCGGCGGGTGGAGCACCGGCTCGCCGAAGGCCTCTGGCAGCTGGATACGCGCCTCGGCGGGTTCGACGCGGTCAATGCGTCCTTCCTGGTCGAGGGCGAGCGGCCGTGCCTGGTGGAGACCGGCCCCCAGCTCACCGCCGGCGTCGTCCGCCAGGCGCTCGCCCGCCGCGGCCTGGGGCCCCAGGACCTGGCGACGGTCGTGCTCACCCACATCCACCTGGACCACGGCGGAGGGGCGGGCGAGATCGCGGCCGCGTTCCCTCGCGCGCGGGTCCTCTGCCATCCCCGGGGGGCGCGCCACCTCGCCGACCCGACCCGGCTGGTGGCGGCGGCGGCGGCGGTCTACGGCCCCGCCCTCGACACCCTGTACGGACGCATGACCCCGGTCCCGGCCGACCGAGTGGTCGCGGCCCCCGATGGGCAGCGCATCGACATTGGCGGCGGGCGGTGGCTGCGCTGCATCCACTCGCCGGGGCACGCCAAGCACCATCTGGCCGTCCTCGACGAGCGCTCCGGCACGCTGCTGGTGGGCGATGCCGTGGGGGTGCGGATCCCCGGCGCCGGGCCGCTTCGACCCTCCACCCCGCCCGACGACTTCGACCGAGACCAGGCGATCGCGTCGCTGCGCCGCTTCGCCGCCGTCCACCCCACCCAGGTGGTGCTCAGCCACTTCGGTCCGGCCGGCGACCCCCCGTCGGTGCTGGCCGACGCCGAGGAGCAGCTGATGGGCTGGTGCGCGGCGGCGGCGGCGGCGGTCGCCGAGGTGGACGACCTCGACCATGTCGCGCGAGCTTTGGAGGGCCTGGCATCCCGTGACGACCGTGAGCCGGTCGAGCCGGACCGCGAGCGGATCGTCGAGATGATGAGTGGGGTGCGGTCGAACGCGGCGGGGCTGCTCGGATGGCTCCGACGGCCGGCCGGCGGTGCTCCCGCGGCCCCGTCCCCCGCGTGGGGCGGCCCCGTCGGGTGAGCCTCCCCCGGGGTGACCCTTGCCCCGGGGCGACGCCCCCCGCCGGCGGAGGATGGCGTTTCGGCTGGAGCCCTTTCGGGTATGCAGGACCGTACGCTGGAGGTCGTGCGCGCGCCGGGGCTGGAGCGGGGTCCCCGCGGAGCATCATGCAGACTCGAAGAATCGCGCTGGTGGCGCCGCCGTGGTACCCGGTGCCGCCCGTGGGCTACGGCGGAGTCGAGCTGGTCGTCGGGCTCCTCGCACGCGAGCTGAGGGAGCGCGGCCACGAGGTGGTGCTGTTCGGCTCCGACGGCTCCGGGCCCGGCACGCGGACCCTGGTCCCCGCTGGGTGGGACCGGGACCTGGGCCGTCCGTCCGAGCGCTGGAGGGAGCTCGCCTACGCGTCGAGGCTCGCCGACGCCCTGCGGCGGGAGCCACCGTTCGACATCATCCACGACCACGGCGGGGGCGGCACGCTGCTGACGGCGGAGGCCAGCCGCCGGGGCCCGGTCCTGCACACGGTGCATGGCCCTCTGGGCGAGCCCGAGCGCACCTTCTACGCCACCCTGGCGGGCCGGGTCGGGCTGGCCGCGATCAGCCAGAGCCAGCGGGGGACGGCCCCCGGCCTCCCGTGGGTGGCGACCGTCCCCAACGCGGTGGATGTCGACGCGCTCCGGATCGGGCCTGCCGCCGGGCGCGACCGGACGCTGGTCTGCCTGGCCCGAATCTGTCCCGACAAGGGCCAGCACATCGCGATCGCGGTGGCTCGCCGGACCGGCCGACCGCTGGTCCTGGCCGGGAAGGTCGAGCGGACGCCGGCATCGCAGGCGTACTTCGAGCGCGAGATCCAGCCCCACCTCGACGGGGTGCGCGTTCGCCACCTCCCCAACGTCGCCGGCCGGGAGAAGGCGGACCTCCTCGCCGGAGCCGGCGCGCTGCTTGCCCCGGTGCAGTGGCCGGAGCCGTTCGGGCTGGCGGTGGCGGAGGCGATGGCGAGCGGGACCCCGGCGATCGCCTTCCGTCAGGGGGCGATGCCCGAGCTGGTGGAGGACGGGATCACCGGCGTCCTCTGCGACGACGTCGACGACATGGTGGCGGCGGTCAGGGTGGCCGCGACGATCGACCCGGTCCGCTGCGCCCGCCGCGCCCGGGCCCGCTTCGGCCCGTCCGCGATGGCCGATGGGTACCTGGACACCTACGCTGGGCTCGCGATGCCGGCCGTGCGCGCGCCGGCGCCAGCGTCGAGGGCGGGTGCCGTCTGGGCCCCCGGGCTCACGACCGCGGTGGCCGCTCCCAACTGATCGGTCCGGTCAGGGGGGCGACACCCGGCGCCAGGGAGGCGTCCCCCGCACCATCTGGAGGCGGGCGCCGCGCAGCCGGGTACGCACCTCGGTGGTGCCGTCGGATCGGCGCCAGGCCCGGATCGCCAGGCGCCCGGTCCCGACCCGGATGTTGGTGAGATCGAGCCGGGGGCACCAGGGAGGGAGGGCCGGGTCGAGGTAGAACAGCCCCCGCGGGACGTCCGGCTCCAGTCCGAGGAGCACCCGGACCGCGTGGAAGACGGCGCCCGCCGCCCAGGCCTGGGGGACGTTGGCTCTCGGGTAGGGGACGGGGGCATCGGCCCCCCGCCGCGTCAGCCCGGCGAAGAGCTCGGGCAGACGCGACCGCTCGAACCCGGTGGCGGCGCCGAGGATGCCATCGATGAGGCGCCAGGCGTCCTGGGTCCGGCCGTACCGCCGCAGGCCATCGGCGGCGATCACGGTGTCGTGCGGCCACACCGAGCCGCGCTGGTAGTCGTGGGGGTCGTAGGCGGGATGGTTGCCGCTCAGGGTGCGCAGCCCCCAGCCGGTGAAGAGGTCGGGGGCCAGCAGGCGTCGGGCGACCCGCGCGCCGCGCTCGGCGTCGAGGATGCCCATCCAGAGGCAGTGACCCGGGTTCGAGGTCGCGGTCATGACCGGCCGCTTGGTCCCGTCGAGGGCGAAGGCGATCTCCCCGGGCGGGTCGACCCAGAAGGCCGCCAGGAACCGCTCCCGCAGCGCGCGGGCCTCCTCCCGGAGCGCAGCCGCCCGGGCCGGCTCGCCCCAGGCCTCGAAGAGGTCGGCGACGCTGCGCTTGGCTCCATACACGTAGGCCTGCATCTCGCAGGTGCCGATCGGGAGCGGCGGCAGGCCCCCAGCCTCGTCCAGAACGCCGTCGGCCGCATCGCGCCAGCTCTGGTTGCGATACCCGCCGACGGCTCGCGGTGCGTACTCCTGGAACCCGTCCCCGTCCCGGTCCCCATACCGATCGATCCAGTCGAGGCAGAGCTCCGCGGCGTGCCGGAAGGGGTGGAGCGCGGCGGCGTCGCCCAGCCAGCGGTGGGTCGCGCCCAGCAGGTGGAGGAAGAGCGGGGTCGCATCGGCGGTGCCGTAGTAGGGGGTGTGGGGGATGATGCCGAAGCGGGCCCACTCCCCCACCCGCATCTCGTGGCAGATCTTGCCCGGCTCGGCATCGCGGACCGGATCGTCCTGGGTCGCCTGCCACTGCGCCAGCTGCTGCAGGGTGCCGATCGCGAAGAGGGGGTGGACGGCCAGCGCCTGCAGGGAGGCGATGATGGAGTCGCGACCGAAGATCGCGACGAACCACGGGATCCCCGCGGCGGGCAGCCAGACGTCGGCCGAGAAGTCGTGGTGGTGCAGCCGCAGGGCGTCGAAGTCCTCCACCGCCTGGTCGTAGGCGACCCGCAGTCGGGGATCGGCGGGGCGCACCCGGGCCACCGTCCGCTGCCACCGACGACGGAGCCGCTCCGCCTTGTCGACTCCGGGCTGGCGCAGCGGGCAGGCGGCGATCCGCGGCCGTCCGTGCAGGGTGGCGACGCAGTCGATCTGGAGGCAGACATGCCAGGTGGCGCCCGGCTCCAGCGCCACCGGGAAGCGCAGGCTGCCGTTGGCGTAGGTGGCGGAGACGTGATCCGGGACGATCCGCACCAGGCAGCGGCGGACGAAGCCGTCGCGCCGGTAGCGGGTCTCGAGCTGGTTGGGCGGACGCCACACGCTCTCCACCGTGGAGCGGGCCTGCCAGCGCTCGGTGCGAACCTCGAACAGGTCGGCGAAGTCGGTCCCCATCGCCAGGTCCAGGACCAGGGCCTTGGCGGTGCTGCCGTAGCTGCGGAGGGTGAGGTCCTGGTGCAGCTGGCGCTCGCTCATGGTGCGGTCGATGGTCACCGTGACCCGCCCGTCGGCGAGCGGGTCGGTGGTCAAGAGCCAGCGCGCGTGCCGGTACGAGAGCTGGCTGAACCCGAGGCTCTCCAGGGGAAGCCCGCTGAGGTGGACCCGGTGGTCGCTGAGAAACCGGGTGTCGTCGCAGAAGAGGCCCTGCGACGCGGAATCGACGCCGACCGAGCCGTCGGCGGCGGCGACGAGAAAGGTCGCCCCCTGGTTGATCGTCACCGCCACCGGCCCGTGGGCGACGCTGACCGGGGCGGGCGGCGGGGGTGCCGGCGCATTCGGCGCCGGCGCCACCGCGCGGGGGTCCGCCCGCGGAGGAAGGCTGGGGCCCGTTGGACCGAGGGGCGATGGCGGCACCGAGCTGGGCATCCGCAGATGGTCGCATCCCGGCGGCCTCGCCGGCTCCGAGAGGAAGGGCGGTCGTCCCCAGGCCCGTCCATCCGTAGCTGCTCCGGTCCACCCCGCCGCGGTTTGGAGCGCCCGAGCTGCGGGTACCAGCCCCACAGCCGGCCGTGGGGGCCGGATCGAGTGGAGGTGGAACAGATGGCGATCGTGCGATGGAACCCGATGGCCGACGTGATGGCGCTGCACAACGAGATGGACCGGCTGTTTGGTGAGCTGACCGACGGGGTTGGAGTGGGACGCCTCGGTGACGAGCGCGGTGGTCCGCGCCAGGCCTTCCTGCCCGTCGATATCGAGCGCAGCGGCGACGCGGTCCTGGTTCACGCGTCGGTGCCGGGGTACTCCCCCGAGGAGGTGTCGGTCACTGTCGGCGGCGGGGTCCTCACCATCACGGCGACCCACGCCGACGAGGCGGAGCACGGCGAGGGCGTCGTGGTACGTCGGGAGCGGTTCCGCGGCCGGCTCTTCCGTCAGGTCGCTCTCGGCGAGGACGTCCGCGGCGACGAGGCGAGGGCCACCTTCGATAACGGGGTCCTGACGGTGTCGGTGCCCCTGGTCCCCGCGGTCGAACCGAAGCGAATCCCGGTCCAGGTCGCGGGCGGCTGACCCTCTCGCCGGCCGGGGGCGCCCCGCCGGGCCCCGGGCGGGAGCCACCCCGGCCGGTCCCGGTGACGGCCCGCCCAGGCCCCCGGCACCCTCCCGGCCGCCGCCGCGGTTGCGGGAGGGGGGGCCGCCGACTACAATGCGGCCGTTGTCCGGAGGCCGAATTCGGCCTGAACTGCGTCGGAGGGGTACGAAGATGGCCGTGACCGGGTACTGCATGAAGTGCAAGCAAACGCGTGAGATCGCCGACGCGCAGCCGACCACGTTGAAGAACGGCAAGCCGGCGACGACGGGCAAGTGCCCGGTCTGCGGCACCAAGATCTTCAAGATCGGCAAGGCCGCCTGAGCGCGGCCCGGTCCCGCGCGGGGCGCGCTCCGGCGCGTCGCGCGCGCGGGGCCCGCCGCCGGCGATCCCCGTCGGCGCCGAGGTGTCGGACGCGCTCGCGCGCTCCGCCACAATGCCGGGATGGCCCCTCGACCCCGAACCCGCGCGGCCGCCCCCGGCGGCGCCGGCCCGGAGGACGCCAAGCTGCGGGAGCTGCTGTTCCTGCAGCGGCTCTCGACCCGGGCCGCCACCACCGCCGAGCCGGACGCCCTCCTGGAGCTGGTGATCCGGGAGGCGACCGAGGCGATGGGAACGGACGTCTGCTCCCTCTACCTGTTCGACACGGACCGGCGGGTGCTGGTCCTCACCGCCACCAACGGGCTCAACGCCGGCTCGGTCGGCCGGGCCCGCCTCGGGTTGGGCGAGGGGGTGACGGGATGGGTGGCGGAGCATCGCCAGCCCCTGGTGGTTCCCCGGGTGGCCGCGGAGCCACGCTTCCGCTGGATCCCCGGGGTGGACGATCCCCGCTTCACCTCGATGCTGTCGGTCCCGATCCTGGCGGGGCCGCGGATGATCGGCGTCCTCAACGTCCAGACCGTTCCCACCCGCGCATTCGTCGAGGCCGACGTCGACTTCCTCGCGGCCATCGCCGGCGGGGTGGCCGGCATCATCGAGCGCAGCGAGCTGCAGCGGCGGCTGGAGTCGCAGCTCGGCGAGATCCGATCCTCCCAGGAGATCCACGAGCGCTTCACCGCCCTGGCGCTGGCGGGGGCCGGCCTCGACGCCATCCTGGAGGCGATCGGCAGCCTCGCCCGCGCGCGGGTGGACCTCTACGACCCCCAGGGGTTCCGCCTCCACCGCTCCGGTGATCCGGGTCTGCCGGTGTCGCGGCTGGCGCTGCCGGCCGCGCTGGTGGGCGCGGACGCTCCCGGGCCGGTGCTGGCGGCGGTGGGGCGCACGCGGCGCCGCCTCTGGCTGACTCCCATCCGCACCGAGGGCGAGCTGGTAGCGGTGCTCGCCGCCGAGCCCCCCCCGAGCGGTCCGGCGCCGGCCGCGGCAGGGGGGGACGCCACCCCGGTGCTTTCCTCGACCGCGCGGCGCGCGCTGGAGCACGGCGCCACCGTGCTGGCTCTCGAGCTCGCCAAGGAGCGCGCCGCCGCCGAGGTCGAGCGTCGACTGCGGGGCGACCTCGTCGAGGCTCTGCTCTCGCATGGCCTCGGCGCTGCGGAGGCGTCTCGGCTGGCGGCCCAGGCGGGCCGCCTCGGGTCGCGGATCGCCCAGCACAGCTGGGTGCTGGTGGCGGAGCCCGACGACGAGGCGACCGCGGCGCGGCTCGGCTCGCGCGCGTTTCAGGACCGGGTTCACCAGGCGGCGTCGGAGCTCTGCCGGCGGCGGGCGGCCGGCGCACTGGTCGTGACCCGCCCGACGTCGCTCCTCATCCTGGCTCCCGCCGCGCCCGCCGACGATGCCGAGGAGGGCGCCGCCGCCCTCGGCGCCCCGGACCCCCACCTGGACCTGGGCCGCGTCACCGAGCTGGGGACCGCCATCCTCGAGCTGCTCCACCGCCTCCAGCGCGACGCCGCATTCTCCGTCGGGATCGGCAACCTCGCCGCGGGCGCGGAGCACCTCCCGCTCGCGCACGACCAGGCGCGCCAGGCGCTGCGGCTGGTGCGGCGCAGCGGTGGCCGCGGCCAGGTGGTGTCGTACCGCTCCCTGGGGGCATTGCGGCTCCTCCTCGAGGTGCGCGACCCCCAGGCGGTGACCCGCTTCGTCGACGAGACGCTGGGCCCCGTCCTCCACCCCGGCGCCCGCCGCTCGGCCCCGCTGCTGGTGACGCTGGAGGCGCTGGTGCGCCATCGGTGGAACCGGCGCGCGACCGCGCGCGCCCTCTCCCTCCACATCAACAGCCTCGCCTATCGCATCCGCGCCATCGAGCATGCCACCGGGATGGGGCTGGACGACCCCGAGGCGCGCGTGCTGCTCACGGTGGCGCTGCAGGCCCGCACCCTTCTGTCCGGCGACGCTCCCTGAGGCGTCCCCGGCGGCCGCTCAGCCCGCGGGCCCCGCCGTGGGCAGGGTGGCGCCGGACTGGGGCGGTGCGGTCCCGGTGGTGGCGACCAGGTCGAAGGACATCGCCGCCACCTGCTCGCTCCCGGGCGCGACCCGATGCAGCACCACCGCGTACTGGGCCTGGCTGACGTCGGCGACGGTGCCGTAGCGTCCGGGGGCGAGGTAGGCGGGCCAGATGGTGCGGGCCGCGTTCTGGGAGAAGGCGTCGCCAGCCACCCGGCTGGCGTAGCGGAGCACCGCGTCGGCCGCGTCCACCACGATCCAGGTCCGCCCCGTCGCGATCACATAGGGAACCGCCGACGCCGACTGCGAGAAGAGGTCGGTGATGCGCTCGTGCTGGTGGGTGCTGGTGCGGGCGATGTAGGCCGCGTTCGACCGGTCCAGCTGCGAGGTGTAGGGGCCGGCCGCGAGGTCACCGAGGGGCGGGGCGGTCGCGGTGGCGGAGCTCCAGTAGCGATCGAGGGCCTCGGTCAGCCGGATGCACCACCCGGCGCACCCGATGATGGCCGCGGGGGCGCCGAAGCGGGGCAGGCTGTCGCCCCGGAAGAAGGGCAGGGCGTAGTCGATCAGCCAGGGCCCCCGGGGCGCCCGTCGCTGGAGCACGACCAGCTCCGCGATCGAGACCCCTCCCCGGCCGCTCACATCCGCGGCGGCGAAGTCGTAGCGCGGGGCCGCGGTGTAGCTGTAGGAGCGGATCGACCAGCGCACCGGGGCGCGCTCCAGGGGCAGCCGCCGGCCGCTGAGCCGCTCCCAGGCCACGTTGTCGTAGGTGTCCAGCGCGAAGGCCCCGCTCTCGGTGGCCGCCACCAGGCGCGGGTCCCGGGTCCGGATCGCCCGGTCGACGTTGGCGATGTCGCGATCGAGGACGCCGGCCAGCCAGGCCGACGAGGAGGAGGGGCCGGGAGCGGCGGCGACGGCGGCGGCGGCCGGCGCGGCCGCCGGTGCGCCCCCCGCCAGGACCACGAGGACGAGCGCCGCCCGCGCCACCCGGCCGCCACGACGGGCCCGGGCACCGGCTGCCATCGCGGGTCGAGTCTACGTCGTGGGCGGGGTCCGCGCCAGCGGCGGCCGGGTGGGGGGCCGACCGGCGCGCGGCGATCCCGCGACCGGGCCGGACCCGATCGAGTACCGAAGGAAGATCAGCGAGCCGTGCCGGCGGACGCCGAGGAGCGCCAGCGCCGCGCGGTGTCGGGGCAGCAGCTCCAGCCCGTCGATGACGCCGGGCCGTGGACGGCCGGGGCGGCGGCCCGCGAGGGTCGGGGCGACGGTGAGGAACAGCTCGTCCAGCAGCCCGGCCCGCACCAGCTCGCCGATCAGGATGGGCCCTCCCTCGCACAGCACCGTGGTCCACCCGCGCGCCTTGAGCCGCCCCATCAGCCGGGGGAGGTCGACGTGGTCGGCAGGCGCCGTGGGCAGCACGCTGAGCCGGGGGTGCTCCGCCCGCAGGCGCGCCCTCCCGGCCCGGGTGGTGGCGACCACCGCGTCGCCGTCCAAAGCGGGGTGGCCCCCGGGCAGGGACCCGGAGCGGGTCACCACCACCAGGGGGGGCCGGGGGGATCGGCCGAGCGCCCGCCGGAGCGCGGCGAGCTCGGGGGCCGCCCACGGGCAGACCTGCTCCGCGGTCCAGCGGTGCCCCGGCGTCTCCCGGAGGGTGCCCGCCCCGATCAGGATGGCGTCGGCACAGGCGCGCAGGAGGCCCATCACGAAGCGGTCGGCCTGGGCGTGCCCGCTGATGATCGAGCCCGCCGACGGGTGTCCCGGCCCGAGCGCGACCACCCCGTCCACCGACGCCACCGCGTTGCCCACCAGGACCGGCGGGCGGAACCCGATCCCCCCCCCGTAGAGGCGGCGGAGCCGGCTCGGGACCTCGGCGTACTGCGGCAGCCCCTCCACCTCGAAGCAGCGCTCCAGCGGCGTGATCGGGTCCCCCGCGGTCGAGCCCGCCGCGGTCACCGCCCGCCCCCCTCCGCGACGGCCGGCCGGGCTCCTACCGGAGACGGCTCAGCCGCCGTCCTCGCGCCCCCGCTCGTGGGCGGCCGGCAGGCTGGAGCCGGGCAGTCCCGCCACCATCTCGAGCGCGTGGGGGAGGGCGGTCCAGACGGCGGCCAGGCTCTCCTCGACGGCCCGGCGGGCGCCGGGGAGGGCGAGGATCAGCGACCGGCCCCGCACCACCGCGACCTGGCGCGAGAGGATCGCGTGGGGGGTGTGCTGCACGCCGGCCGCTCGCATCGCCTCGCCGAAGCCCGGCACATCGTAATCCGCCACCCGCCGCACCGCCTCCGGGGTGCGGTCGCGGGCATGCAGCCCGGTGCCGCCGGTGCAGAGCACGAGGGCCACCCCGACCCGATCCACGGTGTCGCGCAGCCAGGTCTCGACCTGGTCGGGCTCGTCGGGGAGGCAGGCGCGCCGGATGACCTCCCCGGGCAGGTCGCCCGCCCGCGCGGCCAGCCAGGCGCCGCTCTGGTCCTCCGCCAGCCCCGCGGCGCAGCGGTCGCTGACGGTGAGGACCGCGACCCGCCATCGACCGCGCACCGCGGGGGCCTCGCAGCGGTCGGCGTCGGCGTCGGCGGGCGCCATCTCAGCCGGGCTCGGGGTCGGCCCCGGGGCCGAGGAACCGGACAAGGCGCGGGAGATCCACCACGATCGGCTCGAACACCGTGAACCGGGCCCGCAGGCTGGCGTACTGGACCTGCAGCCCGGGGTCCCGCTCGCTGGCGGCGGGCTGCCACTCGTCCAGGTAGCGCACGGCGGTGACCCCGGCCTGGAGCGCCTCCTTGCAGCATCCGAAGCAGGGCCGGAGGGTTGTGGTCAGGGTGGCCCCGAGGGTGGACTGGCCGAAGCGGGCCGCGGCCAGGATGGCGTTCTGCTCGGCATGGACGCAGACGCAGAGGTCGTAGGCGCCCCCCACCGGGTAGGGGCCGGTGTCGCGCTGGCCACAGCGGTGGCAGCCGCCCTCCGAGCAGTTGGGCATCCCGATCGGTGTCCCGTTGTAGCCGGTGCTGAGGACCCGGTCCTCGCGGACGATGACGGCACCCACCCGGCGGCCGAGGCAGTCCGCCCGGGTGCGCGCCGCCAGCGCCAGCAGGCAGGCGTACTCCTGCTTCGAGGGCCGCGTCCCGTCCCCGCCGGGCACGCGCCGCCGCGCCTCAGCGGTCGAGGCCGGCGACGATGGCGGGATCGAGCCCGGGGAAGCTGGAGAGGAAGGCGAGGCGCTCCGCCCTGATCCGCGCCACCAGCTCCCGGTACGCGTCCATCCGGCCGGTGCGCTGGTAGAGCCGGCGGGGCTGGAGCAGCTCCCCGTCGTCGACGCCGGCGACGCCCACGGCGACGTCGTAGCCGAAGTCGGGGTCGGGCTCCCACGCGATCGTCTCCTCGGCGATCGCGCGCACGATCGCGGACGAGTCCGCGATCCGCACCTTCTTGCCGTTGGGATCGGTGTCGCCGCCCCCGACTCGGCCGGTGTTGAGCAGGTAGGTCGCGAACCCGCCGCTCGCCTGCAGCTCCCGGAAGCGATTGCCCTGCTGGGCGTGGAGGAGGGGGAAGAACGGGTTGGTGCCCGGGACCCTGAGCGCCCGGCCGGCCTCGGCCGCCCCCCCCGCGGCGGTGCCGCGGGTCTCTCCGAGCATGAAATACGCCGCCGCCTGGTCGGGGGAGAGGCGCGCCACCGCCGGGATCAGGCTGTCGTTGCGATTGAGGATGAGGAGCGCCCGCACCGGGCCCAGGTCGCGGGCGTCGCGCGACCAGCCGAGGGCGTCCATCGGGAAGACCGCGCGGCCGTTCTGGGTGTGGCGCTCATCGAAGAAGTCGCAGGGACCGTCCACCGCCTGCTGGGAGACGTTCTCCAGGTACGCCACCCGGGAGGTGACCGCGCGGTGGATGGTGGGCTCGTCCCCAGGGTCGAGCGCGTAGGTCTTGGCGAAGCAGCCGTTCTCGGAGCCGTAGACCTTGCCCGTCGGCATCAGCGCGATGAAGTCGTCCTGCACCGGGCGGCTCTCGTTCTGACGGGTGAAGGTGGTGGTGGTCTTGCCGGTGCCGGAGAGGCCGACGATGAGCAGCGTCTGCTCGCCCCGGGCGGTGGGGATCGCCTTGCAGCCGGCGTGCATGGCCAGGCCGCCGCGGTCGTAGACGACGACGTTCCAGAGCCGGAGCAGGTTCTTCTTCGACTCCCCGAAGTAGTCGGAGTTGAGCACCCGAGTCACCCCCCGCTCCAGGTCGACCGCGATGCAGCGGTCATCGGGATAGCCGGGGGCCGAGAGGCCGGGCGTGTACAGGACGGTCAGCTCCGGCTCGAAATCGGGACCGGTGCCGGGCCCGTCGAAGAGGAGATGGTCCTGCATCCCCGCGATGTTGGCGTGGCTCTGCTCCATCACCAGCCGGGCCGGCACCCGGAAGCCCTCGTCGTTGCCGATGTAGCCGTCGATGACGACCACCTCCCGTCCGTGCAGGTAGTCCTCCTGGAGGGCGGCGATCCGCGCCCCCTCAAGGGTGGGGATGGTGCGGTCGGAGTGGAGCTCGGGGTGGTCGCTGATGATCACCGTGGAGGCGTTGCTGCGCGCCTGCACCGTGGTCTGGACGTTGTAGTTGTCGTAGGCGGTGCGGCGCGCGGTGGGCATCGCCCGGGTCAGCTCGCGAAGCTCGTCCTGGGAGGGGTTGAACCGGGCCCCGCGCGTCGCCGGCACTGCGGCCTTCGCCCCCTCGCTCATGACCACCTCCCTCGACCCGGGCGGGCGCTCACCCGTCTCCCCGAGCCTCCGAGCGTACCAGACGGCCGCCGGGGCGGGCCGGCGGCCGCGGCCGCCCCATTGCGGCCGGGGCGGTGGCCCGCCACCATGGGGGGGATCCAGGCGGCGGCCGGCCTCTGGCCCGCGGCCGCGGAGGGAGGATGGCGAGGTGCCGGTCACGGTCGTGACGCCGAGGGTGGGGGCGGTGATGACCCAGAGCGTCATCACGGTCGGGCCCGAGGTGCCGGTGGCGGAGGTGGCGGAGCTGCTCCATCGCCACCACGTGACCGGGCTGCCCGTCGTCAACGACTACCTGGAGGTGGTCGGGGTGGTGAGCGAGTCCGACCTGATCGGCAAGCGGGGACGCACCGCCGGGGAGATCATGAGCGCGCCCGCGCGCACCATCGGCGAGGATGCCGCCCTCACCGAGGCGGGGGCGGTGCTCCTCGAGGAGCGGATCCGCCGCCTGCCGGTGGTCCACAACGACCGGCTGGTGGGCCTCATCTCCCGCACCGACCTGGTCACGTTCTTCGCCCGCCACCAGTGGGTCTGCGGCCGCTGCGGCTCCGCCGAGCGGGGGCTGGAGCCGCCCGCCGCCTGCCCCAACTGCGGCGCCGGGCAGGCAGGCTTCCGGCTGGAGGACGCCGCCCCCGGGATGTGACCGCCGCGGCTCACCCCGGCGGCATCGTCACCGGAGGGCGCTGGCGGAGGCGGCGGAGGTCGTGGACCGACTCGGTCCACCGGATCGTGCCGCTGTAGGAGCGCATCACCACCGACGAGGTCCGCACCGCCTGGCCGGCGAACCGCACCCCGGTCAGCATCTCCCCGTCGGTGATCCCGGTGGCGGCGAAGAAGATGTCGTGGCCGCTGCAGAGGTGGGGCAGGGTCAGGACCCGGTCGGGGTCGTGGCCCTCCGCCGCCACCATCCGCCGCTCCTCCTCGTCGCGGGGCCAGAGCCGGCACTGCATGTCACCGCCGATGCATTGCACCGCGCAGGCCGTCAGCACCGCCTCGGGAGCGCCGCCGATGCCGGCCAGGACGTCGACGCCGCTGCGGTCGGGGAGCGCGGCCATCACCCCGCCCGCCACGTCGCCGTCAGTGATCAGCTTGACCCGGGCGCCGGCGGCGCGGATCTCGGCGAGCAGGCGTTCGTGACGGGGGCGGTCGAGCACCACCACCGTGAGATCGGCGACGTTGCGGCCCTCGGCCAGGGCGATGCGCTCCAGGTTGCGGGCGATCGGTTGGCGCAAATCGATGGCGCCCCGGGCCCCGGGGCCCACCACCAGCTTCTCCATGTAGGCGCAGTGGGTCTGGAAGAGCGAGTCGCGCTCCGCCAGCGCCACCGTGGCGATCCCGCCGGGCAGGCCGCGGGCCACCAGGCGGGTGCCGTCGATGGGGTCGACGGCGACGTCGACCGCGGGGGGATTGCCGTTGCCCACCCGCTCGCCGATGTACAGCATGGGGGCCTGGTCCTTCTCCCCCTCGCCGATGCGCACCACCCCGTCCATGTCGACGAACGACAGGGCCCGGCGCATCGACTCCACCGCGGCGCGGTCGGCGGCGATCTTGTCGTCGCGTCCCATCAGCCGGCCGGCCGCCATCGCCGCCCCCTCGGTGACCCGCACCAGCTCCAGGGCGAGGTTGCGGTCCATCGGGGTGCCGGGGTCGAGGTCGGGCGACGTCCGCATCGGGTCGGAGCGGGTCTCGTCCATGGCCGGGGAGGATACGCCGGGGCGGGTCCGGCCCCGCGCCCCGATGGTAGGCTGGCCGGTGTGACGTCGTCGGCGGCGCTCGCCCGGGACACCCCGACCGCCTTCGCGTACGACGAGGCGGCGCTCGCCCTCGTGGTCAGCTGGGCCGACGGCCAGGAGCACCGCATCCCCTTCGCGGTGCTCCGCCGCGCCTGTCCCTGCGCGGTGTGCCACGGCGAGATGGGCCGGCCGGGGCGGTTCGACCGGGAGCCGGAGCTGAGGCCCGGCGAGGACCAGCTGGTGACGATCGAGCTGGTCGGCCAGTACGCCATCGGCGCCGTCTGGCGCGACGGACATCGCACCGGGATCTACAGCTTCGAGCGCCTGCGCGCGCTCGGAGACCGGGTGGGCGCCGGTTCGTGACCGGCCCGCTCTCCCTGCTCGCCGTCCATGCCCACCCGGACGACGAGGTCACCGGCACCGGGGGCGTGCTCGCCCGCTACGGCGACGAGGGGGTGCGGACGGTGCTGGTCACCTGCACCGGGGGCGAGCTCGGCGACGGCCCCGGGGGGGTGGGTCCGCACGACCCCGGGCACGACCCGGAGGCCGTGGCCCGCCTCCGGGCCGACGAGCTGGCGAGGTCGTGCCGCATCCTCGGCGTCGGCGTCCATCACCAGCTGGGGTACCGGGACTCGGGGATGATGGGGTGGCCGGAGAACGACCATCCCGACAGCTTCTGGCGTGCGCCACCCGGGCCCGCGGTGGAGCGGGTGGCCCAGCTGCTCCTGCTCCATCGTCCCCAGGTCGTCATCACCTACGACCCCACAGGCGGCTACGGCCATCCCGACCACATCCAGGCCCACCGGGTCACGGTGGCGGCGGTGCGGGCCGCCGGCCGGCCGGTGCGGCTCTGCTACACGGCCTGGCCGCGGTCCTGGTTCGCCCACTGGATCGCCACCGCGACCCGCTGGGGCATCGACCTCTCCAGCTGGTTCGAGGACGGCCCGCCGACCGACCCGCCCCCGGGGACCCCCGACGAGGACCTCGGCGTCATCGTCGACATCGCCGCCGTGGTGGAGCGCAAGCGCCAGGCGCTGCTCGCGCACGCGAGCCAGTCCGACAACGGGCTGTGGCTGCGGATGCCGGCCGAGGCGTTCCGTGCCGAGATGAGCCGGGAGGCGTTCGTTTTGGTCGACCCCGAGAGCCTCGACGTCCGCCGGCCCGACGGCGGCGCGCCCGAGGACGATCTCTTCAGCCGCCTCCGCTGACCGCGGCCCCGGCCTCAGGCACCGGGCGGACCGGGCGGACCGGGCCGACCGTGGTCGAGTACCCGGCGCAGCGCCGCCGCCACCACCGTGGGCTTGAACGGCTTCAGGAGCACCGTCGCGCCCGTCGCCCGGGCCCGGGCCTGGGCGCCGGCGTCGCGCTGCTCCGCCATCAGCACCACCCCGGCGCGGGGGCGCCACGCCGCCGCCTGGGCGCGAGCCGCCAGCGCGCAGCCGTCCTCATCGAGGGTGATGTCGCTGAGGAGCAGGTCGACCCCGCCGCCGCGCAGCAGCGCCTCGGCGGCGGCGGCGGTGCGCACCCAGGTGACCCGGTGGCCCTCCATCCGGAGCTTGAATTCCAGGATGCGGCCGATCATCGGTTCGTCCTCGGCGAGGACGATGTGGGCGGCGTCCGCGTCCGGCGGCGGCGGCCCCTGCACAGGGGGGCAGTCTACCCGAGGGTGGGGATGGCGTTCGCCCGGCGATGATTGTCGGCGCGTGCGCTAGCATGGATCGGGCGCGGGATCGCGGTGACCGTGACACAGCCGACCGCCCCGCGGGTGGAGTCTCATGGAGCGCAGCCGCGCGCCGCGCCGCCTCTCGCGTCAGCCGGGCGCGGTCCGCGCGCCGTCGCGTCCGGTGGTGGCGGGGCGGACGGCCCACCCGACGCTGGACCTGCCGCTCCTCGGCGCGCTGCTGACCCTGGCCGCCCTCGGGGTGCTCAACCTGGCCGCCCTCGGCGAGGCCAGCCTGGCCCTGCACCAGGCGCTGATCGTCACCATCGGCCTGGGGTGCTGCGTCGCCGCCTGGCGGCTCCGGCGGGACAGCTGGACCTGGGTCGGCCGTGCGATCTACGCGGTCGCGGTGCTGATGCTCCTCGCCGTCGAGGCCCACGGGGTCACCGCCTTCGGGGCCAAGCGCTGGCTGGTGGTGGGCTCGTTCGTGCTGCAGCCGTCCGAGCTCGCCGAGCTGGGCCTGCTGCTGGTGCTCGCCGAGGTGTGCAGCCGGCCCCAGCTGGCGGCGTCCCGGCGGATCGGGCTGGCGCTGGGGCTGGCGGCGGTGCCGATCGGCCTCACCCTGATGGAGCCGGACCTCAGCACCACCCTCCTCCTCGGGGTGATCCTGGGCGCGGTCCTGGTGCTGGCGCGGATCGACTGGCGCTGGCTCATGGGATTGGCGCTGGGCGCGGTCGCGGCGGTGCCACTGGGCCTGCGTCTTCTGCGCCCGTACCAGCTCGCCCGCCTCCATGGCTTCCTCGGCGGCGGGGCGGGGTCGGGCGCGTCAGCCTGGACGGTGCTGCAGGCCCACCTCGCAATCGCCGCCGGTGGCCTCTTCGGGTCGATGCGATCGCCGCTCCACGCCCTGCTCGCGGCCTACCTGCCCGCCCGCGAGACCGACCTCGCCTTCGCCAGCCTGATCGAGGAGTGGGGGCTGGTGGCGGCGGCGGCGCTGGTGCTGGCGGTGGCGGTGCTGCTCTGGCGGCTGGTCCGGGCCGCTGCCCGCGCCCGCACGCGCCAGGGCGCCCTCATCGCCGGCGGCCTCGCCGTCCTGGTCGGAACCGAGACCGCCATCTCGATCGCGGGCAACCTCGGCGTCGGGCCCCTCGCCGGCATCCCCATCCCCCTCGTCAGCTACGGCGGCACCGCCGCAGTCGCCCACCTGGTCGCCTTCGGCCTGGTGATGGGGTCACGCACGGACGCCCAGCGGCGACGGCTCTGGCGGCTGCCCTGGCGGCTGCGCGACCGTCCCCGGCTGGTGCGCGGCCTCGCCGCCGGGCTGGTGGCGCTCCTGGTTGGGCTGGGGGCCGCCACCTACCGGCTCCAGGCGCTCCACGGCCCCAGTCTGCGCCAGGCGGCGATCCAGGAGATGACCCGATATGTCGCCCTTCCCCCCGCCCGCGGGGAGATCACCGACCGCCATGGTGTCGTGATCGCCGCCGACGTGCCCGCCGACCAGGTTCTCGGAATCCCCGGCATCCTCCGCCCCGGCTCGCGCGGCTTCACCCGGCTCGCGCAGCTTCTGCGCCGGTCTCCGGCCCGCCTGCGCCGCGCCCTCGACGCGCCTCCGCCGGGGGGCGGCTTCGCCACCCCGCTGGTGACGGCGGTCCCGGTGGCGCTGGGGCGGCGGATCGCGCAGGCCGCCATCCCCGGGGTGCTGGTGACCGCCACCCAGCGCCAGGTGTACCCCGACGGGGCGCTCCTGGGGCCGCTGCTCGGCTACACCGGGGTGGAATCGCCGGGAGACGTCCGCCGCCTCGGCCTCCTCCCCCCCGGCTCGCTGGTCGGCCGGGCCGGGCTCCAGCTCGAGTACGACCGGCTGCTGAGCGGGACGTTCGGGTCGCAGGCGATCCTGGTCAATCCCGCCGGGGAGCCGATCGCCCTCGGCCCCACCATCGAACCCCGGGCCGGCCGGTCGATCGCGCTCAGCATCGACCTCGGGCTCCAGCGCGTCGCCACCCGGGCGCTGCAGCAGGCGATGGACGGCAGCTTCCCGGGATCCCAGACCGGTGACCAGGGCGCCGCGGTGGTGCTCGACGCGCGGACCGGGCAGGTGCTGGCGATGGCGAGCCTGCCCGCCTACAACGACAACGTCTTCGGGCCGCCGGTGGAGAGCCTGCCGCTGCTGCGCACCCTGAGCGCGCCCGGGTCGCCCCTGCTCGAGCACGCGACCCAGAGCGCGCTCCCGCCCGGGTCCACGTTCAAGCTCGTGGTCGCGTCCGCCGACGGGGCCGACAACGCCATCCCGCCCCAGGCGGTGATCCCCACCGGCTACACGTTCGCCTACGACGGCCAGACCTACCACAGCTGGACCACCCTGCCCCCCCAGGACCTCACCGAGGCGATCGCCTGGTCCAACGACGTGTACTTCTACAAGCTGGCGGTGGCGCTGGGGCCGTCCCGGATCGTGCCCGTCGCCCGCGCCCTCGGGGTCGGCCAGCCGACCGGGATCGACCTTCCCGGCGAGAGCCCGGGGTTCCTCGGCAGCCCCGCCACCGTGGGCCGGCTGGGGGCGACCTGGTACCCGGGCTCGACGGTCATCCTCGGCATCGGCCAGGGCTACGTCACCGCCACCCCGCTCCAGGTGGCGCGCTGGACCGCGGCGACGGTGACCGGTCGGCTGGTGACCCCCCGCCTGGGGCTGGCGATGGGCATCGGGGACGGCGCCCGGCGGCTCCCCCAGCCGCCCGCCCGGGCGCTCCCCTTCGCCGCCCGGCTGGGGCCGGTGCGGGCAGGGCTGCGGCTGGCGGTGACCCAGGGGACGGCCTCCATGCTGCTGGGGCTGGGGCTGGACGCGGGGGGCAAGACCGGGACCGCCCAGGACCCGTCGGCGCCCCACGGCGGCCCCGACGCGTGGTTCACGGCGGCGGCGCCGATGCGCCGTCCGGAGATCGTGGTGGTGGTGATGGTCCGCGGCGGCGGTGAGGGGTACTACACCTGCCAGCCGGCGGCCAGGGAGATCCTCCAGTACTTCTTTGCCCACCAGCGCCAGATCCTCGCCACCGCGCCGCCGCCGCCGCTCCCCGGCGTGGTGCCGCCCGCCCCCGTCCCGCTCCGCGTCACCGGGCGCCCGACCCCCCGCCGGGTGAGGGTCACGGCCCCCCTCCCGGGCCGCGCCCGGCGGTCCCCGCCCCCGTGCGCCCCGCCGCCCAGCGCTCGCTGCCGTCCCGTCCGGGCTCCGGTGTGAGCGGCGCTCGGATCGGCCTCAGCCGTGCACGCCGGCGTAGGCGCTGACGATCCGCGGATTGCCCAGGCAGGCTGCGGCGCCCTCGCCAACGCAGGTGAGGGGGCGCTCCGCCAGCCGCACGCTGAAGCCGAAGGCATCCTCCAGGCGGGTCTCGAACCCCTCCAGCAGCGAGCCGCCCCCGAAGGCCAGGATGCCGTGCTGCATGATGTCGCCGACCGCCTGGGGCGGCAGGTCCTCCAGCGCGTTGGCGAGGGTTTCGATGATCCCGTCGACGGTGGGGCGGAGCGCCTCCGCGACCTCGCCGGGCGCGAGGGTGAGGAGCTTGGGGCGCCCGCTGACCAGGTCTCGCCCCTCCACCATCAGGGCGCCGTCTCCGGTGTGCCCGTTGCGCAAGCGCATCTTGATGTCCTCGGCGGTGAGCTCGCCGACCAGGAGCTGGTGCTCCTGGCGCAGGTACTGGTAGAGGGCGATGGTCATCTCATCGCCGGCCACCCGGCAGGACCGGGTCGTGAGGATCCCGCCGAAGCAGAACGCGGTCACCTCGGCGGTGCCACCGCCGACGTCGACCACCATGTGGGCCTGCGGCTCGAGCGGGTCGATCCCGCTGCCGACCGCCCCCGCGATCGGCTCGGGGATGAGGTCCACCCGCCCCGCGCCGGACTCCTCCACCGCCTCGGTGAGGGCCTGCCGCTCCAGACCGGTGGCGCCCGCCGGAACTCCGGTGACGGCGTGGGGGCGGAATCGCTCCCAGGGACGCCGGGTGACCTGGTGGAGGATGCCGATGATGAACGTCCGGGCGGTCTGCAGGTCGGTCACCACGCCATCCCGGATCGGCCGCACCGTCAGCATCCCCACCGGGGTGCGTCCGGTCAGCTCGCGGGCGCGGTGCCCGATGAGGAGGGGACGGCGGCCGCGTCCGCCGTCGGTCGGAACCACCATGACCGATGGCTCGTTGAGCAGGATGCCACGCCGTGGATGGCAGACCACGGTGTTGGCCGTACCCAGGTCGATCCCGAAACCCGCAGACCACACACCCGTCTCCCCACGTCCGCCGTGACGATCCATCCCACCCGGTCTCGCCGGATGCCGGTGAGCCTCACTCTATACCCAGGACCGTGACCGACTCGAAGACAACGCCCCACCCCGCCACGGGGTTCCGCCCCGCCGACCGGGACGCCCCCCGGCTGGAGGCATGCCTCGGACGCGGCGGCGCGGGGGAGTCCTGGCGGGGGCGCCTCGCCGACGGCACGGCGGTGGCGGTGAAGATCGTGCCGCCCGCTGGGGCCGCGATCCGGCGGACGACCCTGGCCGACCAGCAGCGGCTGATTGGCGGCGTCGGCGAGCACCTGGTCCCGCTCCGCGAGGTCATCAGCGTGGGGACCCACCTCTGGGTCGTGCGCGACCTGGCCGCCGGGGTGGGGCTGCGCCGGCTCCGCTCCATCGTGGAGCTGACGCCGAGCCAGGTGGCCGTGCTCGGTCTGGGCGTGCTCGGCGCGCTCGTCGAGCTGGACCGCGCCGGTCTCCACCACGGCGGGATGGTCGCCGGCAACGTCTTCGTGGACGAGGAGGGCCGGGTCCAGGTGACCGACGCCGCCCTGCCCCGTCCGCGCGGCGGGCCGCGGCGGGGCGTCCCGGGGACCGGCGATCGGGGCGTCGGCGGTCGCGCCGCGGAGGACCTGATCGCCGTTGGGCGGCTGCTCCTCCCCCTGCTGGCCGGCGCCGGGGCGGACCCGGGGGCACCGGCCGCGAGCCGGGGCGCGCTCCTGGTCACCCCCGGTGCGGCGCAGCGGGAGGCTCTGGTCCTGGCGGCGCGGACGCTTGGGGCCGGCACCGGGGCCGCGGCCGCCCTCTCCGCATGGCTGCGGGCGGCCGGGCCGCTCGCCGAGTCCGGGGTCCAGGCGATCGCCCGCCGCGAGCTCGGGACGTTCGTTCGGCGTCTCCAGCCCTCCGAGCGCCGCACCCCCGCCCCGAGCCCCATGCCGAGCCCGCCGGCGAGGCCGTCGTCCGCGCCGGCGACCGGGCCCGCCCCGGCCCCGCCCCCGGGCGGCTCGGTTCCCG
>DAHUZL010000208.1 GCA_027306655.1 Candidatus Dormiibacterota bacterium
ATAGACTGGCGGTGATTTCGTGGCTCGGCGCCGCCATCGCGTCGTGATGTGGCCCCGCCCATGGTCAGCCAGCGCTCTCACCCTTCACCACCTGGCGGTGACCACGACCCCACTCCCCCTCCATCGTCAGAGTGCTCAACGACCTTGCGCGCGACGGTCACGTCACCGTCCTCCGCCAGCCCTCCCCGCAGCGGGCAATCCGAGCCGCGGGGACGGCACGAGCGCGCTGCCGGCAAAGCCCCTGTGACCGATTCTCCAGACCACGGTCCCGCCGCTGGTCAACGCGGAGGCCGATCCGGGTGGAGGATGAGCAGCCGGCCCGACCCGGGCTTCGGATCGCGGTTGGGCCCTTGACAGGGAGCGGGCGCGGTGATACCTTGATCATATGCTCAAAGCTGACGCTCAAATCACAGCCGAGGTGCACCGGCCGCGCCCGCGAGCGGGTCGGCCCGCCCCGGTCTCGACCGGCACCCGGCAGCGGATCGTGGCGGCCGCGCGCCAGACCCTGGAGCGCGAGGGCTTCGTCGGCACCAGCGCCCGAGCCATCGCCCGCACCGGACGCTTCAATCAGGCGCTGATCTTCTACCACTTCGGCAGCGTCCACGCGTGCCTCCTGGCGGCCCTGGACGATTCCAGCGAGACCCGGCTGCGGCGGTACCGGGAGCAGCTCGCGGGGGTCGACTCGATCTCCGACCTGGTCCGGGTGATGCGCGGGCTGTACGAGGAGGACCTCGCCGACGGGCACGTCGCGGTGGTCCAAGAGATCGCCGCCGGCGGCTCGTCATCACCGGAGCTGGGCCGCGCGATCGTGGATCGGATGGAGCCCTGGGTCGCATTCGCGACCGAGGTGGTGTCCCGCATGCTCCGGGGAACGCCTCTCCGGACGCTCCTCCCCGTCCGCGATGTGGCCTTCGCCATCGTCGCCATGTACTTCGGTATGGAGACCGTCGCCCATCTCGACGGCGACCGGACGCCGGCCTCGTCGCTCTTCGAGACGGCTGCGCGGCTGGCCCCGCTGGCGGACCAGCTCTTCGGCGGCGGGACCGTGGGATCGGCGACGTGACCGGGCCCCTCCCGTGATCTGCGTCACCGGCGCAGGCGGCTTCGTGGGCCGTCACCTGGTGCGGCGGCTGGCGTCCGAGGGGCGAGCGGTGCGGGCGATCGTGCGCAGTGGTGACGGCTCCCCTCACCTCGACGGGACCGTGGTGGTGATGGCCGACGTGACCAGGCCGGCGACCCTCGAGCGGGCCCTCGACGGAGCCACGGCGGTGGTGCACACCGCCGCCATCGTCGCCAACCGCAAGGAGCCCTACCGGGGGGCGTACGACGCCGTGAACCGGGTCGGGACGGCCAACCTCGTCGCCGCCGCCCGGGCTGCCGGGGTGACGCGTGTCGTGCTTCTCTCGGGGCTCGGGACCCGTCCGGGGCGGCCGGGGAGCTACCTCGCGACGCGCTGGGGAATGGAGGAGGCCGTCCGGGAGAGCGGCATCCCCCACGCGATCGTCCAGCCGTCGGTGTGCTTCGGCGACGGGGCCCCGTTCGTGGCAGAGCTGGCCGCGCTCGCCCGGAGGTTCCCGCTGGTGCCGGCCATCGGCGGCGGGGGCACCCGCTTCCAACCGATGTGGGTGGAGGACGTCGTCACCTGCCTGACCCTGTGCCTCGACCGCGAGGAGCTGCTGGGGCGGGCGCACCCGGTTGGCGGCGCCGAGCAGGTCAGCTTCCGCGCCATCATCCAGGCGATCGGGCGGGCGATCGGGCGGCGCCGCGCCACCATCCCGCTCCCGGTCGCGGTCGCCAGGGCGCAGGCCCGGCTGCTCACCGCTCTCTTGGCCCGGCCGCCACTCACGGCGGCCGCGGTCGAGCTCTTCACGCTCGACCAGACCACGGCACTGGACGCGGTCGAGCGCTCGTTCGGCTTCACCCCTCGCGGGTTCACCGCCCACCTGGCGGCGCATGGGCTCGACGGCTGAGCGGGCGGGCCGGGCACGCCGGCTGGCCCTGCTGGCGGCGCTCGCCTACGTCGCCGCGCTCGCCCTCTACCTGGCGGTGGTGTGGCAGCAGGGCGGCAGCAGCTCGGTGCCGTTCCCGGGCGCGGTCGGGGTCCTGCTCGGCGCCCTGGTCGGGTCCGCTGTCCTGGGCGGGCTCGCCCGGTCTCGCACCCTCCGGCTGGCCCTGCTCAGCGCCGGAGCCGTGGCCGGCCTGACGCTGGGCGCGTTAGCGCTCCTCGACCCCATCGGGGTGCTGCTGCTGGCGGGCGGCGCCCTCGCGCTTCGCGCCCGGGTGATGGCCGGAGGGGGCGCCGGAGCGCTCGCCCGTGCCGTCGCGAGCCTGACCGGGGCCCTGGGTGGGTTGGCGATCCTGGGTGTGATTTTCGTCCCCACGATGGTCCCCAGCATCGGCTGCCAGGGCCGGTCCGCGACCTTCAGCGGCGGCTGGGGGCCCTTCGGCTTGAGTGGGAGGAGCGTGTCGGCCACCGGAAGCGTGGACGGGCGCACCGTCGTCAGCACGGTGGTCTCCGGCGGCCGGACCTACCACGTCGTGTGTCGCGGCGGGCACGTCCTGACCCCGGGCCGCCATCCGGATCGGGGCCCCGCGGTCAGCCGGTGAGGAGCCAGAGGACCGGCACCAGGCTGAGCGGGCCCGCCCAGAGGGCCTGGCGCCAGAACCCGCTCCAGCCTGCACCCACCCCCTGACGGCGCGCGAGCGCGAAGAGCAGCAGGGTCGATAGCGATCCCATCGGAGCGAGGTTGGGGCCGAGGTCGGCCCCGGCGATCACGGGCAGGGCCAGCGCCCCCAGGTGATGTGCCGCGCCGAGCCCGGCGGTGACGAGCAGCGCCGCGGGCAGGTTGTTGAGTGCGGCCGCCAGCGCCGCGGTGGTGGCCCCGACGGCAAGCGCCGTCCCTCGACCGGCGCCGTGGCCCGCGATCGCGGTGGTGGCGTGCGCGAGCACCGGCAGGGTGGCGAGCCCGCCGCCGAGGACGGAGAGCCCGGCGACGAGCGGGAGGAGGGCCCAGGGAGCCCCGTCGCGCAGGGCGCGGACGCCACCGGGCCGGCGCGTCCGGACCATCGCCGCCGCGAGGAGTCCGACCGCCAGGGTTGGGACGCCCAGGGGCAGGCCCAGCACGGCCGCGGCGGCGTCGAGGCCGGCGAGCAGACCGACCGCGGCCAGCAGGCCGCCCGCCAGGGCACGGTCCGACGGGCCCGCGAGGCCAGGCATCGGCAGTGGCCCCTGCGGCAGCCGTCTCGCGACCACAGCGGTCGCGGACAGCAGCAGCCCGGTCCCGACCAGCGCCGGCGGGGTGACTCGGATGAGGTACTGGGCGACCGGGAGGTGGGCGTGGTCAAGCACCAGAAGGTTGACGGGATTGCCCATCGGCAGGATCAGGGAGGCGCTGTTGGCGACGAACGCCATCGCCAGCAGGTAGGGCGCCGGCGGCAGGCCGAGCCGGCGGACCAGCCGGAGGACGGCGGGAGCCAGGAGCAGGACGCTGGCGTCATTGGAGAGGGTGGCGGTCACCAGCGCGCACGCCGCCGACGACAGCACCAGCAGCCGCCGCGGGCTGCCGCCGCTCCAGCGCGCCACCCCCCCGAGCAGCAGGTCGAACACCCCCGCGGCCGCCATCGACCCCGAGAGCAGGAGCAGCCCCGCGAAGAGCGCGAGCACATCGAGGGTGGCGACGAGGCCCCTCGCCGCGGCCGGCGCCGGGATCAGGCCGGTCGCCAGGGCGACCGCCGCTCCCCCGATCGCCACCCATCCCTCGCCGATCCCCCGGGGGCGCACCATGATCGCCACCGCGGTGACCAGGAAGATCCCACCGAGCAATGCTGACCTTATCACGATCACGTCAAATATACGACTATGCTAAGAACGAGAGATCTGTAACCAATGACATCATCTTGTGATCAAGAGGGACGGTCGGCGGGCACCCCCTCGGAGGCGGACGGGCCGGCCAGCGATCGGCAGATCGCCGAGGCGAGCGCGGCGATCGGGGTCTCCCCCCGGGTCCTGCGCTACTGGGAGCAGCTGGGCGTGGTCCGGCCGACCCGGGGTCCCCACGGCCGGCGCCACTTCACCCGGCACGACCTCCTCCTCATGTCGCTGATCCGATCGCTCCTGGACGAGCAGGGCGGCTCGATCGGCGATCTGCGCCTGCTCCGAGCGGCCTCGGAGCGGTGGGTGGCGGCGGCGGCCAGGGACCCCCTGCTCCGGATCCAGCTCCTCTTCCTCCGCCAGGGCTCGGAGGCGCTCTTCCACGACCTCATGCCGGGCAGGGTGCCCCCGCCGCCGCCCGATCCGGGCGGCGGCCGCCCCCACGGAGACGGCCCGCGTCGGCCGAAGCCCCCGCGCCCCCACGGGTGATCGCGGGCCGGCGCCGACGCCCCGGCACGGTCAGGCCGAGAGCTCCACCGGGCGGTGCCCCTCGGGCGGGGCGGTGGTCGGGGCGGCCCCAGTCCCGGATGTCGCCGGTGTGCGGCGGCGCCGGGCCGCGCCCACGACCGCGTGTCGAGCCCGAAGTGGCATGGAAGGTGGAGGAGCGAGCACCCGGCCAGATCACCCAGCCGCCGACTCGAACGGCTCAAGGCTGGAGCGGCCCTCACCGTATGCAGCGACGCCGTAGACGTCCGACGCCCCATGGATCGGGACCCGCTCATCGCACCAGCTTCGGTTGGCCTCGAACCAGGGGTTCCATCGGTCGAACGGCATCCGTTCAGAATGCGGCGAGTCGGCTGTGGATCGCCCCGCACGGGGTGGGGCCGCGGGATCGGCGGGCGCCACACATCCTCGGCCGGTGAGGCGTGCCGGGCGCGGCGCCCCAGCCGGATCTTGGGTCGCGGGCGCGCCCGGGGGCCCGGTGCGTGGCCCGACCGACCCCTCCCCCCACCGCCGGCTGCGGACCCGCAGCCGCGGGTATCGCCACAGCCCGCCGCGCGGCGCGGGTCACCAAAGTGCGAGCGAGCGCCGGGAGTATACTCGCGCCGATGGTCGCGGGCAGCCGGCGGCGCCCGCCGCGCACGGCCACCGGCCCCGATGCGAATCGCACTGCCCATCGGAGCCAGCCGCCCGCGCACGCCGCCGGCGGATCGCCTCGGAGCCCGGCCCCCGCCCGATCCGCGCGACGAACGCTCGGGGCCTCCTGCCGCCAGCGAACGCTCGCTCCCCGGCCGTCCGCGGGGGCGCGGACCCGGCGATGACCGTCGACGTCCTGGGCAACACCACCGCCGACATCCTCGTGGACACGGACCGCTTCCCCCTCGGGACCGCGGCCGAGTTCAGTCCGGCGAGCCTTGCGGTCACGGGTCACTCGGCCCGTCTGCGGGTCGGGGGCAACGCCGGCAGAACCGCGGCGATCCTCGGCCAGCTCGGCCTCGCGGTCCGCCTGCACACCGCGCTCGGCCGGGATGTGTGGGGCGGGTGGGCCCTGGAGCAGCTGACTCGGGCGGGCGTCGAGGTGCTCGGCGCGGTGGCGGGGACGACCTCGACGAACTGCGTGGCGACCGACGGCGCGGGCTGCCGCCTGTCCTTCTTCTACCCGGGTGCACGGGAGTACGGCGCGCCCGCGCCGAAGGCGGACACCGAGTTCCTGGTCGTCGCGGCCTGCCCCTTTCCCGACCCCACGGGGCTGCGGCGGTGGCTGCCCGCCTTCCACGATGCCGAGATCCGGGTCCTGGTCGATCTGGGCCCGTCGCTGTTCGAACGGCCGGGCCTTGACCACCTGGATTGTATGGCGGGCCCTCGCATGCACCTCACCATGAACGAGTCTGAGCTCCAGGGCCTCACCGGGTGCCGCGCGATGACCGACGGGGTCCACCAGCTCCACCGCGCCGGGATCTCGACCGTGGCCATCAAGATGGGGTCACGCGGGGCTCTGGTCTCCACGGCCCCGCGACGCCTGGCCTGGCGCGTGCCGACCGATCCCTTCCCGCCCGGGCAGCACACGACCGTCGGGGCGGGCGACTGTTTCAATGCCGGATTCGTGTATGGACTGATGCGGGGCTTCGACGCCCCCCGCTCGGCCGCCCTCGGCAATCGCCTGGCACGGTGGGTCCACGCCAGGGGCGACCAGGGCCTGGGTGACCCTGGCGAGCTGCTTGCCGACCTGGAAGCGGACTGTGCACAGATTGAGGAGGTCTAGACGATGGCGAACGCGCTCCCCCGTTGGGTTCAGCCGCTGCTGCAACGTCACCCCGGCGAGCCGCTGCCGACGGCCGACGACCCCGTCCCCGGCTGGCTGCTCGACGAGGCGCGGCGCACCCCGCTCTGGTACCTGATTCGGGAGTCGTCCGAGGTTCGCTCCCACCACCCCTACCTCGTGTTCGACGAGATCCGACGCCAGCCCGATCAGTGGCAGGAGATCCTCGATCGCCTCGACCGAGATGCCGCGCGGATCGCCGACGTGATCCGCCAGCGCCAGATCGAACGCGTGATCTTCACCGGCTGCGGCTCGGCGTTCTTCACCGCCATGCACGGCGCCACCACCTGGTCCCACTTCTCGTCGCTCGACGCGGTCGCGATCGAGTCGTACGAGCTGGTCCACTACTTCCCGCGCGTGGACCCGGGCCACACGCTCCTCGTCGCCCACTCCGGCACCGGCGGCAGCATCGAGACGCTCACAGCGGTACGGGAGGCGCGGCAACGGGGGCTGTTCACGGTCGCGCTGACCAACACCGATGTCAGCCCGATCCTTGACGAGTGCGACGACTCCATCGTGTATGTCACGCACCAGGGGTGCGGTCCCTGCATATCGGTGGTCAGCACCCGCATCCTGGTTCAGACCCTGGTGGCTCGGCACCTGGCCGCCTCGCCGCCGGCCGCCGCGTGCCTGGATCGGTCGCTGCACGCCCTGCCCGCGGCCGGGCATGCCTTTCTCGACGCGCTCGGTGATGCGGTCGAGCGGTTCGCGCAGCGGACGTCCCAGGTGGATTCCGTCTTCCTGGTCGGTTCCGGTCCCAACTACTTCAGCGCCCGGGAGGGGACGCTCAAGATCGAGGAGCAGAGCCTCTCGGTGGGAAAGGCGTATCGGGCGGGCGACTTCCATCACGACGCCCTTTCGCTGCTCAGCGCCACCAGACTGGTGGCCGCGATCGCCGCGGCGGGCGAGGCCAATGGGCGGGTGAGGGATGCCCTCCGGGCGGCGCGGGCCGCCGGCTCGCCGACGCTGGCGGTCGAGTACGGCTCGGTGGGGGGGCTCAGGGACGTGGCCGATGAGGCGTGGCACCTTGAGGGGGAGTTCGACGAGTACGTGGCCCCGATCCTGCTCACCCTTCCCTTCCAACTGCTCGGATACCACATGGGCGTGGTCCGGGGCCGCAACCCCGACACCCTGGCGACCGAGCACGAGGGCAATGCGCGGGCCTGGCTGACCGCGTTCCCTCTGGGCACGCACTGAGCCGGGCGCGCCGTAGGGCCTGGCGCTGGCCGGCCGGGCCGGCGGCGCACGCCCGGCCGCCACACCCGATGAGCCCGAACCCCGGGTGGCGGCCCATGGCCACGGCCAGCCGGCCGTCCCCCGGGCGGGTCGGCTCCGACGCCCCGGTGCGGTCAGGCTGAGAGCGCCACCGGGCGGTCCCCCTCGCGCGGGGCGGTGGTCGGGGCGGCCCAAGTCCCCGATGTCGCGGGCGCGCGGCGACGCCGGGCCGCCTGCCAGGCCTCGTAGGAGGCGCCGCCGGGCAGCCAGGCGCTCCAGGGCGGGGGGACTGCCGGAGCCCGCGACCCCTCAGGGCCCGCGTCCCGGCGCCGGGCGGCGGAGCCACGGCCGCGGCGCCGCTCCAGGCGCCAGATCCGGCGGGCGAACCGATCCGCCAGCGCCGGCGGCGCCACCCCGAGCGCTCGCTCCGCCACGCCCAGGGCCGCCTCCAGGTCACCCCGCCGCCACTCGTGGTCCACGCAGAGCGCCTCGGCCGCCTCGAGGTCCCCCCACCGCTCCCACAGCATCCGCCACAGCTCCGCGGCCTCGGCCGGCCGGCCCTCGCGGCGGAGCAGGCGGGCATGGTGGCGGGCCGACACCCGGTCGAGCGGCGGCGCGACGACATCGAGGGCCGTGGCGTACGCGCGCAGCGCCGAGGCGGTGGCCCCGCGGGCCTCGTAGAAGCGCGCCAGCGGGAGGTGGTCGCCGGGCTCCTGCACCGCTCCCGCCGCCTGGCGGCCGAGGACCGCAAGCAGCCGCCCGAGGCTCACGATGTCCCGCTCGTTGTGGGTCAGGACCTCGGCCAGGTGCGACCCGTCCCCGTCGCGCAGGAAGCACCGGTACCGCTCCGGCACCTCGGACCCCGCGAGGTCGTCGGAGCGACCGCTCGCCAGCAGCTGCCTCTCGACCTCGGCGAGGGTGCAGCGCCGGAGGCGGTACCCGAACAGGCGCCGCACCAGGGGGAGGAGGTCGAGATGGAGCGGCCCCCGCCAGTCCCGCTCCCGGCGGGCCAGAATCGCGCGCGTCCGCACCAGGGGCAGATCGTAGGCGGTGCCGTTGAACGTCACCACCCCGCCGGGGCCGGCGAGGCGTCGCAGCGCCCGATCGACCAGGAGCTCCTCAGCGCCGAGGTCGGCCAGCAGCCACTGCTCCAGCTCCATCCCCCCGGCGATCCGCCGTCCCCACCCGTAGAGGAACGGGATGGTCCCGGTGCCGCCCGCGAGCCCGGTGGTCTCGGTGTCGAAGTACCACACCGCCGCGGGGTCGGCGGCCGCCCAGGCGAGGTCGCCGGCGAGCAGGGCCACCACCTCCGGCGCAACGGCGTCGAGGCCCCCAGCGGCCTGCTGGCCCACCCGGACGACGAGACGGCGAACCAGGACGCCCTCGTCGAGATGGAATCCGAGCCGGGCCAGGCCTCGGGCGGGCGCAGGGACCGCGCCGGCCCCGGCGCCCCACCCGCCATGCTGGGGCGGCGGCCCGAACGAGCCCGCGATCCCCCGGGGTCGGCGGCCGGCCACGGGGCCCAGCGCCCGCACCCGGCCCGCCCCCGCCCCCTCCCCGGCGAGCGCCCGCAGGCGCTGGCGCAGGGCGGCGATCACCGCGGTTCCCTCGCCGTTCCGTCCCGGCTCGGCTCGTGGGACGGGGCGCGCCGGAGGGCCGTCCCGGTCGCCGCCGGCGCGACCGGCGCCGCCGACGCGGCGAGGAGCGTCTGCGCCATCGCCTTCACCTGGGGATCGACGCCGGCGACGGCGCCGATGCAGGCCGGGCACCCGGACGGGCACGGGCAGCGCCGCAGCAGCTCCGCCGCGCGCGCGAGCAGGAGCGGGTGGAGCTCGAAGAGTCGGCCGGCGAGCCCGACCCCGCCGGGATGGGCGTCGTACAGGAAGATCGTGGCCAGCCCCCGGGGCCCACGGTCGGTGTCGGCCGGGGCCGGGGCTGGGCCGTCCCGGCGGCCACCGGCGATGAACTCCTCCGCCGCCGCCGCCGGTGGGGGCGCCGGCAGCCGGTGGACCGGAGCCCGGACCTGGGCGGCGACCCCGAGGTCACGACGGTCGCACATCAGGGTGAGGGTGGCAACCTGCTCCAGCGCATGGGCCAGCCCGTGCAGCCCCGGCTCCAGCGCACGCCCCGCGCGCGCCGCCACCGCGGCCGGGAACACGCACCAGTAGGCGGTCGTGTGCAGGTCCCGCTCGGGCAGGGCGATCGGCCCCGCCCCCACCGTCTCGTGGGTGAGGAAGCGAACCTTGCGGTACATCGCCGCCAACCAGCTCACCCGCACCTCGCCGTGGGCCCGCTCGGCGCTCTCGCCGGGACACGCCTCCGGGCCCGCGAAGCAGTCCAGCACCTGGAGGCTGACGCGCACCTCGGCGTCGGTGTAGTAGTCCACCGCCACCGGGTGGACATAGGCGCGGCGCTCCTCCCAGTCAAGCCGCTCGACGTGGTACTGACGGCCCTGGTGCAGGTAGATCGCGTCGTCGTGGACCGTCAGCGGGGCCGCCCACTCGTCGATCTCCCCGACGATGCGGGCGCCGCTGCCGGGGCGGCCGCCCCCGCTGCCCGCCCAGGGCCCCTGCGGTCCGCCCGAGGGGCGGGCCGGCGGTGAGGACGTGTCGATGATGACGACATTGCTGGACGCCACCGAGCGCAGGCCGACCGCCTCCGCCGGGAACGCGTCCGCGCTCCAGTGCCAACGGCCCCCGGCATGATGGACCATCCCCTCCTCGGCCAGCAGCCGCAGCAGGTCGGTGATGTCGACGCCGCCGAACCGCTCGCCATCGGTGAAGGGAAGCTCGAACACCGCTGCCTGCACGTGCCCGGCGAGGACCAGCAGGTTGTCGGGGTTGACGAGCGCCTGCTCGGGGGGCTGCTCGAGCAGGAACTCGGGATGGGTGGCGACGTACTGGTCGAGCGGCCCCCCGCCCACGATCAGTAGCTGCAGGGCGGGACGGCCGCGCCGTCCGGCCCGACCGAGCTGCTGCCAGGTGCTGGCGATGGTCCCCGGGTAGCCGACCAGGACGGCCGCCTCCATCTGGCCGATGTCGATCCCCAGCTCCAGCGCGGTGGTGGCGACCACGCAGCGGACTGTGCCGTCGCGCAGGCCGGCCTCGATCGCCCGCCGCTCCAGCGGCAGGTAGCCGCCGCGGTAGGCGCGCACCCGCGCCGGGGGCGCCCCGTCCGGCTCCGCGGTCGGCTCCGCCAGCGCCCGGCGCAGGTAGTTGAGGAGGATCTCGACCTGGAGGCGGGTGCGTCCGAAGACGATCGTCTGCGTCCCCCTGCGCACCAGCGCGGGGACCAGCGCCCGTGCCTCCAGCGCGGCGTTGCGCCGGATGCCGAGCGCCGCCTGGACCACCGGGGGGTTCCACACCACCAGCCGCTTCGCCGGCGCCGGCGCGCCGCTCTCGTCGATGCGCTCGACCGTGACGCCGAGCAGGCGCTCGGCCAGCTCGACCGGGTTGGCGATCGTGGCCGAACAGGTGATGAAGGTCGGCTGGCTGCCGTAGAAGGCGCAGATCCGCCGCAGGCGGCGGATCACGTTGGCCACGTGGCTGCCGAAGACGCCGCGATAGGTGTGCAGCTCGTCGAGGACCACATAGCGGAGGGCCTCGAAGAGCCGCACCCAGCGCGTGTGGTGGGGCAGGATCCCGGTGTGGAGCATGTCCGGGTTGGTGAGGATCACGTGGCCGGCGTCGCGCAGGGCCGCCCGCACCGATGGGGGGGTATCGCCGTCGTAGGTGTGGGTGCGGAGCACCATCTCGGCCGCATCCGCCAGCTGCTGCAGCTCGACCAGCTGGTCCTGCGCCAGCGCCTTGGTCGGAAACAGGAACAGAGCGCGGCTGGCGTCGTCCGCGAGGATGGAATCGAGGACCGGCAGGTTGTAGCAGAGGGTCTTGCCGGAGGCGGTCGGGGTGACGACGGTGAGATGGCGGCCGAGCAGGGCGGCCTCGACCGCCCGCGACTGATGGCGGTACAGGCGGGTGATCCCGCGCCGACGCAGGGCCTCGACCAGCCGGGGGTCGAGGGCGCCCGGGACCGGGCCGTACCGAGCGGCACGGGCAGGCTCCCAGTGGTCGAGGACGACCTGTCCCTCGCCGCCCAGCCGCTCCAGCACCCCCGCCCAGCGGGCCGACCCCGCGATCGCGGCCTCGGCGGCATCCGGGACGGCCGGATCTCCGGGCCCGCGGGCGGCCCACGGCCGGCGTCGGAGCGCTGCGTCCATCGTCGCACAAATGTACCAAACCGATGTTCGATCCGCAAGCGCCCCACGTCCGTGGGATCGGTCGAGCGGCGATCAGTCCGGGAGGGCGCCGTTGAGCGAGCCGACCCGCACCAGCTCCTGGA
This sequence comes from Candidatus Dormiibacterota bacterium, assembly GCA_027306655.1. Classification (GTDB taxonomy): domain Bacteria; phylum Chloroflexota; class Dormibacteria; order Aeolococcales; family Bog-877; genus DAHUZL01. The sequence continues at coordinate 11,745 of DAHUZL010000208.1, forward strand.
CGTCCCGCCGGCTCGGGGTGAGCGTCGCGATCTGCCGGTAGACCGCGAGCGCGTCCTGGTCCGCCACCCGAGCGCGCAGCAGGCGGGCCACGAACTCCAGCCATCGAGCGGAGTCCTTCGGGTCCTTGCGGGCGAATGCCAGCGCGCCCAGCTGCCAGCATCCTCGCTCGCACGGAGGGTCGGCCAGGATGGCGCTGAGGAAGGCCGCCCGGGCCGCCTCGGGCTCGTGCCCGTCGCGGCACCGCTCCCCGACCGCGCAGGCGGCGTCGCTCACCGCGGGGGAGGGAACGTCCGCCGCCAGGCGCGCGACCAGGGCGGCCGCCTCCCAGGGGCGGCGGCCGTCGAACAGTCCATCGATGACCCGGCGCAGCTCGGCCGGGTCGGGCGCCGCGCCGCGCCGCGCCGCACGGGCGGCGCGCTGGCCCTTGCCGCGGCCAAGCACGGCCGCCAGGTCGCGGGTGGCCGCCTCGAGGAGCTGGGCCAGAATCGACGGCACCTCCGCCTGGCGGCTGGCGATGCGTCGCTGGCGCACCTGCTGGAGGCGCGGGGAGATCCGAATGCCCCACGCCGTCTCCGTCGAGCGCGGCGCGCGCGCGGTGGGCGCCGCCGTCGCGCCGGCGGCGCCCACCGCCGCCGTCGGCTCTGCCGGTCGCACCCCGTCGGCCCTCTGCACCGTGGGCCGAGGAGTGGCGGCCGGAGAGCCCGGGGCGGCTGGAGTGCCCGGGGGGGCCGGGGCGGCCGGCGGACCCGCCCCCGAAGCGGCGGCCGCCCCCGTGCGCGGAGGCGGAGCCGGGGCGGCCTCCGGATTCGCCATCGGCCCGGCCGGACGCGACGGGCCGGCGCTCCCGGGAGGGTAGGGCCGAGTGCTCGGGAGGTATGGCGACGCCGCCGCGACCGCCGACATCGAGGGGGCGGGCGGGGTGAGGGGCGCGGGCGGGGTGGGGGCCGGTGCCGCGGCCCTGGGGCCGCTCGGGCTCGGCGTCCAGATGGGAGGGGGCGGGGCGGCGGCCAGCGGCACCGCGGCGGCCAGGGGCG
>DAHUZL010000209.1 GCA_027306655.1 Candidatus Dormiibacterota bacterium
CCGCCCCGGAGGGGTGGATCGAGGCCGACCAGCTGGTCGCCGCCCCCGACCTCACCGGGCGCGACGGGGTCGCCGTCTCGCCGATGGGGCGGGACGGCATCCCCGCCGCCTGAGGGTGGCGTCCGTCCCACCCTGGGGCGCGGTCTGCCCGCCGCTGCGCGCGGTCGGCGACGGGGCGCCCGCGCTGCGCACGCGGCTGGTGCTCGACCGGCGCGGCACCGCCCGCGACCTCCGGGGGGCGCTCGACCTCGCCGCTCGGCTCGCCGCTCCGGCGGCGGTGCTCGACCGGCTCCCGGTATCCGTCGCCGGGGCGCCCCCACACCATCCCCGGCGCCCCACGATCTGGATCGCGGCCGCGGCCCCGTCCCGGCCCCCCGCCGACCCGGACGATGGGACCGCGTGGCCCTCCGGGACGCGGGCGTGGGCGGTCGGGACCGCCGCGGACGCCCCCCTCTGGCAGGTCGGCGGGGCGGCCCCGGCGGTGACCCGGCTCCTGCGGGCGCTGGCGGGGGACCGGTCGGGCCGCTTCGACCAGGCCACCGCCGTCGCATGGTCGTCGGGGCGCGCCGTGGCGTGGGTGCCCGGCTCCGGCGGCGGACGGTGGCGTGCCTTCGGGACTTCCCGGGCCGGGGCCGGGCGCGACCAGCCGGGGCCGTTCCGCCTGGAATCCCTGCTCCCGGGAGGGGCCGAGCCTCCCCCGCGCCTCATCCTCCCCGACGCGGTCCCGGCCGCGGTCGTCTGCGCCGCCGCCAACCTCGTCGCCCGTCTCCAGCTCGGCGCCGACCGGCTCCGGGACGGCCCCCTCGGGCTGCGCCCGGGTGAGCCGGGCGCCGCCACCGCAGACCTCCTCCTGCCGGCGCGGGGCGGGGGTCCCACCCGGATCCGCCGGGGCGCCGCGGGCGCGGCCCGCCTGGAGGGCGGCGCCGCCGCCGCCCTGCTGGAGCGGCTGGCGCTGGCGGACCCGCTCGCCGTCGAGGATCCCCTGGAGCAGCTCGCCGATCGGGTCCGGTGGCCGGAGCCGGTCGGGGGAGCGGGCGGGGGCATCGCCCCCACCCGGGTACGCGCGGTCGCGCCATGGGAGGGCGAGCGCTTGGTCGCCGCCGCGGGGCGCTGCCGGCGGGGTGGCGGCGACCCATATACGCGCGTGGAGTGCTTCGCCTCCGAGCCCGGCCGCGAGCAGGCCCGGCTCGCCGCCGCGATCGCCCGGGAGCTGGGCATCCCCCCGCGCCTCGTGCTCGCCGCGCCGGCGTATCACCAGGCGGCCGGGTGGCTCAGGGACACAGCGGCCGACGCGCTCACGGGGTCGGGGGCCACAGCGCTGCGGCTCGAGGTGCCGCGCGGACCGCGGGCGCGCCCGGCCTCGTGGGCGATCACCGCCCTGGGCGGACTGGAGCGGCTCGCCGCCCGGCTCAGGATCGCCCCCGACAGGGTCACGGTGACGGTGGCGCGGTCGGGGACGAGCGGCGGGGCGCTCGCCCCCTTCCGGCTCACCGCCGTGACGCCGCGGGGGGAGCGGACGCTGACGTTCCGGCCGCTCACCGTGGCGGGGGGTGCCTACCCGGGCGACCGCAGCGAGACCAGCGGCCTGCGCCTCCACCGCCCCGGCGCCGCCGCAAGGGAGATCGCGGTGGCCTCCGACCACGTCGCGGCCGTCGAGCTGTTCGAGGCCGAGGTGCTCCCCCGCGCGCTCGCCCTGGCCCATCGCCGGCGGGCGGTGCGGATCGAGCTCCGGGTCACGGTCAGCGAGCCGGACGCGGAGGACGGCACCGGGGCGTTCTCTCCGCTGGAGGAGCTTCACGAGGAGCTGTACTTCCGCACCCACGGCGCCGCGCGCGCGGGGGGGGGCCGACTGGTCCTGGTTCCCGACGTCCGCGCCCGCCCCGGGCGGCCGACCCAGCTCGAGGCCCGGATCGTCGACGGCGGCACGGCCGGGCTCACGGTCGCCGAGCCGCAGCCGGTCCTCACCGAGGTGGCGCTCCCGCGCGGCGCTCGCGAGGGGCTGACGCTGACGGTGGACTGGAACGGCGGGGAGCCCCCACCCGGGAGCCGCTCCGGCCCCGCGCCGCTCGACCGCCTGCGGTCGCTCGACCGGCGGGGGCGCCGCTGGCTCTGGACGCCGTCGCGAGCCGGGTCGGGGGTGGCGCCCCGCGGGGTCCGCCCCGATCCGGAGCGGCTCCCCGATCCCGGTCGGATCGCCGCGAACCTGGCGCGGGTACGGGAGGGGCCCGCGGTCGCGGCCTGGATCGCCGGGCGCTCGACGCTGGGGCGGCCGATCGCGGCGATGGCGGCCCTCCCCTGGCCGCTCCCCATCGGCTCCCTGGCGAAGGCGGCCCTGCTCCGCCCGACCGTCCTCCTCGTCGGCGGCCACCACGCCAACGAGGTCAGCTCGACGGGCGCCCACCTCGCCCTCGCCCACGAGCTGGCCCGGGGATGGCGGCCCGGCGCCGTGCTGGTCTGCCTGCCCCTGGAGAATCCCGACGGCGCCCTGGTCCACCGCCGGCTGGCCCGCCGGCACCCCACCTGGAAGCTTCACGCCGCCCGCTTCAATGGCGTGGGCGAGGAGTTCGGGGGCAGCCCCCGCCCGCTGCAGAGCCCGTTCGGCGAGGCGCGGCCGCGGGCGCGGCTGCTCGGCCGGCTGGGCGCCGACTGCCTGGTGGACGACCACGGGGTCCCCGACCACGTGTGGGCGCAGCCGCTGGCCGGGCGCAGCTCGCCGCCCTACTTCCCGATCGCCTACACCCTCCCGCCCGGGCTCCTCTATGTGATCGGCGAGACCGACCCCGCGGGAGACCGCGCCACCGGCTGGACCGCAGCCGTCCACTCCGCCGTGGCGCGCGAGTTCCGCGCCGACCCCGGCCTGCTCCGGCGCCACCGGGCGCTGTGGCAGGGGTACGTGCGCTACGGCGCAGGGCTCGACCCGACGGCGTTCCCGTCACGCCCGGTGGAGGGGCTCCCGCTCCAGGCCCGCCGGACCGCCACCCGTGGCGCCCGCGCCGGCGGCGACCGCGGGCGGGGCACCCGCTACCCGCTCGCGCTCGACCTCGTCACCGAGGTGGCCGACGAGACCAGCCGGGGTGCCGACCTGGGCCGGGCCGTCCGCGCCCACCTAGTCGCCGACCGCGCCATCCTCGACACCGCGGCCGCCGCTGTGGTGCCGGCGCGGTGGGTCCGCGTCCCCGGCGGGTGGCGGCTGCGCCGGACCGGGCCCTGCCCGGCGCCGGGCCCACCGCCGCCCCGGTCGTGACCGGGACGGCGGCGGCCCGTTCGGTCAGCCGGAGACGGTCCAGCTCTCCGGGGTGAGCTTCAGGATCGGGTCCTGGGGCACCACCCCGTGCAGGGTCCGGCGGACCATCGTGATCTGGTAGACCTGGTTGGCGGTGAAGATCACCGGCAGCTGGCGGGCGAGGTAGTTCTCGTACGTCCACAGCCGCACCAGCCCCGGCTGGGTCTGCGACGCGACGACGTTGGCGTCGTTGACGGCGCTGCTGTAGCCGCCGTTGTTGGAGACGGCCCCGGTCTTGAACAGCTGCTCCCCGGACGGGTAGGGGTCGACGCCGAAGAGCCAGCCACCGCCCCAGTTCTCGATCTGCCACTGGCAGCCCGAGTGCTTGGCGGTGTTGCAGCCGAAGGCGGTGGCGATGATGGTGTCGAAGGGGGCGGAGGAGAGGGCGAGCTGGATTCCGACCTCCGACGCCGACGAGCGGAGCGCCTCCATCTCCTGGGCCAGCTGGACGCTGCCGCTGGCGTACTGGAAGGTGAAGGTGAGCCCCTGGCCGGCGGCGATCCCGGCCCCGCACTGTCCCGGCCCCGCACCGGGGCGGGCGCAGGTGGAGGTGCCGCCGGCGTGGACCGTCCACCCATTGGCGCTCAGCAGGGATTGGGCCCGGGCCACGCTGAAGGGATAGGGGTTGTCCTGCTCCTGGGGCGAGGCGAAGGCGTTGGCCGGCTTGATCGGCACCGGCCCGTAGGTGGGCACCGCGTGCCCGCGGAAGATGTCCTTGATGTACGCCGGCTGGTTGATGAGGCTCTCCAGCGCCTGCCGGAAGTAGAGCTGCTTCACGATCGGGCCGTCGGTGGGGTTGTTGTAGTTGAGGGTGAAGTAGTTGATGCCAAAGGTCTGCCAGTCGGCCAGGGCGTAGCCGTGGGCGGCCAGGTAGCCGCGCTGGGAGAGGTCCTCGAAGGGCAGGTAGCCGACGTCCACGCCGCCGGCGCGCAGCGAGTTGAACTCCGCGGCGCTGCTGGTGTACGGCAGCTCCACGAAGCGGGTGATGGACCCCGTCATCGGCCCCGAGTAGCCGCGGTTGAGGCTGAAGGCGGAGTAGCCGGTGCTGGGGACGTAGCTGGACAGCGCCCAGGCACCGTCGACCACCTTCCAGAGTGGGTTGCTGCCGTAGGTGGCGAGATCCTTGGCCTGGCCGTTCAGGTAGGTGTAGACCTTGACGGCGCCGGCATGGGTGAGATCGGAATTGCCGACCGTGCAGCCGGTGCAGGTCTTGTCCCAGGCCTGCTGGGGGATGGGGATGATCTGGCTCAGCTCGTCGTAGAAGAGCCAGTCGGTGTTGTAGCTGCGGTTGAAGGTCACGGTGAAGGTGCTGGCGTTGGCGTAGTGCACTGACTTGATGATGTCGGGCCACGCCCCCGGCACGTAGGACCCGTAGTCGGTCTTGTTGGCGCTCAGCAGGTTGATCCAGAACTGGACGTCGCGGGTGGTGACCGGGCTCCCGTCCGACCAGCGCCAGTGGCCCAGGGTGATCGTGGCCACGGTGTCACCGGCGGCGTTGGTGGTGAAGTGCGGCAGGCTGCCCAGGCTGAGGGTCGGGTTGTAGCGCAGGACGCCATTCTGGCCGAACCAGAAGAGGGGCCGGTAGCTGAGGTACTCGAACTGCTCGACGTTGGCGGTGGAGAAGTTGCTTCCCGGCACCAGCGGGAAGATGTAGTTGGGCGTGATGCCGGGCGCCAAGGCCAGGGTCGCGGTGTGACCCGCCGCCGCCGCCCGCGCCCCCTGGGCAGCCGCCGGGCTGCTCAGCGCCGCCAGCGCGGCCGCCAGGCCGACGACACCCGCGATCCGCGCCGCCTGCGACTTGCGATGACCGTTCATGGCCCACCTCCTCCCCTACCACTCCGCGCCCCGGCTGCCCGGGGAGTCTAGCACCCGCCCGTCGAGGGGCTGGCTCCGGCGAGGCGACCCCGGCCGCGGCGGTAGACTCGCCGGGGCGGCGGTCGCCGCCGGGCATCGAGGAGCGGGAGGGTGGCGCCGGGGCGGCAGGTGGACCTCAACAGCGACATGGGCGAGTCGTTCGGCCCCTATCGGCTCGGGGAGACGGCGTCGCTGATGGCGCTGGTGACGTCCGCCAACGTCGCCTGCGGCTTCCACGCCGGCGACCCCCGGACGATGGCGGCGACGGTCGAGCTCGCCCGCCGCCACGGCGTCGGGGTCGGCGCCCATGTCGGCTACCCCGACCTGGTGGGCTTCGGGCGGCGCGCGATGACCGTCGGCGACGAGGAGATCGCGACCGACGTGCTCTATCAGATCGGGGCGCTCCTCGGCTTCACCGGCGCCGCCGGGGTGCCGCTGCGCCACGTCAAGGCCCATGGCGCCCTGTACATCCAGGCGGAGCGCGACCGCCGGGTGGCCGAGGCCCTGGTCGAGGGGGTGCGTCGCTGTCGCCAGCCGGTCACCCTGGTCGCCCCGGCGGGCAGCGAGATGGAGCGCGCGGCGGTGGCGTGCCGGATGCCGGTCGCCCGGGAGGCGTTCTGCGATCGTGCCTACCGTCCCGACGGCACCCTGGTCCCCCGCTCCGAGCCCGGCAGCGTCCTCCACGATCCCGAGCGGGTCGCGCGGCGGGCGGTGCGCCTGGCCGCCGATGGCGAGGTGGAGGCGGCCGACGGCCAGGTGATCCCGGTCCCCTGCGACACCCTCTGCATCCATGGGGACACCGCCGGCGCCACCCAGCTCGCGACCGCCGTGCGCGCCGCCCTGGAGGCGGCCGGGATCGGGTGCGGGGCGATGGACTCGCCGGCGCTGGCCCCCCCGCCGCCCGCCCCCGGCTGACCGGGTCCGGCGTGGCGGGCCGGAGCGGGCGGCCGCGGGTCCGCTGGGTGGGGGAGCTGGCGCTCGAGGTGGTGGTGGGCCCCGACCGGCCCGACCTCCGGACGGTGGGTCGGGCCCAGGGTGTGGGGGCGGCGCTGCTGGCGGCCGACCTCCCGGGCGTGGTCGACGTGGTCCCCGGGCTCCGGACCGTGCTGGTCACCCTCGACCGCACCCGGTCCCTGGACGATCCCCAGAGGATGCGTGCCCAGGTCCGCCGGGTGGCGGAGCGGGCGGCGGCCGGGCCTCCCGGGCGCGGGGCACCCCCGGGGCAGGAGGACCCCCGCACTCTGACCATCCACGTCCGGTACGGCGGTGAGGACGGGCCGGACCTGGCCCAGGTCGCCGACGAGACTGGCCTCTCCCCCGAGGCGGTCGTGGACCGCCACGCCGGGCGCGCCTACACCGTCCTGGCGCTCGGGTTCCGGCCGGGCTTCGCCTTCCTCGGCTTCGTCGAACCGGCGCTGGCGGTCCCCCGGCTGGCCACCCCCCGCCTGCGCGTCCCGCGCGGCTCGGTCGGGCTGGCCGGACGCCAGACCGGCGTCTACCCCACGGACGCCCCCGGGGGCTGGCGGCTGATCGGGCGGACCGGGGCCGCCCTGTTCGACCCCGGCGCGGCCACGCTCGCCCAGGCCTGCCTCCTCCGGCCCGGCGACCGGGTCCAGTTCGAGGCGGATCCCGCGGGCGCCGTCCCGTGACCGCACCGGTCCCGCCCGCTCCCGAGCTGGTCGTGGTCCGGGCCGGCCTCCAGGACCTCGTGGTCGACGGCTGCCCCCGCCATGCCCTCCGCTTCGGGCTGGTCGAGGGCGGCCCGCTCGATCCGTGGGCGCTCCGGCGCGGCAACCTCCTGCTCGGCAATCCGCCGGCGGCCGCCGGGCTGGAGTGCGTCGGCCGGGGACCGACCCTGCGGGCGGAGCGCGGGCCGATCCGGCTAACGCTCACCGGCGGGTTTTCCGCCATCGCGGACGGTCGGGTGTGGCCCGCCGGGCGGCCCCTTACCCTGAGGCCTGGAGCCGAGGTGCGTCTGGATGCGTCGCCACCCGGGCTGCGGGGGTGGCTCGCGGTCGCGGGCGGCCTCGCGGTGCCGGCCGTGTTCGGCTCCCGGAGCGCCGATCGTCCGGGGGGGCTCCCCGGGCTCGCGGGCCGGCCGCTCGCGCCCGGCGACCGTCTCCCGGTCGGCCCGGCGCCCGTCGGCGCGGCCGTGGCCGGCGATCCGCCGCCCCCACCGCGGCTGGGGGCGGCCGGTCCCGGGACGGTGCGCGTCCTGCGCGGTCCCCAGTGGGAGTGGGTCGCTCCGGCGGCGCGCGCCCACCTCCTCGGCCGGCGGTTCGTGGTCAGCCCCAGCTCCGACCGTGCCGGTCTGCGGCTCCTCGGGCCGCCGCTGCCGGATTCGGCCGGCCGGGCGGTCAGCGGCACGATGGCCTCGGAGGCGACCACGTTCGGCGCGGTCCAGCTCACGCCCGAGGGGCTCCCGCTCATCCTCCTCGCCGATCGGGGCTCGCTCGGCGGCTACCCCAAGCCACTGCAGGTGATCGCGGCCGACCTGGGCTGGCTGGCGCAGGCCCGCCCGGGCACCTCGATCGGGTTCCGGCTGACGACCCGGGCCGCCGCCTGGCGCGCCCTGGCGCGCGCGCTCGGAGCCGGCGGCGGGGGCGGCGGCGGGGCCGGCACGCAGGCCGCGGACGGTCCCCCCGGATCCTGACCGCCCCCAGGGACGGGTCGCTGCCCCTCCGACCCGACCGCCCGGGGTGGGGCGGCGGTCAGGCCCCGCCCGGGGGGCCGTCCGTGCCCGCCGAGGCATGGTGGTCGAGGTTGTGCCAGCCCGGCGGCGGCACCAGACGGGCCGCCGCCTCCGGTCCCTGGCTCCCGGCCGGGTAGAACTGGACCTCCGGCATCTGCTCCAGCACCGGCTGCAGGGCCGCCC
>DAHUZL010000212.1 GCA_027306655.1 Candidatus Dormiibacterota bacterium
CGGCACGAGGACATCGTCCTCGACTTCCTCGGCGATCCGCCCGAGATCGAACCCGGCAACATCTTCCCGATCGAGTGGCGCGAGGAGACCGCCTCGCTCACCGACATCTACGAGAAGGCCAAGCGCGACGTCTGGAACCCCTCGCACCTGCCCTGGGAGAGCCTCGACCCGGGCGAGTGGAGCGAGGAGGAGCGGCTGGCGATCATGTACTGGTTCGGGGTGCTGGCCAACTTCGACGCCTCCGGGCCGCCCGTCTTCGCCAAGGCGATGGTGCGCAGCTACGAGCTGCACGAGGAGGACCCGGTCCGGCGCTGCCTGTTCTCGGTGGTGCGCGACGAGCAGAACCACGAGGAGACCTGCGGGCGCATGATTCAGCGGATCTGGCCCGGCGGCCCGCTCCAGTTCCAGCCCCGCACCGAGCTGGAGCGGCTGGCCCAGCGCAACCTCAAATGGCTCTACTACAACGGCGCCCGGTACTGGAACGGCTACAGCCAGGCGCTCTACCGGTATCCGCTGGCGATCCTCTTCTCCTCATTCCTGATGGGCGAGGTGGCCTCATCCACCCTCTTCCACCACATGTTCAAGAACAGCCAGCACCCGGTCTTCCAGCAGGCGTTCCGCAACATCGGCAAGGACGAGGCCCGCCACCAGGCGATCTGCATGCGGATGCTGGAGAAGCACTTCGCCACCCTCGGCGCCGACGACAAGCGTCTGGTCACCCGGCAGCTGCGCGCCGGCTTCGTCTTCCTCTCCATGATCCTCTACGAGCCGCCGGACCAGTTCTGGATCATCCCGCCCGACTTCGCCCAGGTCCACCGGCGCCTGGAGGGGATCGCCCGCGGGGCCGGGCTCGGGGTCGCCACCCTGGAGCAGAAGACCGCCAACTGGCAGCAGGCGATGCTGAAGATGAAGTCGATCGTGGAGAAGCACGGGATCGCCTTCCCGGCGATGCCCGAGGTGGGCATCACCGGGGAGGAGGTGGCGGACTTCTCCGAGGCCGACCTGATCCCGGTCTTCTGAGCGGCGCGCACGGGAGCGCCCGATCGCCGCGGCGTCGCCACCCGCCGGAGGGAGCCCGGGCGGCGGTCTTCTCGGGACGGCTTTCGGCTCCCAGGCAGCCCCACCGGCACCCGCGCCTCGACGCGGGGCGTTCGCGGGACGATACTCCTGCGCAGATGCTGGAGCTCGACGTCCTCAGGACGGCCCCCGGGGTCCACCCCTTCACGGTGCACGACTGGCACCGGATGGGAGAGCTCGGACTGATCGACCCCGACGCTCGCCTCGAGCTCATCTCCGGGATGGTCCTGGAGATGGCGGCGATGGGTCCGCCCCACGCCGTGGCGGTGGCGAGGCTCAGCCGCACCCTCGGGCGGGCGGTCCGGGACTCCGCCGTGGTCTGGATCCAGGCACCTGTCCAGCTCGACGATCACTCCGAGGTGGTTCCGGATCTGGCGCTGCTGCGCCCGCCGATCACCGCCTACGACGGCCGCCTCCCGGTCGCCGGCGACGTGCTGGTCGTCGTCGAGGTGGCGGACAGCACCCTATCGTTCGACCTCGGCGGCAAGCTCGCGGCGTATGCCTCCGCCGGCGTCGGTGAGTACTGGGTCGAGGACGTGCGGGGATCGCGCGTCGTCGTGTGCGCTGATCCCCGAGGCCGAGCGTACCGGGCCCGGCGCGACGCCCAGAGGGGCGACGTCATCGTGCCCCGGTCCCTGGCCCAGTGCCGCGTTGCGGTCGCCGACCTCCTCCCTCCTCCCGCCTGACCAACCCCGACATCGACCCCGGCCAGAGCCGCGCCGGCGCCCGGCTCAGCGGCCGACGGCGAACAGCTGCGACCAGCCCTGATAGCCGTAGTAGACGTCGGGGAAGCCGGTGCTCAGGCCCGGCTGCGGCGTGGTGAGCGGGCCGGCGACCTCGACCGGTGGCCGGCCGGCCGCGTCGCCCAGCAGCCAGAGGCCGTCGTCGCGCACGTAGAGGAGCCCGCTCGGCGTCCACACTGGGCGCAGCGCACCCCTGGCCAGAGGGGCCAGCGGGCTCGGGGTCGCGCCACCCTCGGGGTCGGTCCAGATACGCTGGGTCGCGTCCCAGGCCCGCAGACGGCCTACCGCGACGTTGAACTGGTCGGGGCCGAACGGCCCGCTCGCCTGGGCGCGCACGAACGTGAGCGCGCCCTGCGGGCTCCACGCGGGCTGGTAGGAGATGACGCCCGCCGGCTGCGGGAGCCGGCGGCAGACCCCCGCGGGCATGCGGCAGAGCGCGATCCCCTTGTCGCCGCCCCACACCAGCCGGTCGCCGCCGGCCACGACGGCGAGCATGCGACCGCTGGGCGACCAGGCGAGCCAGGACGGGTACGCCAGCGCGGTGACCAGCCGCCGCGGCGTGCCGCCGCCGAGTCGCAGGCTCTCCAGGGGCAGCCCGTCGGCGGCGATGGACTGGGAGAAGACGAGGTCGCGCCAGAACACGACCCCGCGGCCATCCGGCCACCAGCTGAGGTCCTCGATGCCGCTCCCGCGCTCCCGGTACACGACGCGGAGGGCACCTAGCGGCTGCGCCGGCACGATCGCGATGCCGCCGGTGGCGGGAATGCCGCTCCGGGAGGTCGTGATCACGCTGACGGCGAGGCTGGTGCCGGCGGGCGACCAGGCGGCGCCGCCGAGCTGGAGGTGCGCCGCGCCGGCGGCGATGAGGAGCGGCCGGGCGAGCGGCGTGCGGACGAGGAGGAGGCAGCCGTCGCCGACGGAGGTGGTGAGGACGAGGCGATCGCCGGACGGCGACCAGGCGAACCCGGCCACGTCGCCGGCGACCCGGTGACGGTCGCGGCCGTCCGGGCGGACCACCCAGAGGCTCGGGGCCGGGAGCGCGTACGGCTGGGACCGCGGCGCGGGGCCCCGGCTGAGGAAGGCCACCCAGGCTCCGTCGGCGGAGACGGCCGGCTGGCTGGCGACGCCGCCGCCCGGCACCACCGTCCGGGCGCCAGCGGTGTCGAGCAGGACCAGGTGGCCCCCGGACACGAAGGCGAGGGTGCCGTGGCCGCGCCAGGCCGCGCCGGCGGACGCGCGGGGGGTTGCCGTGGCCGCCGCCGCCGCCGGGAGCGAGGTGACGATGGCGATGACGAGGGCCGCGCCCGCGCCGGCCGCGGCCCAGCGTCGCCCGGGCCCCGGTCGGCGTGCGGAGGAAGGGGAGCACGTCACGGACCGGGGAACGATGGGTGCGGCCGTGCGGTTACGCCCCGCGGCCGCCGGCTCACCGGCACCGGTGCCACACACGGCGGTCCGCGGCGCCGCCCGCGACCGGTCAGCTGTCGATGGCGGCGAGATCGAGCCGGGCCAGGCGCACGGGGTCCGCGAGGATGTCGATCTCGACGACCCGGCCTCTGGAAACGGTGAACGCAAGGACGGCGACCGGCCTTCCTCCGCGGATGGCGACTCCCCCGGGGGTGCCGTTGACGAGGACCCGGCGGCCCACGCGGCCGAGCCCCGAATAGGTCAGGGCCTGGGCGGCCACCTCGCGGGCGCCGCGGGTCACCTGCACGCCGCGCCGGCGTCCGGCCCCGAAGTCGACCCTCACCACCACATCCGGATCGAGCACCGCCAGCAGCGCCTCGAAATTGCCGCTCTGCGAGGCGGCTTGGAACGCGTCGAGCACCTCACGGTGACGGCGCAGGTCGGTGACCGTGTCCGCGGTGCCGCCCTGGACCCGCCGACGGCCCCGGCTGGCCAGCTGCCTCGCGGCCGTGGCCGTGCGCCCGACGATCGGGGCGATCTCTTCGTACGGCAGGGAGAACATGTCGTGGAGCACGAACGCCAGTCGCTCCGCCGGCGCCAGCGTCTCCAGAACAATCAGCAGGGCGAGGCCGACGGAGTCGGCGAGGACCGCCTGCTCCTCCGGGTCGGTGCCGTCGTCGGCGGTGATGATGGGGTCGGGGATGCGCCCCTCCAGCGGCTCCTCCCGCCGTGATCGACGGGAACGGAGCATGTCCAGGCAGATGCGGGCAACCACGGTCGTCAGCCACCCGCGCAGGTTGCCGACGTCACCTGCGGCGGCCCGGCTGTGGCGGATCCAGGCCTCCTGGACCGCGTCGTCGGCCTCGGTGAGCGAGCCGAGCATCCGGTATGCCACCGCGCGCAGATGACCGCGATGGACCTCGAACTGCTCCGCCAGCTGATCCTGTGGGTCCATCGCCATGTCTCCGTGGGGGCCCGTCACAACAGAGACGGATGGGGCGTGGGAGATGTGACGGGCCGAAGCGCCGCGCGGGGGCGGCGCCGGACGCCCACGGTAGCGGTCCGGTCGAGCCGCCAGGCCCTGGCCCCCCTTTGTGCCGGACCTGGGTCACACCCGGGGCCAGCGATCCGTCTACTGCAATGACGGAGTCCTCGTCGGGCGGAGAGGTTGGCAGGAGGACGGATCATGGCGATGGACACTCTGGCGGTGGCACCGGAAGGAGCGGCGAGTCTGACGAGCCCCTCCCCACCCTGGTGGCCTGGCGGGACGCTCCCCCCTTCGCCGACCCGGAGCGGGACGCCCCGAGCTCACCCAATCCGGCCCTCGTCTGGCCGGTCAGCCCGATCCGGACCCGACCAGGTGTTCGACGGGGCCACCAGGCAGCACCAGCAGCCGGCCCTCGCCGCCTGGATCGCCGACTTCGCCGCGATCAAGTTCGCGAACGGGCCCACCGTCACCACTTGCCAGGTTGAGGGGGAATGGACGGTACGAGTGGCGACGCTATGACACCGATCGTCGAGGCTCGCGGCCTCACCAAGCGCTTTGGCAAGGTCGAGGCCCTCGCCGGCCTCGACCTGGTCGCAGAGTCCGGCCAGGTCACCGCCGTGCTTGGGCCCAACGGCGCGGGCAAGACGACCTTCGTCAGCGCGGTCGCCACGCTGCTGCGGCTGGATGGCGGTGAGTTGCGCGTTGCGGGGATCAATGCGACATCCGAGCCGCGGCTCGTCCGCCAGATCATTGGCCTCGCCGGGCAGTCGGCGTCAGTCGAGCCGACCATGACCGGCCGCGAGAATCTGGTATTCGTTGGTCGCCTCTTCGGCCTCGGCCAGCGAGAGGCGCGATCGGCAGCCGACGGAGTGCTCGAACGCCTTGGTCTGACGGAGCACGCCGGCCGCCTGGTTCGCACCTATTCGGGGGGATTGCGTCGTCGCCTGGACCTCGGCGCCAGCCTGGTCGGCCGACCCAAGCTCCTGCTGCTCGATGAACCCACCTCGGGCCTCGACCCGCGGAGCCGGATGGAGCTCTGGGAGGCCATTCGCGGGCTGGTGGCCGGCGGCACCGACGTCCTCCTCACCACCCAGTACCTCGAGGAGGCCGATCTGCTGGCGCGACACATCGTGATCGTCGATCACGGACGTGCCATCGCGGCGGGCACCCCCGACGAGCTCAAGGACCGCGCCGGCCGCGACATGATCGAAGTGAGACCTAGAGCGACCGGAGATCTGCGTGCCGTCGAGGAGGTGCTCAAATCCGTCGCCACTCACCCCACCCGCCTCGACCTCGATACTTCGAGCGTCTCAGTTCCCGTCGACGCCGGCGCCCAGCAACTCACGGTCGTCGTTCGCCTCCTGGACGAGCGCGGCATCGCTCTCGATGACATCGGACTGCGGAGGCCCTCCCTCGATGAGGTGTTCCTGACCTTCACCGACGGCTCGTGCACGCACCCGGCGGAGCCGACGGCTGAGGCCGTCTGAGATATTGGAGCTTCAATGACCACTCACGCCGCAGCTGCGGCCCGGCTTGCCGCGCGACGCCCATCCGGCGCCACTTTCATTGCCGCAACCGGACAGTCGGCCCGGCGCACGACGCTGCAGTACCTTCGGACACCGCCGCTGCTGGTCATGCCCGTGATCCTGTCGGTGGCGTTCCTGGTCGTGTTCCGCTACATCTTCGGCGGGGCTATCCACAGCGGCAGCGCTGTCGACTACGCGACCTTCCTCATTCCCGGATTCCTAGTGCAAACGACTCTGTGGACCGGGATGAACATCTCGGCGGGCGTGGCGGAGGACTCGACCTCGGGGGTCCACGATCGCTTCCGCTCGTTGCCGATCCCGCGATCAACGGTGATGGCGGGCCGCTCTCTGGCGGACACGGTGCTCTGTTGCTGGGTGCTGCTCGTGGTCACGCTCCTGGCGTTCGCGGTCGGCTTTCGCCCCGACGCCAACCTCGCCGCGATCGTCCTGGCATTCGCCCTGATGGTGGCGACGATCTACGCCTTCGATTGGGTCTTCATCAGCGTCGGTCTCCTCGCCGGAAGCGCACAGGCCGCCACGAGCCTTTCCACGCTCGTGGTTCTCCCCTTGACCTTCGCATCCGGAGCGCTCGTGCCGATCAGATTGATGCCGAGCTGGATTCAGCCCTTCGCCGCCAATCAGCCGGTCAGCGTGATCATCAACGCCGTCCGCAGCCTCATGCTGGGCGGAGTCAAGAATGCCGGGGTCGGTCACAGCACCGCCTACTGGGTGGTGCTCAGCCTCGTCTGGTGCGCTGGCATCGTGGTCGTGTTCGGCAGCGTGGCCGTGGTGCGCTTCGCGCGCTCGCGCTAGACCTTCCCCGCATGGCGCTCCAGATCATGGTCACGTGGAGTACCCCGGCCGCCCCTGCCAGCGTAGCGTATTGCAGACCAGAGAGGGTTGTGGCAGATTGTCCTGGTGTATTCGGCGGTCGCAGCCTCCGCGCTCACGGCGACCCAGCGTGGGCCGCTGACGGTGTTGGCGAAGGAGTCGTCGGCGCCGCACCGCGCGGTGCGGCAGGCGCAGGCATTCCTGCTGGCTCACGACGGCCTCGCGAACGCCGCCCCGCGGCGAAGTGGATGCGCCGGTGGGCCTGCCTCGGACGCCGAAAGCCGTCCCGGGAAGACGGCCGCCCGGGCTCCGTCCGGCGAGTGGCGAGGCGGCGGCAGCCGGGAGCGCTCCGAGCGGGTGTGGTCGGCGCCCCCGTAGGATCGCGGGCGGATGGATCCGCTGAGAGGCACCCCGGCCGACCGCCCCCCCTGGGAGCTGCGGTTCCACGCGCCGCGCGCCACGCTCCCGCGCTGGGCCCGGCTCCGGCCCGGCCGCTGCCTGTACACCGCCACCATCTCCGGGGCCTGGCAGGTCCACCTCTGGGACCGGGCCGACGGCCGCCACCGGCGCGCCACCGACGGGGCCATCGGCACCGTGGAGGGGTGGCTCACCCCCGACGGCGAGCGCGTGCTCTGGTTCGCCGACGCCACCGGGGACGAGACCGGGGAGTGGCTGGGCAGCCCCTTCGACGGGGGCGCGGCCGAGCCGCTCCTGCCCGGGGCTCCCGCCGGCTGGAGCGCGGGCCTCGCCGGCGGCCACCGGTGGGTGGCGGCGGGGATCGCCGACCGCGACGGGTTCCAGCTCCTGCGCCGTCCCCTCGATGGATCGCGCCCGGTGGAGACGTGGTACCGGCACCGGCAGCCCCTGGCCGTGGTCGCGGTCAGCCCGGACGACCAGTGGGTGTGCGTCAGCCACAGCGAGCACGGTGACGCGATGCACCCGGCGCTGCGGGTCCACCGGCTGGCCGACGGCGCCGCCGTCGCCGACCTGTGGGACGGACCCGGGGCCGCCCTGGCCACGATCGGGTGGTCCCCGGAGCCGGGGGATCCGCGGCTGGCGGTGACCGAGGAGCGGAGCGGGTGGGCCCGCCCGGCGATCTGGGACGCCCGGGGAGGCGCGCGCGACCCCCTCGCGGTCGGGCTGGACGGCGACGTCGAGGCGGTGGCGTGGTACCCGGACGGCCGGGCCCTGCTGGTCCGTCAGCACGTGGAGGGGCGCCATCGGCTGCATCGGGTCGAATGCGGCTCCGGCCGGGCGGTCCCGCTGCCGCACCCCGCCGGGACGATCCCCGAGGCGCTGGTCCGCCCCGACGGCGTGGTCTGGTACCGGTGGTCGGACGGCGCTCATCCCTCGACGCTGTGCGAGCTGTCGCCCGACGGGCGCGCGGGGCCTCTGATCGAGCTGGAGGGGAGGGCGGCGCCCCCGGGCCGTCCGTACCGGACGTGGAGCTTCCCCAACCCCGATGGGGACCGGGTGCGGGGGTTCGTGGTCGACCCCGGCGGAGCCGGGCCCCACCCCACCGTGGTGTGGGTGCACGGCGGGCCGGCGATGGCGATGGAGGACAGCTTCCACCCCGCGATCCAGGCCTGGGCGGACCACGGGTTCCAGGTCGCGGTCGTCAACTACCGGGGCAGCACCGGTCGGGGGGCCGCCTGGCGCGACCGTCTCATCGGCGACCCCGGGTTCCCCGAGGTGGCGGACGTGGCCGCGGGCCTGGACGATCTCGTGGCGCGGGGATGGGCGGACCCCGCCCGGGCGGTGCTGATCGGGGGCTCGTGGGGCGGGTACGTCACCCTGCTCGCGCTGGGGCTCCACCCCGGTCGCTTCGCCGCGGCGATCGCGCTGGTCCCGGTGGCGGACTACCCCCTCGCCTACGCCGACGAGTCGGAGGAGCTGCAGGCGTTCGACCGCACCCTGTTCGGCGGATCACCCGAGCAGGCGCCGGACCGCTACCGGGAGCGCTCCCCGTCCACCTATGCCGACGCCGTCGTGACCCCGCTGCGGATCGAGGCCGCCACCAGCGACAGCCGCTGCCCGATCGACCAGGTCCGCCACTATGTGGACCGCATGCGCGAGCGCGGTGCGCTGGTCGAGTACGAGGAGACGTCCGCCGGGCACGGCACCTTCGTGGTGGACGCCGAGATCGGCCGCACCCGGCGGGCGCTCGCCTTCGCGATCCGCCACGTCCGCCCCGGGCCCTGAGGGTCACCCCGGCCGGGCCGGGCGATCGGGGCGGGGGGGGCGTCGCGACCGCCCGTACGCTGGGCCGGCCGTGGCCCTGGATCATCCCGTCCTGCGCGATCTCCGTCCCGACCCCGGGCTCTTCGGTCCGGCCAGCGTTACCTGGCGGGTGGTGCGAGAGCCCCTGGTGGGCCTCGGGGCGCCGCGGGCCCTCCTGCTCCAGGCCGCCCACCCGCTGGTGGCGCAGGGCGCCCTCGACCACAGCCGCTTCGCCAGCGATCCGGCCGGGCGCTTCCAGAGCACGGTGAGGTGGGTGACCGCCGTCGTCTTCGGCACCACCGCCGAGGCCCGGGCCGCCTGCCGCTGGGTGAACGAGCTCCACCGTCCGGTGCGCGGTCGCCTCCCGCGGCCCCACGCGACCCGTCGGGTGGCGGCCGGCACCGCCTACTCCGCCGACGACCCGTCCCTCCTGCGCTGGGTCCACGCCGTCCTGATCGACACCCTGATGGTGAGCCACGACGCCTTCGTGGGCGGGCTCAGCGACCCGGACCGCGACCGGATGGTGCGGGAGTGGGACGGGGTGGCCCGGCTGCTCGGCCTCAGCCGGAGTCCCTGCTGGAGCGGCTGGGACGACCTCCAGGCCGAGATCGCCCGGGCCGTCGTCGACGGCCCGGTGGCGCCGGGACCGGGGTCGCGCCGGGTGGCCCGGACGATCCTCGGCACGCCTCCCCGGGGGACCGCCCGGCGCGCCCTCCGTCCCCTCGGAACCCTCCTGGTCACGGGGCTGCTCCCGGCTCCGATCCGGGCCGGCTACGGGCTCGCCTTCACCCCGCTCGACCGGCTCGCGCACGCGGCGGCGTGCCGCGCGCTCCGGCGCGCCCGGCCGCACCTGCCCGCCGGG
The DNA here is from genome assembly GCA_027306655.1 of Candidatus Dormiibacterota bacterium. Lineage (GTDB taxonomy): Bacteria > Chloroflexota > Dormibacteria > Aeolococcales > Bog-877 > DAHUZL01. Next base: position 9,652 of record DAHUZL010000212.1, read on the forward strand.
CTGCGGGTCTCGCCCGCCCACCGCTTCGCCCAAGCGCGACTGGCCGGGGGTGGGTCGTGACCCGGCACCGGCGTCGGGCTCAGCCCCGACCGGCCCGCCGGGCCGCGTCCTCCAGCCGGCTGCGGTAGCCCTCCCACCAGCTCCGATCAACCGCCGGCAGGTTGTCGTCGTCGGCCCGCCACCCGACGGCCCCGTCGATCAGCTCACGCACGATGTCGGCGTGCCCCGCATGCCGGTTGGACTCGGCAATCACGTGCACCAGGATCCGGCTCAGGGTGACGTCGCCCTCGTCCGGCGGCCACCACGGCACCCGGCCGGGGGCATCGAGGTCCAGGGCCCCGATGGTGGCGTCGGCATGGGCGCACACGCGCCGGTAGACGCCGATGATCTCCTCGCGCGACTGGTCGGCGGTGGCCCACATGAGGGCGTTGGGCTCGGCCTCGTCGTCGCCGTCGAACCACCGCGGCGGCTCGCCCAGCGGACGCCCGAAGGTGTCCCCGAAATAGCCCGCCTCCACCATCGCCAGGTGCTTGACCAGCCCCAGCAGGTTGGTCCCGGTGGGGACCAGGGGGCGGCGGACGTCGTACTCGGAGAGGCCGTCGAGCTTCCAGAGCAGGTCGTGGCGCGCCTGCTGCAGGTAGTGGTGGAGGTCGCGCTTCGGGTCCGATCCGCTCATGGGGGGCATTCTGCCATCGCGGGTGCCGCCCCGCGGCGGGCGGTCCTCAGCCGGTCGCGGCCAGCTCCGCCGGCCCGGGCCGCCCACCCGCGCGGACCCGCCCGACCAGCCAGCCCCCGAGCACCAGGCAGACCGCGAAGAAGGCGAAGATCACCGGGAAGCCGAGGTTGCGATGGACCCGGTTGAGGGTGTCGAGGAGCAGGCCCGCCGGGAAGGTCACCAGCAGGCCGGCCCCGGCGGTGGCGAGGTTGGAGATGCCCATGAACCGCCCCGACTCGCCGGGGGGCACGAGGTCGGCGAGGAACGCCCAGTCGACCGAGAGCAGGGCGCCGAAGGCCGTGCCCACCAGCACCCCCACGAGGTACACCCAGAGCAGGCTGGAGGCGGGGATGAGCAGCAGCACCCCGGCGGCCCCGACAAATGCGGCGGCGCGCACGATGGCGCGGCGGCCAACCCGCTGCGAGAGCTTGCCGGCGGGGAGGGTGACCAGCAGGGCGAAGACCACCACGACCGCCAGCAGGACCGAGGTCGCGCCCGAGGCCCGGTTGGCCAGGGCGCTGCCCGACCCCGGGTAGTAGACGCTCTTGATGTAGAGGAGGGCGAAGCTGGTGAGGCCAGTGATGCCCATGAGGACCAGGAGCCGCGAGACCAGGAGCCACGTGAAGTCCGGGTGGGCGCGGGGGCGGAACCCGAAGACCCCGAGCCAGGCGCTCCCCCGGGACGGCACCGGGCCCTGGGCCGGGGAGTCCGGCACCCAGCGGAGGGTCACCGCCAGCGCCAGGACCAGCACCACCCCGGCGGTCGCGAGCGCGAGCGGCAGGTGTCCGAGGGCGATCAGCTGGCCAGTGAGCAGGAACCCGAGGGCGGTGCCGATGAACACGCCGATCCCGTAGTAGCCGGCCGCCCGGCCGCGGTCGGGCCCGGGGACCTGGTCGGGGAGCAGCCCCTGGTAGGCGCCCTCCGCCGTGTTGGAGCAGATCTGGAGGGCGCAGTAGGGGATGACCAGGGCCGCGTAGCTGCCGGCCAGCGCCAGCCCGGCCAGGCAGGCGAGGTCCCCCAGGGTCCCCACCACCATGAAGGGCTTGCGCCGGCCCCAGCGGATCCGGAGCCGATCGGAGAAGGCGCCCGCGGCGGGCTGGACCACGATCGCCACCACCGACCCCGCGGCCGCCAGCGCCCCCAGGGCAACCCCGCGGTGGCCGGCGGCGACGTGCCCGACGATGAGGCGCGGCAGGATGAGGGCGCCCATCCCCTGCCAGAGGTAGTTGATCGCGACCCAGTACGCGGAGAGGGCCAGCAGCCGCGGCGCCGACAGGCGCAGGCGCACCCCGGGGCGGGCGGTGGGGCGCGACGGTGACCTGGCGGAATCAGCCATCCCGGGACGCCGGCGCCGATGCCGGCGGCAGGCCGGCTTCCTCGGTGCGCCGTGCCGGAGTGTACGCCCCGGGCGCTCGGGGCCCGGCCTCAGCCCCCGCGGCTGGGCCGCGGGAGCGGCGGGTCGGCTCGCCCGTGCCGACCGGCCGCGGACCGGCCCGGATCGGTGGCCGCGGCCAGGTTCCAGAGCCGGACCGCGGGATGCCCGTGCTCCTCGTCGAGGATCGAGATCGAGGCCACGTCGAGCATGAGGTTGCGCGCGCCGGCGACCGGGAGGTCGAGGTAGGCCATCGTCAGCGCGCGGAGGAGGTGGCCGTGGGAGACCACGGCGACCATCCCCGGCGGGGTCTCGTCCTGGATCGCCGTGAGCGCCCGGCAGGCCCGCTCCAGGACCGCGGCGGGGGTCTCGCCCCCCTCCGCTCCGTCGCGCCAGATCTCCCACCCCGGCCGCCGGAGCCGGATATCCGCGGTGGTCAGGCCCTCGAACCGGCCGTAGTCGAACTCGGCCAGCTCCGCCAGCACCCGCGGCGCGGGAGCCAGGCCCGCCAGCTCGGCGGTGCGGCTGACGCGCTGCGCGGGGCTGATCCACACCGCTGCGAACGTGATCCCGGCCAGGCGGCGTCCCATCGCGCGGGCCTGACTCTCGCCGCGGGGGGTGAGGGGAAGGTCGGTGCGCCCGGTGTGGCGACGGGCCCGGCTCCAGTCGGTCTCACCGTGGCGGATGCAGACGAGGGGCACGGGGCGCCAGTGTATCGGGGCGGCCCCCACCCATCAGAGGGCAGTCAATATACTCGGACGTCGCGGGAAGTAGCTCAGTCAGGTTAGAGTGCACGGTTCGGGACCGTGAGGTCGGCGGTTCGAATCCGCCCTTCCCGACCAGCCTGCGCGCCCGTTTCGTTCAATCTTCGGGTGGCGCCGGGAGCCTTCTGGATTCTCCGTGCAGCTGCCACGATTTTGCTTGAGGCTCTGACCGAGGCGCTCGTATCGAGGGGAATGCGGACAAGTCTTGACAATAGGAGGCGGGGCAATGCCGCGATGCGTCTCGCCTCGTCGGTCATCCGTTTTGCCCGGGTCGATGCCCGCCGGCCCCCAGGTCTTCAAGTGTCGGTCCGACTCCGCCAGCGGCGTCTCGGGCCGCCACCGGTTCCGAGAAGCGATCCCCCGGCTCTCCGTCCCGGACGCCACCTATCCCGACTGCGGTCAGCCGGTGGAGAATTGGCACGGGCCGCCGGGCCCCCAGCTGGTCGTTCCCGGTCCGCGCCGGCGCCCAGGCGCTGCGCCAGGCAGCCGCCGGACGGCGAGTCACCGTCGGCGCCTGGTACGGCGGGGTGACATGACGGCGGGCTGGACAGTAAGGGCTCGGGCCAGGTCGGCCGTGTCCGCCGACGGCCCGCCGATCGGCTACTCCTCACTTGGGGACGGCCCAGGCCTGATCGTTGTCGGTGGGTCTCTGGGAAGCAGGGCGGAATACTTCCCGCTGGCCAGTGCCCTGGCTCACGGCTGCGAGGTTCATGTCCTGGACCGCAGAGGTAGACACGGCAGTGGACCGCAGCGCCCCGCGCCCTCCATCGACGAGGAGTGTTCCGGTTGGGTTGGCTCGACCGGTATCAGAACCTCTCGGAGCGCGGTGACCGGCGGGGCGCCTTCACCCTGACGGTCAAGCAGTCGGGGGTCGCGCCCCGACTGCTTGCGGACATGCCGCTGTGGTGCGCCCGGGCCGTGCTGCGGCGGGCGATCCGTCCCCGCTCCTGAACGATTCTCTGCGATCAGCGCCAGGACCGTCGTGCTCGGCGCAGCGACGAGCTGTCCGTGTCAAGCGAAACGGGGACCACTGTGATTGCGCAATGGGGGACCACTTGGGAGCGGACGAGAGGGTCGTCGTCGTCGTAACGGGGTGGGGGTCCCGGGGGCGGGGGTGAACAACGGGGATACGGGGGAGAGCCCCGCGGCCGCGCGACCTCGGCAGGGCAGATGAGCACCGCCATCACGCGTGCTCGTCCAGCAGGCCACCGAACCGGTGCAGGTAGAGCGGCCAGCCCCCTTCACCTCCGATCCCGTCGCGGACGCCCGCCCAGCCGTCCCCATGATGGTCGAGATTGCGATGCTCGAGCTCCACCCGTGTCCTCTGGGCGGTCTCTGCCATGAAGCGCACCTCGACCTCACTGGTCCTCGCGCCATCGGTCTCCAGCTGCCACCGGGGGCTGATGTCCCAGCTGAATACGATCCGATTGGGCGGCTCGTAGACGAGCACCCGCGCCCACCGGCATTCGCTTCCATCGATCCCTCGGTCGAAGATGTGGCCGCCCACCCGCGGTTCGAACACCGTCTCCGCGATCTCGACCCCGAGCATGTTGTGTTCACGTGGCTTGATCTGGTCGAAGTCCTCGGTGAAGGTGCGGAACGCACGCTCGAGTGGAACCTCGACGACGATCTGCGTCCGTACGGACGTCGCCCCGGCCTGAGTGGTCATCGCCCTTCCTCCATTGAGTTTTCCGCGACCTGCTTGTACGCGGCCAGCGCCTGAGTCCAAAAGCGATCGACCTGGGCACGGAGCGCTGCGACGCCATGGGGATCCAGCTGGTAGACGCGCCGGGTCCCCTCCGCGCGATCCACCACCAGCCGCGCCCGCTTCAGGATCTTCAGGTGCTGGGAGACGGCGGGCCGACTGACCGGGAGCTCACGGGCGAGTTCGCCAACGGCCTGCGGACGGTCGGCCAGCCGCTGGAAGATCGCGCGCCGCGTCTGATCACCCAGTGCGCTCCAGGCATCGAGTCGGTCATCATCCACTAACGGTAAGGCTACCATTACGAATAGGGTCTGTCAACCTCCCGGTGATCTCCAGGCGTCCGTTTCCGGGAGCACGAATCGGCGAACGGCATCCCCCACCCCCCGCCTCCCCCGGCGCCAGCGCTCCCCACGACAGGCGCCCCCAGACCGAGCGCCTGACCGACGCGCCGTGGGACGGACCGACCTGATCGTGACCGGGCCGGCGAGAGAGGCGCGCGGGGGTATGACGTGGGCGGGGACGGTCATCTCTCCAGCTCCCGCGCAGCGCCGCTACCCTCGAAGCCACCGCTTGATCTATGTCCACGAGGTGGACCAGTTCGTCGTCGCGACGGGTTGCGACTGAGGATCGGAGATCCCGCTGGAGCGTCGACGCGCGAAGATCTCACGCGCCAACGGGGTGGCAGAG
>DAHUZL010000218.1 GCA_027306655.1 Candidatus Dormiibacterota bacterium
AGCCGGCGGCCAGCGCGCGCCGCCCCCTCCCCGCCGGAGCGCGGGCCCCGCGCGCTGGCGGTCGCCCTCCTCGGGGCGGGGGGGCTGGCGGCCATCTCGGGCCTCGCGATCCTGCCGGGGGTGGGAGCGAGCCTGGGCGCGTTCGTCGCGACCCCCCCCGGCCGTCCCGTCCTCCCGGTCAACGGGGTGGCGCTCGCCCTCGCCCTGGTGCTGCCGGTGCTGGCCGCGGTCGTCGCCTGGAGCGGCCAGGCCGCCCGCTCGGCCCGCGTTGTCCCGGCCGCCGCCGGTCCGGCGGAGGCGCCGGAGGGACGGGCGCCGGTTTCGCGCCGGCCCGCCGGCGCGACGGCATTGGGGTGGCTGGCGACCGTGGAACGCCTCGGCCTCGGCCTCCCGGCGCGGCTGGTCCTCGCGGTCGACGCCCGGCTGGCGGCGGACGGCCTCGCCGCCATCGGCGACGGGGTGCGGGGCATCTCGGGGGTGCTCGACCGGCTCGTCACCTCGCGGCGCGAGGCGACCGCGGCGGCGATGGTGGCGGCCGCCGTGCTCACGGTCGCCGCCCTGGCGCTCTGGGTCGGGCTCCAGCACGCCGGCGGGACGGTCCCGTGATCGCCTCGACCCTGGTCGCGCTCGCGGCGGCGCCGCCGCCTCCCGACATCACGCTGGCGGTGGTCGTCTTCGCGCCGCTGGTGGGGGCCGGGATCATCGCCGTGCTCCCGGTGGAGACGGACCTGCAGCGGTTCCGGGTCCGGGTCACCGCCCTCGGCGCCGCCCTGGTCTCCTTCCTCGTCTGCGGGTTCGACTTCTTCGGCGTGCTGGCGAGCGCCGGCCTGGGCGGGCTCCCGCAGCCGCAGGAGCAGACCGGCTGGCTGCCCGGGATCCCGGTGCCGGTCGGCTACAACCTGGGCGGTGATGGGGTGAACTTCCCCCTCCTCTTCGTCGCCACCATCCTGCTGGTGGCCCTGGTGCTGGCCTCCTGGCGGGTGCGCGACCGCACCCGGCTCCACTTCGGCCTCCTCCTGTTCAGCGCGGTGGGGCTGCTGGGGGCCCTCGCCGCCTACGACCTCGGGCTGCTGGTGCTGTTCTTCGCCTGGCCGGTGGCGCCGGTGGTGCTGCTGGTCCGCCAGGGCGGGGGCGCGCGGGCGGCGGCGGCGGCGCGCCGGCTGCTGGTCAGCTGGCTGCTCAGCTGCGGCCTGCTCGCCCTGGCGGCGCTGCTGCTCGCGCTCCGCGCCAGCGGCCACCCCACCCTCGACCTCTCCACCCTCACCACCGACCTCACCCTCCCGCGCGGGGTCTCCACCGGGGTCTTCGCGCTGGTGGTGGCCGCCTGCGTCCTGCGGATGGGGCTGGTGCCCGCCCACCTCCCCCTGATCGACGCGGTCGGAGCCGCTGGCACGCCGGTGGCGATGCTGACGGTCGGGTCGGGGCTGCTCACGGGGGGGTACACCCTCGCCCGGGTCGCCCTCGACGGGGCGCCCCGGGGGGCGGACCACCTCGCCACCCCGCTCCTGGGGCTGGCGGTGCTGACCATGCTGTGGGGCGCCTTCGGCGCCTACGCCGTGCAGGAGCTGCGCCGGCTCAGCGGCTACGTCGTCGTCTGCCTGGGCGGCCTGGTGGTCCTGGGGATGGTCGGATACTCGGAGACGTCGATCGCGGGGGCCCTCTACCTCCTCCTCGCCGCCACCCTCGCCGTGCCCCTGCTGCTCCTCGTCGTGGGCGCCGTCACCGAGCGCACCCGGACGCGCCGCCTGGCCGAGCTCGGCGGCTGCGGCGGGCCGGCGCCCCGGCTCAGCCTGCTCTGGGTCGCCGGCGCCGCCGGGGTGCTGGGCATCCCGCTGCTGGCGGGGTTCCCGGCTCTGCTCCAGGTCTTCGCCGGCACCTTCCCGGAGCACCGCTACGGGGTCGCCATCGGGTGCCTGGCCCTGCTCGTGCTCGGCGCCGCCCTCTTCAGGGCGGGGACCCGCGTGTTCCTGGGGCCGCCGGGCGAGAACGTGGAGCGGCTGCGCGACGCGCAGGGGTCGGAGCTGTACGCGGGAGCGGTGCTGGTCGCGTTCCTCCTCCTGTTCGGGCTGGGGTCGGGCCGCTTCCTCCCCTACATGGTCAACGGCACCGACCTGGTCTCCGGCCGGCTCGCCGCGGTGGCCCCCGCGGTGGTGCTGCCGGCGCTCGGCCTGGCCGCCCCGGCCGCCCCCGGCGGCGCCCCGGGGGCGCCGTGACCCTCGCCTTCCTGGCCGACCTCGGGCCGGAGGGGCTGGTGCTGGCCGGGGTGATCACCGCGGTGGTGCTGGGCCGCCACCCGGGCGAGCGCCCTCCCTGGGAGGGGCCCCTGGTGGGGATCGCCGCCTGCGTCCTGGCCTTCGCCGACAGCGTCCTGTTCTGGCATGCCTCGCTGGGGCCGGCGGTGCCGGACATCGAGCACGGGACCTTCCTGGTCGACCGCTACACGCTCTTTCTTGACGCGGTCATCCTGGCCGCCACGGTCGCGGTCCTCCTGCTCACCGCCGACTCGGCCGGCGAGCTGTGGCCGCTGCAGGGGGAGTTCACCGGCCTGGTCCTCCTCCTCGCGCTGGGGGGGATGGTCGCCGCCGCCAGCCAGGACGTTGTCACCATCGCGGTCGGCCTCACGGTCACCGGGGCCGCGGCCGCCCTCCTCCTCGGCCTGCGCAAGCTCGACGCGGCCGCCGCCGCCGCGGCGGTGCAGTCGTTCCTGGTCGTCGCCGGGGCCAGCCTCTGCTTCCTGGTCGGGGTCGTGGTCGCCTATGGGCTCACCGGCCAGACCCAGCTGACCGCGATCGCGCGCTCCCTCCACCACGCCGGCCCGGCGGCGCTGCTGGCGGCAGCCGCGATGATCCTCGGCGCCGGGGCCCTGATGGGGCTGGGGCCGTTCCTGGGCTGGCGGGCGACGGCCGCGGGCCGGGCGCCGGTCGCGTCGATGATGGCGGTCACCGTGGTCGGCGGGCTGGCCGACCTGGGAGCCCTGGTCCGGGTGCTGGACGCGGGCTTCGCCCACGTTCCCGCCGCCTGGACCGTGCTGGTCGCGGTGGCCGGGGCTGGCACCGCCCTGGTGGCCGCGACCCTCGCCCTGCGGGCGACCCGGCTGCGCCGGCTGGTGCTCCTCCTCCTCGCCGGCGACGCCGCCCTGGCGCTGGTGGCGCTGCCGGCGCTGAGCCGCCACGGCGCCGCCGCGGCGCTGTTCGCGACCCTGGTCTTCGCGCCGCTCGCCGCCCTCAGCCTGGGCGCCGTGCTCTGGGTGGGTGAGGGGGGCGACGACCGCGAGCGGCTGCGGGGCCTGTGGGGCCGGTCCCCGGCCGCCTGCCTGGCCCTGGTGCTGGCCCTGGCCGCCTGTGCCGGCCTGCCGCCGCTGGCGAGCTTTGTCAGCTGGTTCAGCGTCGTCGGCGCCGCGATCGCGGCCGGCTACGGCTGGGTCGGGTGGGTCCTGGTCCTGGCCGGCGTGGTGGCCGCCACGGCAGTCCTGCGCTGGGTCGCGATCCTGCTCGACCCCGACGCCGAGGGCCCGCCCGTCGCCCGCCCGGGCGCGCTGGTCACGGTCGGCCTGGGGCTCTGCGGGCTGGCGCTCCTGCTCGGGGGCCCGGTTGCCGGCCCGCTGATCGGGTTGGCGCAGCGGGCGGCGCGGCCGCTCTTCCTCGGGTTCTGACCGCGGCCGTCCCGGTCAGCCGTCGGCGCGGCGGAGCACCTCGCGCACGCGGGCGGTCATCGCCAGCGCCTCGTCCATCGGCCGCTGCCACATGTTCCGCCCGAAGATGAAGCCGGTCGCCCCCGCCGCCATCGCGTCGCCGATCCGGGCCAGCAGCGCGTCGTCGGCGAGCCGGCTGCCACCGGCGAAGATGACGAGGCTGCGGCCGGCCGACCGGATCACCCGGGCCAGCATCGCCCGGCGGTCCTCCACCAGGGTGTCGTAGGGGGCGGGCGAGGCGCGGTCGGCGTCGCCGTGGGGCTGGGGCATGTTGAGCTTGATCACGTCGGCGCCCATCTCGGCGGCGACCCGGGCCGCGTAGTCGATCGCGTAGAGGCTGTTCTGGCCCCCCTTGGCCTCGATCGCGGACCCCCGCGGGTAGGCCCAGCAGATGAGGGGCATCCCGCTGCGCTCGCAGGCCGCGCGCACCTCCTGCATCTGGCGCAGGTCGCGGTCCTGCGCCGGCGATCCGACGTACAGGGTGTAGCCGACCGCCGAGGCGCCGAGCCGGACCGCGTCCTCGACCGAAGCGGTGAGGGGGGAGAGCGGGTCGTCCCCCGGGGGCACGTTGGTCTTGCCGTTCACCTTCAGCACCAGCGGCACCCGCCCGGCATAGGGGCGGAGGTAGCGGGTGGCGAGGCCGACCTGGAAGGCGATCCCGGAGTAGCCGCCCTGGAGCGCCAGCTGGCACTGGTAGTCGGGATCGAGCGCCGGCGGGTTGACGAAGAAGTCTGCGGGCCCGTGCTCCAAACCCTGGTCGATCGGGAGCAGCAGCAGGGTCCCGTTGCCGGGGCCGTGGTCGTGCAGGAGGGTGTGCAGCCGGGCCTTCTTGCCGACCGGGAGGTCAAGATCGTCGAGCCGCACCCGGGCGCGGCTGGGATTGGCGGGGGCGGCGGAGGCGGCGGGAGGAAGGGCGGTGGTCGTCATCCGCTGAGCGTACACCGTGGGTCGCGGGCTGTCGCGGACCGCCCCACTGGCTACACTCCCTCCCACCATGCGCTGGGGGTGGGTCTGGGCGGCGGGGGCGGGCTACGCGGTCGGCTCGGTGCCGACCGGGCTGGTGGTCGGACGGCTTCTCGCCGGCGTCGACGTCCGCCGCTTCGGCAGCCACAGCAGCGGGGCCACCAACGTGCTTCGGACCGCCGGCGCGGTCGCCGCCGGGGCCACCCTCTGCCTCGACGTCGCCAAGGGGTATGCCGCCCCCGCCATCCTCCGCGCGCTGGGGGGAGGGCCGGGGGCGCAGGCGGTCGCTGCCGCCGCCGCCGGGGTCGGCCACAGCTGGCCCGTCTTTGCCGGCTTCCAGGGCGGCCGCAGCGTCGGGACCACGGTCGGGTCGCTGCTGGCGCTGGAGCCCGGGACCGCGGCGCTGGCGGTCGGCGCCGGCGTTCCGGTGATCGCCCTGACCCGGTACGTCTCGCTCGGCTCCCTCGCGGGGGCGGCGACCGCGGGGGTGGCGATCTTCCGCTCGCCCCGGGTGGCGGGCCCGGTGCGCGGCTACACCTGCTTCGCCGTGGCCCTGCTGGTGCTCCGCCATCGCGCCAACATCGCCCGCCTCCTCCGCGGCACCGAGCACCGGCTCGGCGATCCGCCCGCCGCGGCCGGGTGAGCCGGTCCCCGGCCGCTCCCGGGCCGGGCGATCGGCCCGCCGGGCGATACAATGAGGGCGGTCGCGCTAGACGGGGAGGTAGCGGTGCCCTGCACCCGCAAACCGCTATAGCGGGGTCGAACTCCCCCCCGAGGGGAGCCGTCGTCGGGCAGCCCCGATGGGTCGAGCGTTGACGGTCGGATCCGACGCAACCCGGTCCCGCCAATCCCGTCAGGTCCGGAAGGAAGCAGCGGTCCGCGGGGCGCCGGGGGTGCCGTCGGGCTCCCCGGCCCGAGCCCGTCCAGCGGACCCGCGCCGGGGGCGTCTCCACGACGGGGGGTGCGCGACTGCCCCGAGCCGGCGCCGCCCGGCGGTCCGGCGACGATGACCCCAGAGGACTTGATGAGCGAGACGCTCTACCGCAAGTACCGACCGCAGACCTTCGCGGAGCTGGTGGGACAGGAGCCGATCGCCCGCACCCTCCGGGCGGCGGTGCGCGACGGCCGGGTGAGCCACGCCTACCTCTTCACCGGGATCCGCGGGACCGGCAAGACCTCGGCGGCGCGGATCCTCGCCCGCGCCGTCAACTGCGAGGCCCCGGAGGCGGGCGAGCCCTGCAACCGCTGCGACGCCTGCCGGGAGTGCCTCGAGGGCCGCACCCTGGACGTGATCGAGATCGACGCCGCCACCAATCGGGGCATCGACGAGATCCGTGACCTGCGCGAGCGGGTGCGATTCCTGCCCGCCCGCCTGCGCCGCAAGGTCTACGTGGTGGACGAGGCCCACATGCTGACGACCGACGCCGCCAACGCGTTCCTCAAGACGCTGGAGGAGCCGCCGCCGCACGTCTGCTTCATCCTCGCCACCACCGAACCGCACCGCCTGGTGGAGACGGTCCTCTCGCGCTGCCAGCGGTACGACTTCCGCCGCATCGAGGCGGCCGCGATCGCGGGCTGGCTGGCCACCATCTGCGGGCGCGAGGGGGTGACGGCGGATCCGCCTGGGCTGGCCACGATTGCCGACGCCGCCGGGGGCTCGATGCGCGACGCCATCTCCCTCCTCGATCGCGTGATCGGCCTCGGCGACCACGCCGTGACCGGGGAGATGGTGCGCGACGCGCTCGGCCTGGTCGACCCCGAGATGGTGGGCCGCCTGGCGCAGGCGCTCGCCGGCGGGGACCCCGCCCGGGTGCTGCGCGAGCTGGAGGAGCTGCATGTCCACGGGGCCGACCCCCGCCAGCTCCTCCGCGCCCTCGGTGAGCTCGCCCGCTCCCGGCTGGCGGGTGACCCCGTCCCGG
>DAHUZL010000122.1 GCA_027306655.1 Candidatus Dormiibacterota bacterium
AGGTCCTGATCCAGGAGGCGATGAGCCGCCTCCGGCAGGGGCGGACCAGCTTCGTCATCGCCCACCGGCTGTCGACGATCCGGGGCGCGGACACCATCATCGTGATGGACCGGGGGCGGATCGTGGAGCAGGGCGGCCACGCGGAGCTGCTCCGCCTGGGCGGGCTGTACCACGATCTCTATCAGAGTCAGGCGACCCAGGCCTTCGCGGAGGCCGGCTGAGAGGATGGCCGCGGGCAGCGCGGCGGCCGGCGCTCAGCCCGGGGAGGCTGTCGGCAGGCCGATGGCGCGGGCTCCCTCGGCCATCCTGCGGTCATAGGTGAGCAGGGTCCCGAGGTCGTCGCCGAGGGAGAGGGCGGCGGCGAGATGGATTGCGTCGAGGGACCGGACGCTCCATGGCTCGACCTCGGCCGCCGCGCGCAGCAGCGCGTCGTCGAGACCGATGAGGTGGATCGCGTCCAGCTGGCGGCGAACCGTGGAGAGCAGCCCCGGCAGGCCCGCCCGCATCACCACCCGTGCGAGCTCGACGCGAAGCAGGCTGGAGGATGCTCGCCGCGCCCAGCGCCGGAGCTCGCGACGGAGCGCTGCCGACTCCGCCTCGGGGACCAGCAGCTTGAGCGCGGCCGAGGTGTCGAGGTAGGCGACCTCACCGCTCATGGCGCCGCATGTCGGCGAGCACCTCGCTGAGCGCGGGGCCCGGGGGTGGGACCGAGGAGGCCTCCACGTCCAGCACGTCGCCGGTGGCGACGGTCGCGCGCCCCTCCGCGATCAGCTGATCCAGCCCCCCGTGCCGCACGATCGGGACCATCCGGGCCACCGGTCGGCCATGGTTGGTGACCTCCACCGTCGCCCCGGCGGCGACGGTGCGGAGGACGGCGCTGGCGTTCTGGCGCAGCTCTCGAACTCCGACCCGGATCATGTCTACAGGGTAGCACAATCGGGGCTGCGTCTCAGGACATGGGTGGACCTCCGCTGGTGGAGGACCCCGCCCGGGGGAGGGTCGGGGAGGCGGGGCGATCCCCGCCACTTGCCCCCGCGGTGCATGCTCTGTATACTGAGCCGATCGAGTGGGGCCGGCCAGTCGGGGGGCGGGACCCGTCCGCCCGGACGGCGGGCGAGGCACCGGGGATGGGAGGAGGAGCGGTGATCGGAAGCGACATCGTCCGCGGACGTCGGCTGCGACCGGGGCTCGGGCTGCTCGGAGCCGCGGTCGCGGGTCTCCTGCTCTCCGCCTGCGGCGGCGCCGTCGCCAGCCGGGCGCCCGCCGCCGGCGGCGGCACGGTGAGCTTCGCGATGCCGCCCGCGACCGGCATCAACTACATCTTCCCGCTGGTCTCGGCCGCCAACTGCTCCAGCGAGAACGGGGAGAACTTCCAGTACCTGATGTACCGCCCGCTGTACTGGTTCGGAGACCACGGCGTCGCCAAGGTCAACCCCCAGCTGAGCCTCGCCCAGCTGCCCCGCTTCAGCCAGGGCGGCCGGGTGGCGACGATCCACCTCAACGCCTACCGGTGGGCCGACGGTCAACCGGTGACGGCCCGCGACGTCATCTTCTGGATCAACCTGCTGAAGGCCGAGAAGGCCAACTGGTGCTCCTACGTCCCCGGCGCCTTCCCCGACAACGTCGTGAGCGACCGCGCGGTCACTCCCACCACGGTGTCGCTCACCTTCAACCGCGCCTACAGCCGCTACTGGGTGCTCTACAACGAGTTGAGCCAGATCACCCCGCTGCCGCAGCAGGCGTGGGACAGGACCTCACGGTCAGGGCGGATCGGAAACTACGACATGACCCCAAAGGGAGCGCGGGCGGTGTACACGTTCCTCAACGGGCAGGCCTCCACCACCAGCACCTACGCCACCAACCCGCTCTGGCAGGTGGTGGATGGGCCGTTCCACGTCACCGGCTACAACCCCACCACCGAGGACGCGGTTCTGGTGCCCAACCCGCACTACTCGGGGAGCCCCCGCCCGCGGATCGGACGGCTCGACCTGGTGGCGTTCACCTCCGACACGGCTGAGTTCGACGCGCTCCGGTCGGGACAGATCGACTACGGGTACCTGCCCCTGCAGGACCTGAGCCAGCGCGGTGTGCTGGCCCGGCTGGGGTACACCTTCCAACCCTGGCACATCCTCCAGTTCTCCTACCTCGCCTTCAACTTCGCCAACCGCCAGATCGCGCCCCTGATCAACCAGCTCTACCTGCGCCAGGCGATGCAGCACCTCATCGACCAGCCCGCCTACGTGCGCCACATCGACAGGGGCTTCGGGGTGAGCGAGTTCGGACCGGTGCCGCTGCAGCCCGCCAACCCCTTCGCCAGCGCCTACGAGCACCACAACGCCTATCCCTACAGCATCGCCCTGGCCCGCCGGCTGCTGGCCGCCCACGGCTGGACGGTGGTGCCCAACGGGTTCACCCACTGCACCCATCCCGGGACCGGGGCGGGCGAATGCGGCACCGGGATCCGGGCCGGGGCCACCATCACCCTCAGCAATCTCATCCAGAGCGGGCTGCCCTCGCTGACGGCGGAGATGGAGGCGTTCCAGTCCGCCGCCCTGGAAGCGGGGATCCACATCGAGCTTCGCCAGGAGCCGATCAACACCGTGCTCAGCACCGCGGTGGCGTGCATCCGCGCCACCGGGACCGGCTGCCATTGGGAGATCGCCGACCCCGCGCCCTGGTTCTACGCTCCCGACTTCTACCCCAGCGGGGGCACCCTCTTCGCCTGCGGCGGCGGCTACAACATCGGCAGCTGGTGCAACGCCACCAACGATGCCAATGTCCTGGCCACCCATCTCAGCAGCAGCATCGCGGCGATGACCCGCTACCAGAACTACGTGGCGGCCCAGCTGCCGGTGCTGTGGATCCCCAATCAGCCCTGGCAGCTCAGCGAGATCGCCCGGTCCCTGCGCGGCACCCTGCCCCAGGACCCGTACCTCAACTACTACCCGGAGAGCTGGTCCTGGTCGGGACCGACCCCTCGGGTGGGGCGCCGGTGACGGCCCGCCCGGGGAGGCGGGGCACCGCCCGAGCCGGCCGGGGCGGCCCCCGGGGCCGCCTCTCCCGATCCCTTCCGGACGGAGCGTGAGCCCGGATCGGGAGATGCGGGTCCTGGTCTCGGTGGACATGGAGGGGGTCGCCGGCGTCACCAGCCCCACCGACGTGATGCCGGGGACGGATGAGTACCGCCGCTTCCGGGAGCTGATGACAGCGGAGGCCAACGCCGCCGGCGCGGGGGCGTTCGACGGCGGGGCCACCGCGGTGACGGTGACCGACAGCCACGACCGGATGCGCAACGTCCTCTACGAGACCCTCGATCCCCGCGCCCACCTGGTCTCTGGTCCGGTGCGTCCCCTGGAGATGGTGGAGGGGGCCCGGCAGGCCGACTGTGCCATCTTCCTCGGCTACCACGCGCCCGGCGGGACGCCTCGGTCGGTCCTCGCCCACACCCTGTCGGTGACGATCCGGCGGCTGCAGCTGGACGGGGTCGCGGTGGGGGAGACCGAGCTCGGGGCCCGGGTGTGCGCCCAGTTCGGGGTACCGGTCGGGCTCGTCACCGGAGACGATGGACTGGCCCAGTCGCTGCGGCACACGATGCCGTCCACCCCCACCCTGGTGGTCAAGGACAGCCTCGCCTACGGCACCGCCCGGATGCGGCCCCGGGGCGAGGTGCTGGCCGCGATCGCGGACGCCACCCGGGCGGCGGTGGCCTCGCCGCCGCCGCGGCCGGCCCCGCCGCCGGGACCGGTGACCGTGACCGTGGACTTCCTCCACCCGGCGCTGATCGAGACGGTGGGCCTGATCCCGACCGTCACCGCCATCGACCCCGCCACCGTGACCTACACCGCTCCCGACATGGTGAGCGCGGCCCAGGTGCTGGGCATCTGCACCCTGGTGGCCGAGGACGCCATGCGCGCCGCCCACCTCTGGTAGGGGGGCGGGTGGAGACCGCGGTCGTCGGTCTCGACGCGGGCGCCACCGAGGCCGAGCTCTGCGTCCTGCCGCTTCTGGAGGGGGTCGCGCCCACCGCCGCGGCGGCCGCAGTCGACCGGGCCCTGGGGGGCGGGCTGGCCCCGCTGGTCGCGGCCGCCGGGAGCACGCGGCTCGGGCACCGCGCGTCGGTCTGGATCGCCCGTCCCGGGCGTGAGCCGGTGCGGGTGGTGCTGGCGGGCCTCGGGCGCGGGGACCGGGTCGACGGGTACACGCTGCGCAACCTGATGGAGCTGGCCGTGCGCGGCCACGCGGCCCGGGAGGCCGCGGTCCTGCTCGACCGCCGGACCGTGGCGGCGCTCCGGGCGACCCAGGATCTCGGCGAGGCCGCGGTGCTCCGGCTGGCGCTGGAGGGCCTGGTGCGGGCCGGCGGGGCATGGGGGCACGGCCGCGACGGCGGGGCGGCGGCGATCGAGCGAGCCGTGGTCGCCACCGACGGCGCGACGACGCCCGGTGGCGGGGAGGTCGCCGCCGACGGCCTGCTCCTGGGCGGCACCGTCAACGACGTGCGGGGTTGGCAATGGGCGCCGGCCAACGAGCTCACCCCGGCTCGATTCGCCGCCGAGGCGCTCCGACTCGGCGAGGCCGCGGGCCTGGAGGTCGAGGCGCTGGACCAGGCGGCGCTCCTCCAGCGGGGGTACGGCGGGATCACCGGGGTCGCCCAGGGCGCGGCCGAGCCCTCGAGGCTGGTGACGCTGCGACACCGCGGCCACCGCGTCGGCCCGGTGCTGGGGCTGGTGGGCAAGGGCGTCACCTTCGACGCCGGTGGGATGGCGGTCAAGCCCGCCAAGGACCTCCACCTCATGAAGTCCGACATGAGCGGGGCGGCGGCCGTCCTGGGCGCGCTCCTGATCACCGCCAGGTGGCGGCCCGGCTGCGACGTGATCGGGGTGCTGCCGCTCGCCGAGAACGTGCTCGGCACCGGGTCGCTCCACCCCGGCGACGTCGTGGTGATGGCCGACGGGACGCGGGTGGAGGTGACCAACCCGGATGCCGAGGGGCGCCTCCTCCTCGGTGACGGTCTGGTGCATGCGCGCCGGGCCGGCGCGACCCACCTGGTCACGGTGGGCACCCTCACCGATGCCGTGAGCGTCGCCCAGGGCCCGACCGTGAGCGGGCTGGTCGGTGAGGACTCGACCTTCCTCGCGCAGCTCGAGGCGGCCGCGGAGCGGGCTGGTCGGTGAGGACTTGACCTTCCTCGCGCAGCTGGAGGCGGCCGCGGAGCGGGCCGGGGAACGGCTGCTCCGGCTCACGATGTACCCGGAGTACGACGACGTACTGGACTCCGATGTGGGGGCGGTGCGCAACGAGGCTGACGACCTCCACGAGGAGCCGGTGGCGGCGGCGATCTTCCTGCGTCGCTTCGCCGCCGATGCCGCCTGGGGCCACCTCGACATCGGCGGGTCGGCGTCCAACGAGCACGTCAACCTCTTCGACGTGGTCCCGCGCGGGCCGAGCGGGGTCGCCACCGCCACCCTCGCCCACCTCGCCCGGGTGCTGGCCGAGGCCGGGGCCTAGGAGGCCGCGGGCCGGCCGGCGCCGTCGACCGCCTCCATCCCGAGCGCCCGCTGCAGGAACTCGAGCTGGAGGCGAAGCAGGTTCTCCGCCACCACCACCTGGGCGGCCATGTGGGTCGCGCCCGACACCGGCAGGACGGTGTGGGGCCGGCCCGCCGCCAGCAGCGCCGCGGAGAGGCGCAGGCTGTGGGCGACCACCACATTGTCGTCGGCGAGCCCGTGGATGAGCAGGAGCGGGCGGCGCAGCCCGGGCGCGTCGGCGAGCAGGCTGTGGTGCGCATACACCTCGGGGCGCTCGGTGGGCTGGCCGAGGTAGCGCTCGCTGTAGTGGGTGTCGTAGAGGCGGAAGTCGGTGACCGGCGCGCCGGCGATGGCGGCGTGGAAGACGTCGGGGCGGCGGAGAACCGCCAGCGCCGCCAGGTAGCCGCCATGCGACCAGCCGCGGATGCCGACCCGGGTGGTGTCGAGGTCGGGGAAGGTCAGCGCCACCTGCTCCAGGGCCAGGACCTGGTCCTCCAGGTTCGGGGTCGCCTGGTCGAGGTGGACGAGCCGGTCCCAGTCGGGACCCCGCCCGGGGGTGCCGCGACCGTCGGCGACCAGCACCGCCAGGCCCTGGTCCGCGAACCACTGCGAGACCGCGTACGCGTCGCGGGCGGCGACCACGCGCTGGGCCGCAGGGCCGCCGTAGGGGTCGAGCAGGACCGGGAGCCGGCGGGAGCCCGGCCGGTGGCCGGCGGGGAGCAGCAGGGCGCAGCGGAGCGCGTGCGGCCCGACCGTGCAGAGGTGAGGGCTCGGGGCGACCAGGGGCGCCTCCGCGCGCGATCCGATCGTGGCCACCACCGCGCCCTGGCGCCACACGCGGGTCAGCGTGCCCGAGCGGTCGAGCCCGACCGACTGGGTCACCACCACCTCGCCACTCCGGACGCCGGTGTGGCGACCGGGCTCGTCCAGCAGCCGGGTGACCCCGGTGGCGCCGGCCACGTACAGCGACTGGCTCATCGGGTCGGCGTCGGTGGCGACGAAGCAGACGTCCCGGGCCGCATCGATGACCGCCTGGACCTGCAGGGGCGCGGCGGTCACGGGCTGGTCGCCGACGACCAGGCGGTGGGCACCGGCGTCCGCGACGACCTGGACCAGGCGCCCCTGGGCGGTGAGCGTCGGCACGCCGGGGACAAGGTCGACCCAGGCCGGGTCCTGGTCCTCGCGCAGCGTCGTCGCCGTGCCGGTGGTCGCGCCCACCACCAGGATCCGCACCCGCCGCTGGTCGCGCGACTGCACCTGGAGCAGCGCCGGGCCGGGCCGTGACCAGTGGACCCGGGTCAGGTACGGGAACTGGTCCTGGTCCCAGCGCACCTCGCGGCGGCCGCCTGCCACCGTGACCAGGTGGAGTGTGACCCGGGCATTGGCCGTGCCCGCGGCCGGGTAGCGGACCGCGGTCGGCGGACGGTCCGGGTTGGCGGGATCGGCGATGTGCCACACCGGGACCGGAGCGACGTCGACCCGCGCCACCAGGAGCCGGCCGCCGTCGGGGGCCCACCAGTAGCCCCGCGACCGTCCCATCTCCTCCTGGGCGACGAACTCCGCCAGCCCGTAGGTGGTGGTGGCGTCCTCCGGGGCCGCGAGCGCTCGGTCACCGGCGCCGTCGAGGCCGATGATCCGGAGCGCCCCTCCGCTGACGTACGCGACCCACGTCCCGCTGGGGTCCGGACGTGGATCGACGACCGGCGCCTGCGCAGGGAGGGGCCGCACCCGGCCGCCATCCAGGTCGGCGACGAACAGGCGGCCGACGAGGGCGAAGGCGGCGAGGCGGACCGCGTCGTCGGTGGCGTAGGCCACGATCCCCTGGGCGCGCTCCCGCGCCCGCTCGCGCCGGTCCCGCTCCTCGGCCGGGTCGGCGTCCGGGCCGGCGCCGCCGGCCTCGGTGAGCTCCGCCGGGTCGGCCACCAGCCGCTCCGCCCCGTCGGCGAGGGTCAGCGTCCAGAGGCAGGTGCGGGGATCCGTGCCCGACGGAGCCCGCAGGAAGACCACCCGCTCGCCGTCGGGAGCGACCGTGAGGGTCCTGGGGACGCCCAGGGTGAACCCCTGGGTGCGGGCGTGCTGACGCGGGAGGTCGTCGCCCGGGGTCACGCTCGCCATCGTCGCAGAGGCGTCGGCGTCACGGATTCAGCCGCCCGGGATCGGTCTGGAGCCGCCAGCGATCGTGGCGGGCGGCGGTCGCCGCCCACCGCGACTGGGCCTCGGGATCGGGCTCCGTGCGCGGGGCGGAGGGGGCGGCGCCACCCGCCACGGCGGCCCCGACGGCAAGCGACGCGATCTGCGCGGCTCCGAGGGCGGAGGCCACGTGTTCCCGGGTGATGGCATCGCCGCTCGGGCCGGCTCGCGGTCCGGCAGCGACGGGGGGCGCCAGCACCACCCTCCCGGTGGCGTCGGCCAGCCACTGCCGGAGCTGAGGGTGGTCCGTGGTCCAGCCATCGGCATGGATCGGTCCGGGGGGCGCCCCCGATGCCAGCGCCAGCACATCAGTGCAGCGGCGCGTCTCGACCAGGATGCCGTCCAGGAGCGCGCGGGCGAGCTCGGCCGGACCGGTGGCGAGGCTGAGGCCGCCGATGACGCCGCGGAGCCCTGGGTCCCAGAGCGCGCCCTGCTCGCCGACGCCGAGGTAGGGCAGGCAGACCACCCCGCCCGCGCCCGGCTCGGCCCGGGTGGCGAGCTCCACCACGTGGGGTCCGGCCGGGTCGGGCAGACCGAGCAGCCCGCCCAGCCAGGCGAGCGCGCTCCCGGTCGCGAGCAGGTCCATCTCCAGCCCCCACCCGGGTTGGCCCGCGAGCGGGGTGACCAGCCAGCGATGCCCGGGATCGAACTGGGCGGCCCGGCTCAGGCCGAGGAGGACCGTGCTGGTCCCGGCGAGGTGGGCCAGGGATCCGGGCCGGCGCGCGCCGAGGCCGAGCGCGCCGGCCACGGAGTCGGCGCCCCCGAGCGCCACCGGCAGCCCGGCGGTGAGTCCGAGTCGATGGGCCGCTGCGGCGGCGAGCGGGGCGGTGGCGGTGGCGGGCCGGATCGGGGGGAGCCCCGGTCGACCGGGAGCCGGACCCCCGGGTGCCGCCCCCATCGCCACGCACAGCTCCGGGTCCCAGTCGCCCGCCTGGAGCGAGAAGGCGCCGAAGCCGGTGGCGGTGCTGGGGTCGGTGGCGAGCTCACCGGTGAGCCACCGGAAGAGATGGTCCTTCGCCGACGCGACCCAGCGGGTGGACCCGGCCCGGCCCGGCTCGTGCGCCATGAGCCACCGGAGCATCGGCAGCAGATAGCGACCGTCCAGCCACTGGCCGGTGGTGCGGTAGAGGGCGTCGGGGGCCAGATGGGTGCGGATCGCGGAGCCCTCAGCCTGGGCGCGGCTGTCCTCCCAGGTGATCGCCGGACCGAGCGGCTCCTGTGCCTGGTCCAGGGTGACCAGGGTCGGGATCATCCCCGAGAGGCCGATCGCCTGAACCTGTGAGCGCCCGTGCCCGAGCAGCCGGCCCACCACCGCCGCGGTCGCCTTGGCCCAGTCGGAGGGGTCCTGCTCGGCCCGGCCGGGAGCGGGCCGCCGGGTCGGGTAGGGGGCACGGGCACTGGCCAGGACCTGGCCATCCGGCCCCGCCAGCACGCCCTTCAGCCCCGAGGTCCCGAGGTCCAGGCCGAGGACCGCGGGCGCCGCGGTCACCGACGGACCGTGCCGGCCCCGCCGCCCCGCGCCGCCTCGGTCAGGGCAGCCACGGCGGTCCCTCGGCCGGGCGCGGACCCTCGGACCCCGCTCCCAGGGGTCGCACCTCCCAGTCGCGGATGTCGGACGGCTGGAGCAGGCGCCGGGTGGTCTGGCCCGACAGGTAGAAGGCGAAATGGCGGGCGGCATAGACCTGCTGGAAGGCGTCGAAGGGTATGCCGTCCTGCGTGCAGCTCACCCCCCGCACCCGCGCCACCAGGTCACCGTCCCCCACCCGCAGCAGGCGGCGCTCGGTGCGGCTCGGCTCGCTGACCTCCAGGAACGCCTCCTCGCTCTCGTCGTGGAGGTCGTGGTGCTCGGCGAGGAAGGTGTACAGCGAGGCGCCGGCAGCCAGCACCGCGCGGTCGATCGCCGGGGCCAGCCGGACCGGGATGGCCGCCTGCTCGTGGATCATCGGCCGCGACCGGATCAGACGCAGCCGCTCCACCCTCCACACCGGCTCCGCGGGGTGGATCCGCAGCACCCGGGCGATGGTCGGGCTGGGGATCCCCTGCTCCACGGTGAGGACCCGGGTCGTGACCTGGAGGTGGCCGCGGCCCTGGGCCAGGGTGCCGAGCAGGCCGCCGGCCCGGGCCGGGTCGCTGACCAGCCGCGCGGGGGCGACGAACGTGCCCACCCCCTGGTGGCGCACCACCAGTCCGGCGCGGGCGCACTCATCGACGGCGCGGCGGACGGTGATGAGGCTGACCCCGGCCATCTCCGCCAGCTCGCGGTTGCTGGGGAGCAGGCTCCCGGGTGCGAGCGGGCCCTCCGCGATGAGGCGCTCGATGAGATCGATCACCTGCTCGTAGCGCAGGCTGGGCCGGCTGGCGCCCCGCGGCCGACGCGGGCCGAAGCGGGTGGGGGCCGGCGGGCTCCCCGCCTGGCTCACCGGCTCTCGTCGCACACGCGAAAGGCGGCGGCGGCCGCCTCGATGGTGCGGTCGATGTCGTCGTCGCTGTGCGCCGTGGAGACGAACCAGTTCTCCTCCTGGCTGGGATGGAGGAGGACGCCCCCCTCCAGCATCGCCCGCCACCAGCGGTGGTAGCGGGCGGCGTCGGCGTGCTGGGCGGCGGCGCGGTAGTCATGGATCGGCACCGGGCTGAACCACACCTGGAAGACCGGGCCCAGGCCCTGCACCTGGACCTCGACCCCGGCGGCGGCGGCGGCCTCGCCCAGGCCGGCCATCAACCGAGAGCCACGCGCGCGCAGCTGCTCGTAGGTCCCCGGACGCGCCAGCTCGTCCAACGCCGCGACCACCGCGGCACAGGCGAGGACATTGGAGTTGTAGGTGCCCGAATGCGAGTACCGCCCGTCGGCGATCCAGGCCATCACCTCCCGGCTGCCGCCGACGGCCGCCACCGGGAACCCGCCGCCCAACCCCTTGGCCATGGTGGTGAGGTCGGGCGTGACGCCGTAGAGCTCCTGGGCGCCGCCCAGTGCGACCCGGAAGCCGGTGATCACCTCGTCGAAGATGAGCAGGCTGCCATGGGCGGTTGCCAGCTCGCGGAGGTGCTGGAGGTACCCCGGTTCCGGGAGGATGCATCCCGTGTTCAGCATCACCGGCTCGGTGAGGATCGCCGCCACCCGGTCCCCGTGCCGTGCCATCAGCTGGTCGATGGCGTCGCCGTCGTTCCAGCTCGCGACCAGGAGGGTCTCGGCGAGCGCTGCGGGCATCCCGCGGCCGGCCGCGACCGGTCGGGGCGCGTGGGCGGGGCCGGCCGCTCCGGGGTCGGGGTGGTTGCTCCAGTACACCGTGTCGAACCAGCCGTGGTACATGCCCTCGAAGCGGAGGATGAGCGGGCGCCCGGTCACCGTCCGCGCCAGCCTCACGGCGGTCCCCACCGCCTCGGTCCCGGAGCTGGCGAAGCGGACCAGCTCGACCCCCGGCACGGCGCGGACGACACGCTCGGCGGCCGACGCCTCCAGCTCGTGGGGCAGGCCGAACACCGTCCCCATCTCGGTCACCGCGCGGGTCACGGCCCGGGTGACGGCGGGCGGGCGGTGGCCGAGGAGCATCGGGCCCAGCCCGAGCAGGTAGTCGATGTAGTCGTGGCCGTCCACGTCGGTGACATGGCTGCCCGAGCCCCGGGCGATGAACGGCGGATACGGCGTCCACCCGGCGCGCTCCCCGCGGGCGCTGCTCCCGATGCCGCCAGCCAGGGACCGGCCCGCGCGCTCCAGGAGGGACGCCGAGCGCGGGCCGGGCCGGGTGGTGGCCCCGGTCCCGGTCGAGGCGGCGTCGATGGTCACGACGGGTGCGCTGCCATGGATGTCACTCATCATACTGTGTATCCTGAGTGAGCGCAAGGATGGCGCCCGGTGGGTCGCCATCGTCCCCGGAGGACGCCCATGACCGAGATGCGGACCGAGATCGGCGAGCAGCCGCAGGTGGTGGCTCGGCTCGCCGCCGGCGACCCGGAGCGCTACCGCGAGGTCTGCGACGCGGCCCGGAGCGCCGGCTGCCGCTTCGTCCTCTACGTCGCCCGCGGCACCAGCGACAACGCCGCCGTCTTCGGCCAGTACTGCGCCAGCGTGGGGGCCGGCCTCCCCAGCGGGCTGGCGGTGCCCAGCGCCGCGACCCTCTACGGCGCCCCCCTCGACCTGCGCCACTGCCTGGTGATCGGGATCAGCCAGAGCGGGGAGACGCCCGACGTCGCTGAGAGCCTCGCCTACGCGCGCACGCGGGGCGCCTTCACCGTCGCGATCACCAACGACGCCGGCAGCCCCCTCGCCCAGGCGGCGGACCGCGCCCTCCCCACCGAGGCGGGGGTGGAGCGGGCGGTGGCGGCGACCAAGACGTACACCAGCCAGCTGGCGGTGCTGGCCCTTCTGTGGGCGGCCTGGACCGACGACGTCGCCGTCCCGCGCGCGATGCGTGAGGAGGTCCCGGCCGCGATGCGGACCGGCCTGGCGGCGGAGCCCGTCATCGCCATGCTGGCGGGGGAGCTGGCCCCGTGCGATCGGCTCCTCGTGGTCGCCCGGGGCTACAACCTGGCCACTGCGCTGGAGGCCGCCCTCAAGCTTCAGGAGACGGCCGCGATCGCCGCGCTGCCGTACTCCGCCGCCGACCTCATGCACGGACCGATCGCGATGCTGGAGCCGGGCCTTCCCGTGATCTGCTTCGCCCCCAGCGGACGGGCCCAGGCCAACCTCCTGCAGGTGGTGGGCATCCTCCGCCAACGGGGCGCGCGGGTGGCCCTGGTGGCGCCGTCGGAGGCCGCCGCCGCGGTCGGCGCGGTGCCGCTGACGGATGCCGGCGGTGCGGGCGAGGGGACGGTCCGCTGGGTCCCGATCCCCGACGTCGCCGAGTCGCTGTCCCCGCTGGTGGCGATCGTCCC
>DAHUZL010000225.1 GCA_027306655.1 Candidatus Dormiibacterota bacterium
CTGAGCCAAAGCGGCCTTCGGCTACAGCCCCACCCGGCCGTCGATCCGCTCACGCAGGAGGTCGGCGTGTCCGGCGTGACGGGCGTACTCCTCGATCATGTGCACCAGCACCTCGCGCAGGTTCAGGACCATCCCGTCCCGGGTGGTGCCGGTGACCTCGAAACTCGGTGCGCCGCCCACGAACTTCTCCGCGAACCGGACCTCCTCCCGCCAGGCCGCCCAGGCCTGATCCACCAGGGCCGCATCGGGCGCCGCGTCGTTGAAGGCGGCATCCCGGTCGTCCGGGCGTCGATAGAGCGGGGTGGGGCCCTGCCTGCTCAGCACCTCCCGAAACCAGAGGCTCTCCGCCTCGGCGAGGTGCCTGAGCAGCCCCAGCAGGGAGAGGTTGGAGGGCGGCACCGAGCGCCGGGCGAGTTGTGCAGGGTCCAGCCCCGAGCACTTCAGCTCGATTGTCAGGCGGTAGTCCCGCAGGTAGCCCACCAACAGGGAGCGCTCATCCGGGAACCCGCCCGGGCTGCGCGGGTCTTCCTCCGCTGGCACGAACATCTGGCCCGAGCCGAACTTTCGCTGAGGGAGCCCCTCAGGGCTGTCGCGCTGAGGCGGGACCTCGCCTTCGGACATCCCCGAAGTATGCCAGCCGGAGGGAAAGGCCGCCTCTCCCGAGAGACCACAGAGCACCTGAGGGCTGGGGTTGTGCAGCAGCTCCCGCCGAAGATGAGTGATCGGTGCAGCAGGCACACCCAGGCCTCGATCCGTGCATGGAGCTTCGGCCGCGCCGCGGACGCCCGTCGACGGGCTCCCCACCGTCCCTCGCCGGGACAGCTCAGCTGGGGGTCTAGTCCCAGCTTGCTGAGAACCGAGACCAGCCGGCCGTTGTCAGGCGGTTGCTCCCGGTGCGCCCTCGACCTTCCCTCAGACGGTTCCCGCCGCGACCGCCCGTCCGCCCCGCATCACTCACGTCCGGGCGCCTCGCCGGGTCAGGTGACGGTCTTGCACCGGCGCGTCGAGTTCTGCGGATCTAAGTGATCGAGGTGGCTGGGAACCAGCGCGTGAGATCGCTCATGCTGATGTGGACTTTGTGCTACGATGACAACGAATGTCCGTCAACGTCTCCGTGAGGCTGGACGAGCACCTCGCCGCCCAACTGCGCGTGCGGGCACGGGCGGCGGGGGAGAGCCTGTCCGACCGTCTGCGGCGCTATGCCGAGGAAGGCACGCGGCGGGATGAGCATCCCCTGATTACGTTCCGGGACGGACCCACGGGCCGGCGTGCCGGGCTTGTGGGCGGCCCTGACATCTGGGAGGTGGCGCTGTGGCTCGAGGACCTCGCCAACGAAGCTGACGCGATCGCCACCCTTGCCGAGGAGTCCGGGCTCACTCGGTTTCAGGTGGAGGCCGCGACGCGCTACCGAGACGCCTATCCCGACGAGGTCACTGCACGGATCGAACTCCATCGACGGGAAACCGCGGCAGCCACTGGTTGAAGCTCCTCCTCGACGAGATGTACCCGCCCTCACTGGCCAGGGCTCTCGGACGCGCGGGAGTTGACACCCTCACGGCGTCCGAACTCGGCCTCGCGGGCCGGTCCGATTACGACGTGTTCGCGGCTGCGATCACCGAGCGCCGCGTTCTTCTCACGGAGAATGTCGCCGACTTCGCTCGCATCGCCGGATACCACCTGGCCGCTGGGCAACACTGCCCCGGCATTCTCATAGCTCTATCGACGCGCTTCTCCCGCCGACCAGCTGGTCGCGATCCCCTGGTAGCGGCTATCCTCGCCGTGGGTGGCGAGCCTCTCGAGGACCGCGTCGTGTACCTCGGCCGCCTCTGACCTGGATCAGCCAATAGGGAGGGGTGGGGCCGCGTGGCGGGGGATGCCCCGGGTCGAGGCTCGGGTGGGCCAGGTCTGGAGGTAGAGCAGGTCGGACTTCACGGTGGCGATGAAGCTCCGGCGTCGGGGTTGTCCCAGCCGTTGTGCCCGACTTCCGCAGCACGGGGGCATGGGATGAGCGAAAGGCGCCAAGAGATGCGCAAATTGGTTCAAGCCGTCCCGGGCGTGTAGTGCCTAGGGGAATTCGGGGGCGGTCAGGCCGCGGAGCGGGGCGCGGCCCTCAGGGC
>DAHUZL010000232.1 GCA_027306655.1 Candidatus Dormiibacterota bacterium
CTGCTCGGCCGCGGCCTCCGCCAGGGCGGCCGCCTCCGCGGCGCGGGCCAGCTGCGCCTGGGTCTCGGCGGCCCGGGCCGCCTCGATCTGGCGGCGCTGCTCCTGCCCGGCGAGGCAGGCGTCGGTGATCCGCTGCACGATCAGGCGGACGCTCCGGATGGCGTCGTCGTTGCCCGGGATCACCCAGTCGATCTCGTCGGGGTCGCAGTTGCTGTCGGTGATCGACACGATCGGCAGCCGGAGCTTGCGCGCCTCGGTCACCGCCAGGCGCTCCTTATGGGGGTCGACCACGAACAGGGCGGCCGGGAGGCGGCGCATCGCGGCGATCCCGCCGAAGTTGCGCTCCAGCCGGTCCAGCTCATCCTCCAGCCTGCTCGCCTCCTTCTTGGGCAACCCGGCGAGGTCCCCGCGCTCCCGCATCTCGCGGAGGTCGGCGAGGCGGCGCAGCTGACGCTTGATCACCTCGAAGTTGGTGAGCATCCCGCCCATCCAGCGGGTCACCACGAAGTACTGGCCGCCGCGCTGGCACTCCTCCACCAGGGTGTCCTGAGCCTGCTTCTTGGTCCCGACGAAGAGCATCTGGCCCCCCTGGGCGACGGTGTCGGTGGCGAAGCCGCAGGCGGCGTCCAGCCGAGAGACGGTCTGGGCGACGTCGATGATGTGGATGCCGCCCCGCTCCGCGAACAGGAACGGACGCATCTTGGGGTTCCATCGACTGGTCTGGTGACCGAAGTGGACCCCGGCCTGGAGCAGCTCGGTGAGCGTGGCGACGGGCATGGGGCGCCCTCCCTGGGTTGGGTTGACCTCTGCCCGGCGTCATCCGCGGGCCGGCCCCGGCGGCGGGGACCCCGGCGCGCGTCGTCCGGGCATGCGAATTTGACTCCGGCCGCATCTTACCGGAAGCGTCCGCGACGAGGCCGCAGGCGGGTCCCGTCCCGGTCGCCATCGGCCAGGGGACCCGACGGACTGTGGCCGGCGCCGGCCGGCTGGAGGCGTTGACCCGTGCCGCTCAGCCCCGCATCGACGGTCGGCCGGCCCCATGCCGGCCCGTGGACCGAGATCGAGTACCTGGCCCTGGCGCCGACGGGTGAGCGGATCGAGCTCCTCGACGGGGCGCTGGTCGTGACGCCAGCGCCGGCCAGCGACCACCAGCAGTATCTGACCCGACTGGCGACCCTTCTGGAGGGCGGCGCGCCCGACCAGCTCGAGGTGGTGGAGGCGGTCACCGTCAGGGTCGGCCCCTCCCGCCTCCTCATCCCGGATCTCATCGTCACCACGCGCGCCGGCCGCGTCACGGTCTTCGATCCGGCCGACCTCATCCTCGTGGTCGAGGTGGTCTCCCCCTCGACCACGACCATGGATCGGGTCGTCAAGCCCCAGCTCTATGCCGCCGCCGGGGTCCCGACCTACCTCCGGGTGGAGCTGACGGCGCCCCCAGGCCCGGAGTGGCATCTCTTCACCCTCGGCCCGCGCGGATACACAGAGGCGCTCAGCGCGTCCGCGGGGGAGCGGCTCCGGCTGCCGCCCCCGCTGAGCCTCGACCTCGACCCGGGATGGCCGCTCCGCCGGGCGTCGCGCCCCTCCGTCTGACCCGCCCCATCCCAGGGCCGCCGCCGCCGGCGCCTCCTCAGAGCACGTAGCGGCGGAGGTCGTCGTTGCCGACCAGGTCGCCGAGGCGCCCCTGCACGTAGGGCCGGTCGATCTGGACGGGGCCCTCGGCGTACGCCTCCGCCCCGAAGGACACGTCCTCCAGGACCCGTTCCATGACCGTGAAGAGGCGGCGGGCACCGATGTTCTCGTCGCGCTCGTTGACCAGGTTGGCCTGCTGAGCAAGCTCGGCCACGCCCTCCTCGGTGAAGACCAGCTCCACCCCCTCGGTCCGGAGCAGGGCCGCGTACTGGCGGGTCAGTGCGTTGCGCGGCTCCACCAGGATGCGGCGCAGGTCGGCCTCGGTGAGCGCCTTCAGCTCGACCCGGATCGGGAACCGCCCCTGGAACTCGGGGATGAGGTCGGAGGGCTTGGTCATGGTGAAGGCGCCGGCGGCGATGAACAGGATGTGCTCGGTG
>DAHUZL010000233.1 GCA_027306655.1 Candidatus Dormiibacterota bacterium
TCGAGCCGGCGCCGGTGCCCATGAGCTTCTGCACCAGCATCCACGCGAGGAAGCCGCCGACGGCGATGCCCACCCCCCACCAGACCTTCGGGTCGGAGACCAGCTGCGACAGGCGGTCCCCGGTGGTCTCGGTGTCGCCGGCGGGGGGTTTCGGCTCGGGGATCTGCGGTCCCAGGCCGTCCTTCGGGGCTCCGGGCTTCCTGGAAGGGGCGCCCGGCTTGCCGGCCCCGGGCGCGCCCTTCCGGGGAGCGGGCGGCCTCGCGGGCGTCGCGGCCTTGGAGCCGCGGGCCCCCTTGGGGGCGGCGGCCCTCTTGGGGTCGACGATGCGGACGGCCACGTCAGCCGGCCTTCGGCTTGCCGGCGATCTGGAGGTTCCAGCTCTTGCCGGTGATCCGGGTCTCGACGTAGAGGCCGGCGGCGAGGACCGCCAGGGCGGCGAGGAGGCGCTTGCCCATCAGGCGCTCACTTCAGGAGCACCGAGAAGACCATGAGGACCACCAGGAGGACCACCGCGCCGACCACCAGGAGTTGCATGGCCGGTCAGTACCCAGCGCCGAGCGAGACTCCCTTGGGCCCGGCGCCGAGCGAGAGGTTCCCCCGGTTGAGGAACATGACGACGACGACCAGGAGGATGATGACCCCCACGACCGCCGAGAGGGTCTTGGTGGCGTTCACCTCAGGCCCCGGCGGCTGCGGACGCCCGCCCCCGGAAGTAGGGGAGCTTCCCCCGGTGGTAGGCCACCAGGAGCACCAGGAGCACCAGGAGGCCGATCACCACGGCCGCGTGGGCCGGCGGGTTGGCGAAGGCGGGCACGGCGCCCCCCTTGGCGCCGTCCTCGATGGCTTTCGTGGGGTTCCAGGCGGCGGACTGGGGCGAGCTGAAGGGAGACGATCCCGCGCCGACGAAGTTGGCCACGGCTCAGGCGCCCGTGACTTGCTTCAGCACCGAGGCGGGGGCGGTCTGGAACCAGCGCTGGGCGAGGGGAGAGGGCTCCAGGAACTCCATGAGGGTCTGGAACTTGGCCGATGCCAGGGTCACCGCGTTCATCTGCTCGGTGATCGTGAGGCTGGTCACGTTGGAGACGTCGAGCCACTGGTCCCGGGAGCCGCCGCGGCTGAGGTCCAGGTCGTAGACGCCGCCGGTGGTGGCGCGGTGCTGGAGCTGCTGGTAGGCGAGCTGCACGTCCTCGGGGATCGTGTCCCACCAGTTGATGATCCCGGCGGCGACGGCGCCCAGGGTCGACATCATGCCGCCGGTGAAGGCCGCAGAGGCGAGCGAGGTGTCGCCGGCGCCGGCGTTGTTGCGGAAGAAGGTGAGGAGGCGGAGGTAGGTGCGGACGGTGTTGACGGTGGGCTTCCAGACCTGCTGGCCGACCGCGGTGAGCGGGTCGTCGAGGTCGATCTGGATCCCGTGGTACCAGCTGATCGCCTGGAGGAGGGAGGCGTCCTTGTCGGGGCTCGGGGTGTCGAGCTTGACCGAGTAGACGCCCCAGTTCCCGGAGACTGTCGCGTTGCCCGGGACGGTGAACCAGACTCCGGTCCCGGCGACGTTGGGCCGGAGCCCGACGTAGACGGAGACCTTGCCGTCGCCGGTGAAGATGGAGCCGACGTGGTCCGCCGGCTCGCCCATGAACTCCTGGTCCCGGACGCAGATGGGGATGTAGTAGCCGAACTCGACCGGGTAGGTGGTGGAGGCGGCGGGCGTGGCGGGGAGCCAGGTGATCTTGTCGAGGTACTGCGGGTTGATCTCCTGGGCGAACTGGTTCAGGAGCTCGCCGGGGAGGAGCACCGGGGTGCCCGGGCCGGCCACGGAGACGGTCGGGGTGGCGATGTTCCAGGGCGCGGGGCCCGGCTGGAGCACCGGCGCCGTCGCCCCGGTGACCACGGTGCCGCTGAACCGGATGATGATCCCGAGGAGGAGGCCGTCCTGGTCGAGCTTGACGGTGTTGCCCGACCCGAAGGAGATCTCGCCCTCGTTCTTCATGTAGCGGCGGTAGGAGGAGGGGAGCGCCAGCGGGGCGTAGGAGAGGGAGACGCCGGCCACGTCAGGCGGCCTGCTGCGAGCCGAGGGTGAAGCGGTCGACCTGGTCCAAGACCGGGATCGAGTAGGTCCCCGCCAGGCGGAGGACTGCCAGGACCACCAGGATCACCAGGACCACCGTGAGTAGGTGGCGGTTTTGCATGCCCTGATCGTGGGAGCCGGGGCGGTCCCCCGCAACTGAGGTCGCGGCGGGTCCCGCCGACGTCCGGCCGATCTGGCGAATCCCGGCCCGAGGGAACGCCGGGAGGGGATTCGCGGGAACTAGCGGCCCTGCAATCTCTGTGCTTCGGCGATCTCCAGGGTGCGGCGCCCGGCGGGTCCCGGGAGGAGCTGGCGGATGCTGGAGGGCCCGATGAGGGGCTTCCCCGGCGAGTGGAAGAAGAAGGACCCCCACTCGGTGGACTCGTCGGCGAGGGGGATCTCCACCCCCCAGTCGGCGGCCAGTATGCCCCGGTCCTGGGCCGTGGGGAGCGGGGAGGCGAAGCGCTGCTGGGTGTTGGCTCGGAGGCGCCAGTAGACGGTGAGGACGTTCTGCGACCCCCACCAGATGGCCAGGCGGCGGCCCTCCCCCTGGACGACCGCGCGGTGGACGTCGGGGATCACCTTGGCCAGGACGCCGTCCGCGGGCTCGTCGATCACCAGGGTCGAGCCGGCCACGGGCTGCCCGGACTCGTCGAGCTCGCCCCGGACGTTCCAGAGGTACCACCACCCCCGCGACCAGGGATCGGAGAGGTCCTTGGAGGGGTTGCGGACGGCGTCGAGATCCGGCTGCCAGACGACCTTCGGGTAGGCGTCGGGGTCGCCCAGGGCGTCCGGGTCGGCCGTGGTGGGGAAGATGCCCGTCCAGTCGCCGCGCTGGGCGGTGTCCACCACGACGCAGTCGTTGGCCTTGGGAAGGTCGAGGGCCAGGCCCCGGAGGAGGGTGGTCTTGCCGGCGCGGGGCGGCGCGTACACCCCGAGGTGGCGAGCCGGGTTGACCTCTATGTCGCCCTCGGAAGCCGTCCTCCGGGCGGCCACGCCCGGGATGTGCATGCGCTTATACGCTTTCGGGATCGCCATCCGGCTCGTCCTCCGGGAGGCGGGGCCACGCCTCGGTGACGGCATGGGCTACCAGGTCGGGGTCCCATCCCCACGCCGATCCCAGCTCGGCCAGGACCGAGATGACCCTCTCCCCGACCATCTGCCGGTTGGCCGGCTCGCGGAGCTCGACCACGATGGGATCGAAGGCCCCCTGGAGGTAGCCCATGACGGTGGGGACCCACCCCTCGGGGAGTCCGAACACCCCGGTCAGGATGGAGCCCGCCCCCTCCGGGGCCAGCCGCTGCAGGACGCCAAGGGCGAAGGCCCGCTCCTCGTCGGTGGGGGGAGGGGCGTCGGAGTCGCCGGCGATGCGCTCGGGGACGTCGACGCCAAGGGCGCCCAGGGCGGACCCCAGGAGGGCCTCCGGGTCCCCCGCCTCGGCCAGGATGGCCGCGACCTCCTCCGGGGTGAAGTCCCGCACTCAGATCCTCCCGTTGCCGACCAGGTGGAAGGCCGGATTCTCCTGGGCCTGGGTCTGGGCCTCCAGCTTCTCGGCC
>DAHUZL010000013.1 GCA_027306655.1 Candidatus Dormiibacterota bacterium
CATGTGTGATGCCCAGCGCTACCGGGACGACTATGGCCTCGACGATCATGGGCACTGCCGCGGCAACCTGACCTCGGCCTTCGCGCCGTGGGGGATGCAGGACTGGCAGATACCCGACCCCGTGAACTTGTTCCAGAATACCCCCATCGACAGTGGCGGGCGGCTCGGCATGGAGGAGCCCAGGAGTCGAGCCGGGGACGCGATCGCGCTCGAGGTCCTGGTCGATGTCGTGGTCGGCGTCTCCGCCTGCCCGCAGGACCAGAATCCCTGTAACGGATGGCACCCGAGCGACTTGCTGGTGCAGCTCTCCGAGCCGGGTCCTTGAGCGAGGAATGCGATGCACGGCCTGTTCGCCCTCCCGCTGACCGGTGCTGGAGGGGTGGGTGCATGTCGAGCGAGCTAGCCGACGCGGATCAGAGGCCCGGTCTGAATCCGGCGCTGTCCGGGCGGAGAATCGGTCGGCCCAGGGGCTTGCGGAGGGGTCACGGCGGGGGCGGCCCGCCACCGATCGGCCGAGGGGCCGCTGGCATGCCGAGGAGTCGGGTGGAGGGGGATGAGGGCTGAGCCACCGCGGTTGAACATGCCGTTCACGGGGGTCCCGTCGTTTCTCCGAGCCCCCATCGAGCATGAGCTGGGTTCTCTGAGCGCACGAGTCGCGGTGCTGGGAGTTCCGGTGGATGAGGGATCGCCATTCATGCCGGGAGCGCGCTTCGGACCCCGAAGCATCCGGGAACATTCCCTCCGCTTCGTCAGTGACGAGGACGGTTACTTTGATCCCAGCAGTCGTACCCGATACCTGGCCAGCGACCTTCGCGAGCACCGCATCGTCGACGTGGGCGATGCCGATGTGCTGCCGACCAACATCGAGGGGACGTTTCGGAATGTCACCGACGCCGTCTCCACGCTCATCGGCCTCGGCCGGTTGGTGGTGGTCCTCGGCGGTGACCACTCGCTCACCTATCCGGTCGTGCGTGGGTATAGCAGTCCGTTGCATGTTGTCCATCTGGACGCCCATCTCGATTACATGCCCTTCGTGCATGGGATGCGGTTCACCAACCAACATGCATTCAGGCAGCTGCGCCGGCTCACGCACGTTGAGACTCTCACCCAAGTAGGGATCAGAAGCATCCGCAATACCGAGCGCATGCTGACGGATTCCGAGAGGGACGGGAACCGAGTCATCACCATGGACGCGTTTCGGGGTGGGGGGCCGCTCGCGGTCGTGGCCGACCTGCCCACCGGTGCCGACTGCTACGTGAGCATTGACATCGACGTGCTCGACATGCCGCTGGTGCCCGGCTGTGTTTCGGCGGAGCCCGAGGGGATGCAGTACGGCGAGCTCCGCGCCCTCTTCACGGCCCTGGCGGCACGGATGCATGTCGTTGGATTCGATGTGGTGGAGGTCAACCCACTGCTGGACGTGGGGACGGGGGCGACATCGTACCTGGCCGCGCACATGGTTGTGGAATTCCTGGGACGGATATTGGCGGAGCCGTCCGACCGGTAGCCAGGACCCGGAGGGTCGTGGCTGGAGGCGGGTGGCCGACCAGGCCGTCCCCCGGCGGGTCGGCCGGCTCCGCAGGCCCGCCCGGTCCGGGCGCCTGCGGCGGCGGTCAGGGCAGCCCGGCGAGCAGGGGCGCCGGGGTGAGGTGGCGGCTGCGGATCACCTGGAGCAACTGGTGGAGCTCGGCGGCCAGGCCCGGGTCCCAGTGGAGCAGCACGATCTCGCCGGCCTCCAGCGGTCGGCCGTCCCAGGTCTGGATCTGTCCGCCCTGGTCGGTCACGCTCCAGAGCACGATCCCGCGCAGGCCCGCGCTTCGAGCCGCCGCCAGCACCGTCGGGTCGGCATCGCCGTAGGGGGGGCGTCCGAGGGTCGGCGCCGTGCCCAGCCACCGCTGGATCCGGACCCGGTTCACCGCCCACTGCAGGAAGGATCCGTGCGGGGTGAGGGTGTTGAGGTCGGGGTGGGAGACGGTGTGATCCTCGATCACCCCCCCGGCGGCGACGAACGCGCGCCAATAGGGGATGTTCTCCTGCACCGCATCGGCGATCAGGAAGGCGGTGATCGGGAGGCGCCCTCGACGCATCATCCGCAGCACGCCGACGCTCGGGAACCAGCCGTCGTCGATGGTGATGTAGATGCGGCCACCGGACGGATTGCCGAACGAGTAGACCGGCAGGCCCGTTCCCGCCGGCGGCGCGGGGCGCGCCGGCCCGGGGGCGGGACGGTGGCGCCCGAGAGCGGGCCGGCCGACCGGGGCCAATCGCACCGATGCGGTGCCGGCCGCGACGAGGGCGCCCCCCGTGCCCGCGAGGTCCGCCAGGGCGGGCAGCTGCACGCGAAGGCCGCCCGGCCCCGGCCACGGCCGGCGCGGGACGAAGCGCAGGGTCGCCGGACCGACCGCCCGCCAGGTGCCGGCGACCGCGGGTGTCAGTCGAAGGCCCGGCCCACCCGGAGCCCATCGGATCGCCTGGGCGAAGCGAATCCACAGCGGGGTGCGACCCGTGAGGCGGGGCGGCCCCGCGGTCCAGCCGATCTCGGGCAGGGCGGGGACGGTCACCGCCAGCTGAGTCTCCTCGCCGTCGAGGGCGGTGACCTCCAGCCGTACCACCTGCAGCCGCGCCGTCCGCGCCAGCAGCACCGCCTGCCCGCGCGCCGCCACCAGGCCGGCCCGCCCGTGAGGTGCGGCGGCCCGGGCGCGCTCGAGGCGGAGGTCGAAGCGCAGCTCCAGCGCGAGCGGAGCCAGCCGGCGGCGGCGAAGGGTCGGCGCCGGGGGCACGCGCAGCATCACCGTGACCACGCGCCGTTCCAGCCCCACCAGCACCACCCGCTCGCGTACGCGCTCCCCGGAGGCGAGCTGCTGGGTGGCGCCGCCGACCGGGTGGCGCATCCCGGGCAGCTCCAGGCCGGTCGCGCCGAGCACCCAGCCAGCCAGCGGCCCGCCGCCCACCCGGAGATGGAGCTGGAGACGGTTGTCGGCGGTCTGGAGCCGCCACACCAGGCGCGGCTGGCCCCAGGCGGTGAGCATCGCCACCCCGAGCACGACCAGCAGGCCGACCGCACCGATCGCGAGGACCGGGCGGGTGCGACGGCGTCGGGATCGTCTGCTCATTCCTCGCCGGTCGCGGCGGGCGCGGCGCCGGGTGGACGGCGCTCTCTGCGGTCAACGTGGCAGCGTCGCGCGGGGTTACGGAACGTCGCGCCTGGTGACCCGGAGCACGCGGCGTGCCTCAGCGGCGTGGCCGCGGCGCCGCTGGCCGACGTCGTCGCGTGGTCGAGCTCGGGCACCACGTCGCCATCGGGCAGAGCGGACAACGGGGCCGGTTGGCGACACAGACGGTGCGAC
>DAHUZL010000021.1 GCA_027306655.1 Candidatus Dormiibacterota bacterium
ACCATCAGCGGGAGCCCGCCGCCGGTGAGCTCCAGCACCAGCACCACCGAGGCCACCGGGCTCTGCATCGCCGCCGCCAGCATGGCGGCCGCCAGGATCACGGCGTAGCTGCCCAGGGGGGCGCCCGGCCACGCCAGCGACCACAGGTGGCCGAGCAGGGCGCCGAGCAGGGCCCCGAACGTGAGCGTTGGGGTGAACAGACCGCCGGCCGCCCCGCTGCGCAGACACAGGGCGGTGGCGAGGGGGCGGAGCACCACCAGGACGGCCAGCAGCGGCACCCCGAGCTCGCCGACAAAGACGTACTGGGCGACGTCCTTGCCGTTGCCCAGGATCTCGGGGTAGACGATCGCCACCGCGCCGATCGCGGTGAACACCAGGACCAGGGCAGCCACCAGCCGCCAACCCTGCGGCCGGCGCGCCTTGGCCCAGGCGACGAGCCGGATGTACACGACCGCCACCACGCCCGCCAGCGGGCCGGCCAGCAGCGCCCAGACAAGCTGGGCGGGCGAGACGCCGTGGGCCGGCACGCGGTAGGTCGGACGGTTGGGCAGCAGCAGCCACGACACCCAGGTGGCCACCGCCGAGGTGGCGAGCGCGGGCAGGACCAGCGGCAGGGCGATGGTTCCCAGCAGCACCTCGGTGGCGAACAGGGCTCCGCCCAGGGGGACGTTGTACACAGCCGCCATGCCCGCTCCCGCCCCGCAGGCCACCAGCACCCGCCGTTGCGAGGCGGTAAGCCCGCCCTGGTCGGCGAGCCGGGAGGCGACCGCCGCCCCCAGCTCCTTGGGCGCGCCCTCGCGTCCCAGGCTGGCGCCCAGCGCGACGGCCACCATCTGCACCACGCCGTTGGCGATCGTGGCGACGAACGGGAGCCGGCCGGCACGCTGCCAGACCGCCTGGGTGAGACCGGGGGGCGGATGGTTCCGGGTGGCGCGGCGGAGACCGAGCCAGGCGCCACCGGTCAGGACGCCCGCCGCCGCCATCACCAGGACGTGGCGGTCGGGCGCGCTCCGCTCCACCCCGCGCTGGAACGGCCCCGAGCTGTAGCTGTAGGCGAGGTGCTGGACCAGGTGAAGGAGCAGCATCAGGCCCCCGGCGCCCAGACCCGCGCCCACCCCGGTGAGCAGCACCAGCGCCCAGAAGCGCGGCGAGCGACCAGGGACGTCGAGGCCGGCCGGCACGTTCGGCTGCATGATCGGCGGGAGGGCCGGGGCCCTCGGGGGAGTCGGCGCCGCGGGGGCGCCCTGGCGTCGGGCCGTTCTCATCGCGATCCTCCGCGGCCCCGGCCGACGGACCCCTCCCACGCTTGCAGGCCGGCTGTAAGGTACAGCGCACACGGCGTCCGCATCCGGTACGCTGGACGCGGAGCGGGCCGCGGAACCGCACCGGTCGCGTCGGGGAGGTTCATGTCAGCCGGGGCTCACCTCGACCCACGGCCGCCGCGCGAGTACTCGATCGGACAGGCCGCCCGGCTGGTGGGCGTCAGCCCCTCCACGCTGCGGCTCTGGGAGCAGGAGGGGCTGGTGCGCGCCCGCCGCACCGACACCCGCTACCGGGTCTTCTCTGCCCTCGACATCGACCGGCTGCGCCTGGTCCGGCGCCTGCGCCAGGAGGAGGGGCTCCCCACCGCCCTGATCCGGACCCGGCTCGACGACGACGGAGCCGCTGCCCCCACCGGGGCGGACGCGGTCGCCCCGCGACCACGGTCCCGCGTCCGGACGGCTGCGACCGGACCGCCCGCGCCCACCGCGCTCGCCCCCCCGGGGGCCTGCGGACGCGACCTCGACGGCGTGGGCCTTCGGCTCCGCCGGGCCCGGCTCCGGCGGCGGCTCTCGCTGCGCCGGCTGGCCCAGGCGGCGGGGGTGTCGCCGTCACACCTGTCGGCGATCGAGCGTGGGATCTCGGCGCCGTCGCTGTCGACCCTGCAGAGGCTCACCGCCAACCTCGACGTCAACCTGGTCACCCTCCTCGGCGCAGGGCCCCCGGGCCAGGCTCTGGTGCGGCGAGGCGAGGGATTCGTGCTCCGCACCGGCACCCCCGGAGTCCGGATCGAGCACCTGGGGCCGACCGCTAAGACGATGGAGCCCCAGCTCTTCACCGTGGCCCCCGGCGCCGGGAGCGAGGGCGGGTACACGCACGAGGGCGAGGAGTTCCTGTACGTGCTGGAGGGACGGCTGGAGCTCTGGCTGGGCGTGGGCGAGCGCTTCGAGGTGGGCCCCGGCGATGCCCTCGGCTTCGCCTCGACCCGCTCCCACCGCTGGACCAACGTGGGCAGGGTGCCGGCGGTGGTTCTCTGGATCAACACCCCGCCGACGTTCTGAAGCGCCCGATCCCCAATGGGCACCGCCGAGCTCCCGGCGACCGCCGAGGTGGTCATCGTCGGCGGCGGGGTGATGGGGTGCGCCTTGGCGTTCCATCTGACCCAGCGGGGCGTGCGCCCGCTGCTCCTGGAGCGCGACCGGCTCGGGGCCGGATCGACCGGCCGCTGTGCCGGCGGGATCCGGCAGCAGTTCTCGACCGTGGTCAACATCCGCCTCGCCCGGCGCAGCTTCGAGCTCCTGGCGCGGTTCCCGGAGGAGGTGGGGGCCGACCCCGCCTACCGTCCGATCGGCTACCTCCTGCTCGCCACCACCCCCGACCGGGCCGCCCAGCTGGAGGCCGCGATCGCGCGCCAGCGGGCGGAGGGCGTGGCTGTCGAGCGCCTGGACGGCCCGGCGGCGGCCGAGCGGGTCCCGGGGCTGCGAACGGACGACGTCCTCTGCGCCAGCTGGTGCCCCACCGACGGCCTGGCCGGACCCAGCGAGGTGACCCTCGGGTACGCCGGGGCCGCCCGCCGCCGGCGGGCGGTGCTGGCGGAGGACACCGCCGTGACCGGGATCCGGCTCCGCGGGGACGCCGTGACCGGGGTCGTCACCCCCCGGGGCGCGGTGGCGTCCGGGTGCGTCGTCATCTGCGCCGGCCCCCAGGCGCGGGCGGTGGGCGGTCTGGCGGGGGTTACGGTACCGGTGGACCCGGTGCGCCGCCAGGCATTCGTGACCGGGCCCTTCCCCGGCCAGCCGCCGCGGGCGCCGATGACCGTCGACCTCGACACCTCCTTCTACCTCCACCAGGAGGGCCCGGGCCTGATGATCGGGATGGGCAACCCCGAGGAGCCGGTCGGGGAGGACTGCTCGGTGGACTGGGGCTTCCTGCCGGAGCTGGTCGCCGCCGCCACGCTCCGCCTGCCGGCCTTGGCGGATGCCGAGATCCGCCGCGGCTGGGCGGGCCTGTACGAGATGACCCCGGACCGTCAGCCCCTGGTCGGCCCGGTCCCGGAACGGCGGGGCCTGTGGCTCGCCTGCGGCTTCAGCGGACACGGCTTCATGCTCGGGCCGTCGGTCGGCGAGGGCCTCGCCGCCTGGCTGACCGGGGGGCGTCCCCCGGTGGATCTCGCCGCGTTCACCCCCGAGCGGTTCGACGTCGGCCGGGCGGCGCCCGAGACCCTGGTCATCTGAGGCCGTCCGGGGTGGCGGCGGGAGGCGTGGCGGGGGCCGCGGCCTCCCCCATCCCGTGGCCGAGGTAGGCCCGCCGGACGTGGGGGCTCGCGAGCAGGTCCGCGCTCGGGCCCTGGAGCGCGACCCGCCCCAGCTCCAGGACATAGCCCCGGGACGCCACCCGCAGGGCCCGGTGGACGTTCTGCTCGACGAGCAGGACGGCCAGCCCGCGGGCCGCGATCGCAGCCACGACCTGGAAGATCTGGGTGGCCACCTGGGGCGCCAGGCCCAGGGACGGCTCGTCGAGCATGAGCAGTCGCGGCTCCGCCATCAGCGCCCGGCCCAGCGCCACCATCTGCTGCTCGCCCCCGGAGAGGTTGCCGGCCAGGGTCGCCAGGCGGGGACGCAGGGCGGGGAACACCTCGAGCACCTCCTCCAGGCCGGTCCGCACCGACGCCCGCGCGCGGGTGTAGCCGCCCAGCTCCAGGTTCTCCTGCACCGAGAGGGGCCCGAAGATCTGGCGCCCCTCGGGGACGAGGGTGAGGCCCCGCTGGGCGAGCCGGTGGGAGGGCTGCCCGGTCACGATCCGGCCGTCGATCCGAACCTGTCCGGCGCTGGGGCGCACCAGGCCGGCGATCGCCCGCAGGGTGGAGGTCTTGCCGGCCCCGTTGGCCCCCAGGATCGCCACGCACTCGCCCGGCATGAGCTCCAGGTCGATGCCCCGCACCGCCTCCACCGCCCCGTAGCGGACCCGGAGGCCCTGCACCGCCAGCGCCGGGCCCGTCCTGGCGGACGGGACAGGCACCGCTCCGGGCGGGGCGGCCTCAGCCTCCGACATGGACCTCGTCGCCGAGGTAGGCGCGCACCACCTGGGGGTCGTCCTGGACGGCCGCCGGCGACCCCTCCGCGATCACCTCGCCGAAGTTCAGCACCAGCACCCGGTCGGAGCAGCGCATGACGACGCTCATGTCGTGCTCGACCAGGAGCACCGCCAGGCCCAGCCGGCGGATCCGCGTCACCAGCTCGGAGAGGGCCGCGCTCTCCCGGGGGTTCATCCCCGCCGCCGGCTCGTCCAGGAGCAGGACCCGCGGATAGGTGACCAGCGCCCGGGCCAGCTCCAGCCGGCGCTGGGCGCCGTACGGGAGCTGGGTCGCGAGCTGATCCGGGTCGAGGTCGCCCAGGCCCACGAACTCCAGGACCCGCCGGGCGCGCCGGACCGCGAGCGCCTCCTCGCGGCGGAACCGGGGGGTGTGCAGGACGGTGTCGAGCACCCCCTGGCGGAGACGGCGGTGCTGCGCCGCGATCACCGTCTCCAGGACGGTGAGGCTCGAGAAGAGGCGGATGTTCTGGAACGTGCGCGCCATCCCGAGCCCCACGATGACGTCGGGGTCGACCCGGCGCAGCGACCGCCCGTCGAGGGCGACCTCACCCTGGTACCCGGAGGCGAAGCCGGAGACGACGTTGAACAGGCTGGTCTTGCCGGCCCCGTTGGGGCCGATCACCCCCAGCACCTCGCCCGCCCCCACCCGGAAGCTGACGTCCCGGAGCGCCTGCACCCCGCCGTAGCGGAGGCTCACCCCCCTGGCCTCCAGGACCGCAGCCCCGGCCGGCAGGTCAGTCGGCACAGCGGAAGTCCTCCAGCGGCAGGGGGTCTGGGGCGGACCCGGCGCCCGCGGGAGGCCCGTCCCGGGCCCGCGCCCTCACCCGCTGCCCCGGGGTGTAGGGGATGAGGCCGCGCGGCCGCACCAGCACCGTCACCAGCAGCAGGACCGAGAAGATGAGCCCGCTGTAGGTGCCGGTGATCCCCTGGAAGTACTCCGAGATGAGGATGTAGAGCACCGCCCCCAGGATCACCCCCGGGATCGAGCCCATCCCCCCCAGGACCACGATCGCCACCGCGAAAAAGGACTGGTCGAAGGTGAAGGTCTCGGGCGATACCAGCCCCTGCTTGGCGGCGAAGATGGCTCCCGCCACCCCCGCCCAGATCGCTCCCAGCACGTACGCCTGCAGCTTGCAGCGGGTGACCCGGATGCCGCTCGCCGCCGCCGCCAGCTCATCGTCCTTGATGCAGGCCCACGCCCGCCCGATCTTGGCGTGGCGGAACCGGTAGGTGGCGAGCGCGGCGACCGCCACCAGCGCCAGCGCCAGCACGTAGTAGCCGATCACGTTGTTGGTGCTGAGCTGGTAGCCGAAGACGGACTGCGGCGCCATCCCGTAGAGGCCGT
Source organism: Candidatus Dormiibacterota bacterium (assembly GCA_027306655.1). Classification (GTDB taxonomy): domain Bacteria; phylum Chloroflexota; class Dormibacteria; order Aeolococcales; family Bog-877; genus DAHUZL01. The sequence goes on from DAHUZL010000021.1 coordinate 5,699, forward strand.
TGGCGCCGCCGGTGAGGCTCAAATTGTTGGCCGCGATGTCGACGATGCCGCCGAAGCCCAGGGTCATGATGGCGAGGTAGTCGCCCCGCAGGCGGAGGGTGGGGAACCCGAAGACGGCGCTGGCGACCCCGGCCAGGATGGTGCCCAGTGGGAGCGCCTCCCAGAGCGAGAAGCCGAGGTGGAGCGAGAGGGTGGCGAAGGTGTAGCCGCCGAAGGCGTAGAAGGCCATGTAGCCGAGGTCGAGGAGTCCGGCGAAGCCGATCACGACGTTGAGGCCGAGCCCGATCGCCGCCCACAGCGCCATGTCGCAGAACACATCGGTGTCGTAGGAGTTGCCCAGCCAGAACGGGGCCGAGGCGAACCCGGCGACCAGGGCCAGGCCGCCCACCCGCAGCCCCAGCCGCACCCGGGGCCGCCGGCGCGCCTGCCACAGGCGCACCGCGCTCGCCGGCAGCGGCAGGCGGCCGAGCCCGGTCACGCCCGTTCCGCGACGCGCTCGCCCAGGATCCCGCGTGGACGGAAGGCCAGCACCGCGATCAGCACCGCGAACACCACCGCCTCGTTCCACTGGTTGGGGAGCACGATCGTGATCAGGCTCTGGAGCAGGCCCAGCACCAGCCCGCCGACCAGGGCGCCGGGGACGTTACCGATCCCGCCCAGGACGGCGGCGGTGAACCCCTCCAGCCCGGCGAGCTCCCCCATGTTGAAGGTGATCGTCCCGTAGTTGAGCCCCACCAGCACGCCCGCCGCGGCGCCCAGGGCGCCCCCCATGACGAAGGTCAGCGCCACCACCCGGCGCACGTCCACGCCCATCAGGCCGGCCACCTCCTGGTTGACGGCGATCGCCCGCATCGCCCGGCCGGTCCGGGTGCGCTGGACGAACCACTGCATCGCCCCCATCAGCCCCAGCGCCACCAGCACGATCAGGAGCCCGCTGGGGGCGAGCGTGATCGGGCCCAGGGTCCAGGGCTGCAGGCCGAGGAGGCTCGGGTAGGTCTGCGGCTGGGCCCCGGTGAGCAGCTGGATCACGTTCTCGATCAGGAAGAGAACCGCCAGCGAGCTGACCAGGGCCGAGAGGATGGGGGCCCGTCGCAGCGGCCGGTAGGCGACCCGCTCGACCAGGAAGGCGAGGGCGCCGGTCGCGATCATGGCTCCCGCCAGCGCCGCCAGGATGAGGAGGGCCGGGCTCTCCACCCGGTGGGCCTGGAGGATCTCCACCACCTCCAGCCCGATGAAGGCGCCGGCGGCGTACAGGCCGCCCTGGGCGAAGTTGATCAGGCGGACGATCCCGTACACCATCGTGTACCCGAGCGCGATCAGCCCGTAGACGGCCCCGATCACGACCCCGTTGACGAGCTGCTGTGCGAGCGTGCCCATCAGCGGAGCCCCCGCGTCGGCCGCTCAGCCGGCGAGCTGGGGGGGCGGCCCGGCCGCCCCCCGCCACTCAGTGCGCGTTCGGGTTCCAGTAGATCTTGTTGCTGTAGTTGGACTGCACCCGGTAGATCACGTACTCGGGGGTGGTGTTATTGCCGATGCTGTTGAAGTCGACCCGGCCGGTCACGCCCTTGAAGGTGTGGATCCCGGCCAGCGCCCGGATGATCGCCGCCGGGGTGATGCTGTGCGCGTCGCGGATCGCCTGCACGATCACGTTGAGCGCATCGTAGTTGTAGCCGGCGAACTCGGTCGGCTGGGCGTGGTAGGTCCGGACGTACTCGGCGACGAACGGGCGGGCGGAGGCCAGGTCCTGGGGCGACGGGGCGCTGGAGAGGAAGGACCCCACCGCCGACCGGCCGCCGGCCTGGGTGAAGGCGGGGCCGATCACCCCGTCGTCGGAGATGAAGGTGGACTTGAGGCCGAGGCTGCGCCCCTGCTTGACCAGCAGGCCCGCGGCCGGGTCGAAGCCACCGAACTGGAGGATGTCGGGGTGCATCGCCTTGACCTGGGTCAGCAGGGAGGTGTAGTCGGTGAGGTTGGGGTTGATGCCCTGGTGGGACAGGATCTTGCCGCCCAGCTTCTTGAAGTCGTTGGCGAAGAACTGGGAGACACCCTCGCCGTACACCTCCTCGTCGTCGAGGACCACGGCGGTCTTGGCGTGGAGGACGTTGCGGGCGAACTCGGCCTCCACCAGGCCCTGCTCGTTGTCGGTGCCGCACACCCGGAACACATTGTGGAATCCCTGCTCGGTGAGCTTGGGGTTGGTCGAGGCCGCGGACACCATCGGGATGCCGGCGGCGTGGAGGATGGCGGAGGCGGGGATCGAGATGTCGGAGTTGAAGAAGCCGATCACGGCGTTGACGCCCTGGCTCACGAAGTAGTGGGCACCGGCGATCCCGGTGGCGGGGTCAGCCTTGGTGTCGTAGGCGATGATCTGGACTTTGTGGCCGTCCACGCCGCCCTTGGCGTTGACGGAGTTGACGGCGAGCTTGACCGCGTTGTAGTCGCTCACCCCGTAGCTCGCCTCGCTGCCGGTGAGGGGGTTGGCGAACCCGATCTTGACCGGCGTCGCCCCGGCGGCATGAACGTGGGCCTGGGCGCCGTTCCAGCCGACCAGCGCGACCGCGCTGGCGATCCCGACGACCCCCGCGAGGGCCGAGCGCCGCATCCGAGTCCCTGCCTGCATCGACCACCCTCCCGATCGGCGGAGAGCGGCGGCCGGCCCCGTCGGCGCCGCCCTGAACTGCGCCCCTACGTATACGGCTCGGGAGGCCGCGCGTCAAGCGCGCGACGGCCCCGCGGGCGGGGTCGACGGTTGATCCCAGCACCCAACCCAGGCTCCGCGCCCAGACCCACGCTCGGCCCCATCCGGTTCATGCATCTGCTCGGTTCATGAGATAGAGTGCACGCATGACGGTCGACACCCGCATCACCCGGGGCGGCCAGGTCTCGATCCCGGCCGCCGTTCGGCGGCGGTGGGCGACCGATCGGGTCGCGATCGAGGACCAGGGAGACACGATCCTCATCCGTCCGCTTCCGGCCGATCCCATCGGTGCGGCCATCGGGTCCCTCCCGCTCCCCCGGGGGCTCACCAGTGAC
>DAHUZL010000028.1 GCA_027306655.1 Candidatus Dormiibacterota bacterium
GCGACCGGCCCCGGGCTCCGTGTCCCCTGGGCGGGCCCCTACCTGGTCATCGTCCGTCCGTCCCTGCTCCAGCTCCGGCGGGCGGTTGGGCCGTGAGTGGGTGGCCGCGGGGTGGGAGGGAGCGCAGTCGGATGAGCCAGCCCTCGGCGCAATCCAGGTGGTGTGCGCCGACCTGGGCCCGCCGTCTGGCCTCAGCCCGGACTCAGGACGGCAGCTCGGCAGGCTCCGCGGCGGCTCCGGAATCGGCCCCGAACGAGGTCGGCGCCCGATAGGCCTTCGCCACCAGGGTTCCGTCCAGGTAGTCGAGGGTGAGCAGGCCGCCCTTGGCGCACTGGAGGCGGTGGAGGGCCCACGGCGGGCGCCGGTCCGCGGTCGCCCAGAAGGCCTGGATGGGGTCACCGTGGCTGACGCAGATACCGCCGTCGGCCGGGGCGGTGGCGAGCACCCGGTTCAGCTGGCGGCGCACCCGGAGGGCCAAGGATGACATCGGCTCGTCGCCGGGGAGCAGGCCGGGCCACGCCATGTGCAGCCACCAGCGGGGCCGGCGCCAGAGGATCTCGCGGTAGGGGACCCCCTGGAGGTAGCGGGCGAACTCCGCCTCGACCAGGTCGTCGCTGACCACAACCGGGACGCCGTCCAGATGGCTCGCGATGATCGCCGCGGTCTGGCGGGCTCGCTCCAGCGGGCTGGTGATGATGACCCGAGCGGTGGTGGCGGCGAAGAACTCGCCCAGCCGCTGGGCCTGGGCCACGCCCGCGGCGCTGAGGGGAAAGCCCGGCAGGTGCCCGTACAGGACCCGAGCGGGGTTCTCCACCTCGCAGTGGCGGACGAGGTAGCAGCGGGTGGGCCGCTGCGCCGATGACGGCGCCGAGGGCGTCGGGAGCGTGTCCACGCCTGCGATCGTAGCGGAGCGTGGCGAGGAGACCGCTCCGAGGTCGCGGCAGCACCCGGAGCGGCGATGCCCCATCGGACTGCGTGCGGATGAGCGTGTAGGCCTCGCCGATCACCTCCCAGATCGTGGCCAACCGGCCCCGCCGCGCCCGCATCCGCGAGGGCTGCGCCGCGCGACAATGCCGCCACCGCCCCCTTAGCTCAGCGGATCAGAGCAGCGCCCTTCTAAGGCGAAGGTCGGTGGTTCGAATCCACCAGGGGGTGCCAGGCGATCGGGCGGCCGGCCGGGCTGCCGTATGATCGAGGCGGCTCGGCGCCCATCGCCGGGGTCCGTGACGTCGTCCCCTCCACCTGTCACCCCCAACGTCCGCGCTCCACCGCCCCGCCCTCGCCCCGGCGGCCATCGTGGCGGCCCTGGGCACGGCCATGGCCACGGCCCTCGGCGCCGCCGCACCGGCGACCGCCCGCCGCGTCCCGGCCGCGGTGCCCCTCGTCCAGATCGCGCCGGCGGGGCCCGCCCCCTGCCGGGACTGGCCGGTGAGCTCGGCGGTGGTGGAGCCGACCCGCTGCTGGCGCACCGGGCCTAGGGGATGGGTCGTGGTCGGCCCCGAGCCCGCCCACCCGGGGACGGCGGTGATGGTGGTCGGCCAGGGGCAGGCCGTGCGGGTGACCCGGCGCTCGGGCGCGGCGGGGGCCCGGATCCTCTCGGCGTCCGCCGCGCCGCCGGCTCCGGCCCTCGCGTCGTCCGCCCTGGGTCGGGCGGGGGTCGGCGCGCGCGTCCTCGGGTCGACGCCGCTCGCCTCCGCGTCCTACTACGTCTACGGTGGCGATGCCCTCGCCTGCAGCGCGAGCCCCCCCACGGGGTGCCCCCTCTACGCGGAGGGCGCGGCGGAGGCCGGCGCCGCCGGGGGGATCGTGGTGCTGGACTTCGGCGCGCCCTGCTACGTCCCCGGGACGGCGCCGCGGGTCTACGGCACCCAGCTCTTCGGTGACAGCAACTGCACCGCCGACCCCGCCCTGGTGCCGCTCCTCGACGCCTGGCTCGCCGGCTACGCCACCACCCACGGTCCCGGCTCGCCCCTGGTCCGGCTGGCGGCGGGAACCAGCAACAGCCTCACCGCCGCGGACCCCCCCGCCTACGCCCTCACCGATTCCGAGATGCAGGCGGCGGGGGCGGCGTGGGCCAGCGAGGTCGTGGGGGCGGTCGCGACCGCGGGTCGTGCCGCCCCGGTCACGGTCTGGGGGGCCAGTGACATGGAGCAGTCCGGCTCCGGCAACTGGTACGGCCCCCTGCCGACGATCGCCTTCGTCCAGGGGTTCGGCTCGGTCACCGACCCCACCGGCGCGCCGGCCCCGTGCCTGGCCCCGCGGGCCGGCGGCCTCCTCGCCGACTACGGTGACGACGTGGTCGGCAATGGGGGATGGAGCGCCGCCCAGATCTACGCCGTCGCCTACGGGCTGCCGGCCGCGTGCGCCCTCCCCGAGATCTACTACACGAGCATGGCCCAGGAGTGGGCGGCCCTCAATCAATGGGCGGTGGCCCACCCCACCCTGGCCGCCCGGGGGCCGATCACGGTGCTGGGGGCGATGGACGAGCCGGGGGCGGGGCTCACGCCTGCGGCGGCCTGGGGCACCCTCCAGGCCGACCTGGGCCAGTCGCCGCCGGTGCCGTATCTCACCGTGATCGGATCGCAGCTGGTGACGGCGAGTGGGGTCACCGCGATCACTCCCAGCACCGGTCCGATCACCGGCGGCACCGCGGTCACGATCACCGGCACCGGCCTGGGCGGCGCCACGGGGGTCCACTTCGGCCTTCGCCCGGCCACCTTCAGCCTGATCTCGGGCACCGAGATCCGGGCGCTGAGCCCGTTCCAACCGGAGGGCGGATCGGTGGCGGTGACCGTGACCACCCGCGCGGGGACGACCCCGGCCCCGACCGCGCCCCAGTTCCTGTACCTCGGCGGCGGCCCGACGTACCCGCTGCCGCCGGTGCGGGTGCTGGACACCCGGGTCGGCCTCGGGGCGCCCATGGGGGCGGTCGGCCCGGATGGCTCGGTGACGCTGCGCCTGACCGGCGTCGGCGGTGTCCCCGGCACCGCCGTCGGGGCGGTGTTCCTCAACGTGACGGTGGTGCACCCAACCCAGGGGGGCTTCCTCACGGTGTACCCCGCAGGCCAGCCGCGCCCCCTCGCCGCGGCGGTCAACTTCGCCGCCGGCCGCACCACCGCCACCCTGGTGGAGGTGGCGGTCGGGGCCGGAGGGTCGGTCGTGATCGGCAACGGTCCGGGAACGGTCCAGGTGGTGGCGGACCTGCTCGGCTGGACCGGCGCGGCGCCGGTGCCGGAGGCGCCTCCGCCTCCGTCCCCGACCCCCACCCCGATCGCCACGGCGACGCCCAGCCCGATCGCCACGCCGACGCCGACGCCGTCGGCGTCGGCGCTCCCGACCCCAATGGCGACCCCCAGCCCGGGGGCGTCGGCGACGCCCGGCCCCAGCCCGACCTCCACCCCCACGCCGATCCCGACGCCGACTCCCACGCCGACCCCCACGCCGACCCCCACGCCGACCCCCACCCCGCTGCCGGTCGCGGGCCTGTACGAGGCCATCGCCCCGGCGCGGATCGCCGACACCCGCGCCCACGCCACCGCGCCGGACGCCGGACAGACGCTGGGCCCGGGCGGCACGCTCACGGTGGCGGTCGCGGGACGGGGCGGGGTCCCCCTCACCGGAGCGGAGGGGGTCTCGCTCGAGGTGACCGTGACCGGCCCGACCGCGCCGGGCTACCTGGCGGTGTACCCTGCGGGCGGGGTGCCACCCACCGTCTCCACCCTCAACTTCGTCGCTGGCGAGACGGTCGCGAACCAGGTGGTGGTCGGTCTCGGCGCCGGCGGGGCAATCACCGTCGCCAACCGAGCCGGCCGCACCAACGTCCTGGTCGACGTGACCGGCTGGTTCACGGCGGGAACGGCGCCCGCCCCGGTCGGGGGCCAGTTGCACCCGCTGATGCCGATCCGGGTGGTCGACACCCGTCCCGGCTCGCAGCAGCTCGACGCCGGTCAGCCTCTGGGTCCGGGAGCCACGCTCGGGGTCCTCCTCGCCGGGGCGGACGGGCTGCCGCCCACCGGCGTCCAGGCGGTGGTGCTGCACGTGACGGCGACCGAGGCGACGGGCGCCGGCTATCTCACCGCGTACCCCGACGGCTCCCCGCGACCGTCCACGTCCGACCTCAACTGGACGCCGGGGCAGACCGTGGGCAACCTCGTCATCGTCCCGGTGGGCCCGGACGGCCGGATCGACCTCTTCAATGCCGCGGGCACCGTGGACGTGGTGGTCGACCTGGTCGGCTGGTTCGGGTGAGCCAAGACCTGCCGCCGGGGGTCCGGCTCGACCTCAGGTCCGGGCCGGTCATGCGGGCGACCCAGGCCTCGCTCCGGTGGGGGCTTCGCCGGCTCGCCGGCCGCCACCTGCTCCTGGACGGGCTGGAGCGGGTGCCCGCCGCGGGACCCCTGCTGGTGTGCAGCAATCACCACAGCTACCTCGATCCGCTCCTGGTCGGGGCCTTCTTCCCGCGCGACCTCCACGCCATGGCCAAGGCGGAGCTGTACCGCAGCCCCCTCCTCCGCGCGCTGCTGGTGCAGTGCCACTGCATCCCCGTCCGCCGGGGCACCGGTGACCGGCAGGCGCTGCGGGGAGCGCTCGCGGTTCTGGGCCGAGGCGGGGCGGTGCTGCTCTTCCCCGAGGGCACCCGCGGCCACGGTGAGGGCCTGCTCCCCGGTACCGGAGGGGTGGGGTTCCTGGCCCGCCGCAGCGGGGCGGCGGTGCTGCCCTGTGCGGTCTGGGGCACCGAGCGGTCGCTGCCGCGGGGTGGGCGGATGCCCCGTCGCGGGCCCATCCGGCTGCGGTTCGGTGACCCGTTCGTTCCTCGGGCGCACTCCCGCCCCGACATCGCCGAGGAGGTGATGCGCGCGATCGCCGCCCTCCTCCCGCTCCGGTACCGCGGGCGGTTCGGCTGAACGGCGGCGCCGGCGGGGCCGGGGGGGGCGGCCGCCCCCCCGCGCGCGGTCAGTGGACCGAGAGCAGATGGACGGTGAAGACCAGGGTGGAGTCGGCGGGGATCGCCGGTCCCGGCGACGAGCACCCATAGCCGAGGGACGCCGGGATCACGAGCTCCCGGATCCCGCCCGCCCGCATCCCGACCAGGCCCTGGTCCCATCCGGCGATGACCTGGCCCCGGCCGAGCGTGAACGTGAACGGCTTGTTGCCGTGCCGGCTGCTGGCGTCGAAGATGGTCCCGTCGGCGAGCGTGCCGGTGTACAGGACGCTGAGCTTGGAGCCGGCTCGGGCCACCGCGCCCGTGCCCACCGTGCGGTCGAGGATCTCGAGCCCATCGGCGAGCCTCCGGGCGCCCGGGAGGCTGAGGGTGGCGACCGTGGCGGGGGAGGTGCAGGGGGTGGGCGTCGCCGGCGCCGCGGTCACCACCGGGGTCGGCCTGGGGGTGGGCAGCCTGGGCGGGCTCCCGGCATCGAAGCGGCCGCCGCAGGCGCTGAGCAGGACCGCGGCCAGGAGGGCGCCGGCCAGGGGCCATGGCCGCGCCGCGGGGGGGCGCCCGCGGCTGCCGGGGTCGGGAGCTCGGCCGGTCACCAGCCGCCCTCACCCATGGAGGTGCCCGTTGCTGGCGGGACAGACGTGGCCGGCGGGATCGATCGCGCGCTGGCAGAGGGGGCAGATGGGGCGGCCACCCTCGACCACCCGGAGGGCGCGGGCCGCGAGCCCGCGCACCTGGCCGAGGTCCGCGACGAACCGGGCCGTCCGCAGCGCCTCGGGCTCGTCGCCGCCCGCGGGCCCGGCCCCGCTCGCCGGGGCGGAGCCGGCGGGGGCGGTCCCACCCTCCGGCGCGTCGGTCGCCCCAGCGTCGTCATCGGCGCCGTCATCGTCCTCGGCGTCCTCGGTGAGGTCGAGCTCCTCCACGACGAGGACGCAGCGGGGGGCGGACTCGTCGATCGCCACCTGGATGTTGCCCACCCGCCAGCCGGGCTCGGCCTCGGGCGTGGTCCGCGGCTCTGGCGCCGGGAGCAGGTCTCCGCTCTCGCCGAGGACCTGGAGCAGGCGGCGGCCGAGCTCCAGGACCTGGATCTTCTCGACCAGGAGGGTGCAGCTCCGCCTGCCTCCCCATCCCTCCAGGAAGAAGGTGCGATGGCCCGGCTCCCCGGCGACGCCGACGGTGAGGGCGTCGACCGGGTCGAAGTCGAACTGGTGGAGCGGCACCGCCCCATTGTGCCGTCCCGGCCCTGCCGACCGCGGCCGACCGCGTCCGGCGGGCGTCGGGCCGGGCCGCCGTCCGGGCGGGTCAGCCCCGGCGCAGGATCGGGTGGGGGCGGGCGCCCCGCTCGAGGTGGGCGGCGGCGTTGATGATCGCGATGTGGGTGAAGGCCTGGGGGTAGTTGCCGAGCAGGGTCCCGGTCTGGGTGTCGACCTCCTCGGAGAAGAGACCGAGGTCGTTGCCGTAGGCGGAGAGGCGCTCGAACAGGTCGCGGGCGGCCGCCGTCTGGCCCTGGAGCGCGAGCACGTCCACCAACCAGAACGAGCACAGCATGAACGTGCCCTCGGGCTCCGCCAGCCCGTCGGGGGCGCGGTAGCGGTAGACGAAGCCGTTGGCGTCGGTGAGATGGGCGCGGATGGCCGCCACCGTCTGCCGCACGCGGTCGTCGACCGGGGAGAGGAAGCGCACCAGGGGCAACATCAGCGCGGTGGCGTCGAGGGCGTCCTCGTCGAGCGCCTGCCGGAAGGACTGCAGCTGGTCGCTCCAGCCTCGGGTGAGGATGGCGTGGCGGATCTCCTCGCGGATCCGCGCCCAGCGTCGCCGCGCCGCTTGATCGGCGCCGAGGTCGTCGGCCAAGCGGAGCCCGCGGTCGAGCGCAACCCAGCACTGCAGCTTGCTGTACAGGAAATGGCGGGGACCACCCCGCACCTCCCAGATCCCGCTGTCGGCCTCGTTCCAGTTGTCACAGACCTCGCTCAGCATCGCCAGCAAGGGTGGCCGAAGCTCGCGGAGGTGACCGCGGCCGAAGCGGTGATGGAGATAGGCCGCGTCCACGATCTCGCCGTAGATGTCGAGCTGGCGCTGGTCCGCCGCGCCGTTGCCGATCCGGACCGGTTGCGACCCCCGATAGCCCTCGAGGTGGGTCAGCTCGACCTCCGGGATCTCGCTGCGGCCGTCGATTCCGTACATGATCCGGAAGTGCTGGGGCTGGCGGCGGTGGACCCGCTCGATCCATCCCATGAAGCGGCCCGCCTCGTCGTGATAGCCGAGGACCTGGAGGGCGTAGAGGAAGAACGCCGAGTCACGCAGCCAGGTGTAGCGATAGTCCCAGTTGCGCCCGCCCCCGATCCACTCCGGCAGCGAGGTGGTAGGGGCGGCCACGATCGAGCCCTCGGGCGCGTAGATGAGGAGCTTCAGGGTGAGCGCGCTGCGGCGCACCAGCCCGGGGTAGGGTCCGTCGTAGTCGCAGTCGGCGATCCAGCGCTCCCAGTACCGCTGGGTGCCGGTGAGCAGCCCATGGGGTTGCCGCTCACGGTGGTGGGCGCTGCCGGCGTCGTAGCTGAGCAGGACCCAGCACGGCTCGCCGGCGCGGAGGCGGAGCCGCTGGACGGCGGTGTCGCCGTCCGCCTCCCACCCGACGTGGCCGTCGATGTGGAGGACCGTCTCGTCGTGACGCACCAACAGGCACCGCCCGTGCTCGCCCGCGATCGTGGCCGGGGCCGACGCCTGCCCGTAGCGGCAGCGCGCGTCGACGCGGACCACGACCTCCATGTCGCTGTCGAGCGCCACCAGCCGGCGGCCCAGGACGTGGTCGTCGTCGGGGTGGGCGAGGCGCTCGCGGGCGACCATGAAGTCGGTCAGCTGGAGACGGCCCCGGGCGGTGCTGAGGATGGTCTCGAGGACGTTGGTGCCGTCGAGGTAGCGGCGGCTGTCGGGGACGGCGGGGTCCTGCGGCTCGATCGTCATCGCCCCGCCCCGGTCGGCATCGAGCAGGCGTCCGAACACGAAGGGGCTGTCGAACCGGGGCACGCACAGCCAGTCGATCGCCCCGGTGCGATCGATCAGGGCCACGGTGTGGAGGTCGCCGATGATGCCGTATTCGGAGATGGGCTGGTAGCGGGGCCGGGCCACGGGGTCCTCCGGGTCACGCGGGGGCGGACGGCGGCGACCCCGATGATCGGGGCTCGCCCCGGAGCCGCGCCAGCCCGGGCGACCCGGCCGGAGGGCGCTCCGGCGGTCGGGGCCGGCCGGGCTGGCGGAGCGGGAGGGATTCGAACCCTCGAAGGAGTTGCCCCCTTACGGCATTTCCAGTGCCGCGCCCTCGGCCAGCTAGGCGACCGCTCCCGCTTCGGATTGTAGGCGCGGCCGGCGCGCTGGTCGGGCCGGGCGGAGCCCGGTGGCGGAGAGGGTGGGATTCGAACCCACGGTGGTTTTCACCACACCGCTTTTCGAGAGCGGCACCTTAAACCACTCGGACACCTCTCCGGAGTCCGAACCCGGGGCCCGACCAGTATGCGGCGCGCCCGCGCCCTGGCGGTCGCCTGGACGAGGCAGCCAGCCGGTCCAGGGGGGGTCAGCCGATCGGCCTGGCCCCCCGTCGGTCGGCGAAGAAGCTGCGCAGGAGGCGTGCCGCCGGGTCCGCCAGGACCCCGCTCACGACCGGAGGCCGATGGTTGGCCCCGGGATCGGTGAGGACGGGCAGCACCGAGTGCACCCCGCCCCAGCGGGGGTCATCGGCCCCGTACACCAGGCGGTCGATCCGCGCCAGCACGGCCGCGCCCGCACACATCGGGCAGGGCTCCAGGGTGGCGTAGAGGGTGACCCCGATCAGCCGCCACGACCCGATCGCCCGAGCGGCACGGCGGAGGACCACCATCTCGGCGTGCTGGGTGGCGTCCCGGTCCGCCTCGACACGGTTGCCGGCGGCAGCCACGACCCGGCCGCCGACGACCGCCACGGCGCCCACGGGCACCTCGCCACGGGCGGCCGCGCGGCGCGCCAGCCGGAGCGCGTGCGCCATATGGCGGAGGTCGGCGTCGGGCCCGGTCAGCTCGGGGTCGATCTGCATCGCGACCCTATAATCGACCCCCGCGCGGTGGCTATAGCTCAGCTGGTTAGAGCGCCAGGTTGTGGCCCTGGAGGTCGAGGGTTCAAATCCCTCTAGCCACCCCACCCTCGAGTGGGCACTGTGAGGGGCGGGCGGGAGGCTCTCGACTTCCTGCCCAGATCAAGATGGGCGCGACCGGCGCCTCCGCAGTCTCGGCGGAAGGCGAACCACATGTGGGCGGGCCTCAGGCGCTCAGGCGCAGGGCTGGTAGTGGCCACCCCGCACAATGGTTGGGGCGGGCAGGGTTGTGAGCGTGTGCCAGCTCTGGTGGGGATGGCGCAGCCGATACGCCCGAACGAGGTAATAGCCGAGGTCGAAGGCGGTCCAATGCGGCACGCCGAAGTATCCGAAGAACCATTGCTGGAAGAGGCCCGGGTCAGATAGGTCTGGCTGGGCCCTCCGCCACCAGGTGCAGCGTCCACCTGCGGACAGCGACGTCACCCACGGGTCGGGCGGCCCGGGGACGGCCGCCGGGTCAAAGGTCGAGGCGA
>DAHUZL010000030.1 GCA_027306655.1 Candidatus Dormiibacterota bacterium
GCCACCAGCAGCAGCACCCAGTGGTGCCAGCCGAGGTCGCGGGCCAGGACCGCCACCACCACCGCCAGCGCCGCCAGCCCGATCGCCGTGAAGACCGCATAGCTGGCCCAGAACGGCAGCGCGGTGAGGGGCCCCATCGCCAGCGCCACCGCGGGAGGGTTCGCGAACCGGTCCAGGGCGGGCTGCCAGAGCGCGCGGGGATAGGCCCACGCCGCCTGCTCCGCCCGCTGCAGCGCCGCCAGGTGGTAGGGATCGTGGTGGGCCGCCACCATCCCCGCCGCCGCGTAGAAGACACGGTAGTCACCGCCCAGCCCATACGGCTGGGGCGGGACCAGGTGGAGCAGCGCGTAGACGGCGTAGCCGAGGCAGATCCCGAAGACGGAGCCCAGCACCAGGGTGCGCAGGCGCCGGTCCCGCCGCTCCAGCAGGGCCTCCAGCGACGGAACGGCCGGGCTCGAACTCACCCCAGCGTCACTCCGCTCGGAGGGAGTCGAGCAGGCTTCGCCCCCTCGCCGCCCGGGCGGGGAGGAGCGCCACCAGTCCGACCGCGACCACCACCACCCCCACGATAGCCAGGAGGGTGGAGAGCGGCACCACGAAGGCGGGGCTGAAATCGGGGGTGGTGGCCCCGACCAGGACCGGCCAGGTCTGGAGCAGGCCGAGCCCCACCCCGAGGCCGCCGCCGACCACGGCGATGGCCAGCGCCTCGGCCACCACCAGCCGGCGCACCTCCCCGGCGGCGAGCCCCACCGTGCGGAGGAGGCCCAGCTCCCGGGAGCCCTCGCGGGCCCGGACCAGGAGGGTGTCGGCGGCCGCGAGCAGGGCGACCACCACCCCCGCCAGCGACAGCGCCTGGAGGAGGGTGATGACGTGGGTGAGCCCGGCGTCGACCCCCCGCCGGACCGCCGCCACCGGCACCGTCTCCATTCCGTACCGGAAGGCGGCGAGGCGGAGCCGGCGCAGCACCTGGGGGGCGGCCCGGACGGCCAGCTGGAGGAGGCTGAACCCGGTCGCGGCGGCCCCGAAGGCCGCCCGGGCCGGATCGGCGCCGACGACCAGGCTCTCGCCGCCGCTGGGCCCGGGCAGGGTGTGGCGTACGACCCCCACCAACGTGAAGTCGGCGGCCCCGGTCGCGGTCACCACCCGGAGCCGCTCCCCCACCCGCCACCCCGCCGCCAGCGCCAGCGGCAGCGGGGCGATCGCGGCCGGGCCGCCGGCCGCCGCGCCGAGGGCCGCCGCCCGGTCGCCGGCGACGAAGGCCAGAGCGCCGGTGCGAGCGTAGGCCACGGGGTCGGTCACGGCGAGGTCCAGGCCCAGGTGGCCGACCCGCGCGGGCAGGAACCGCACCGGGGCCACGATCGGCGGCGTCCCGCGGGGGCCGGCCGTCGCCATCGCCGCCTCGACCGCCCTCTCGATCGACGGGGATTGGGGGACCGGGCTCACCACCAGCTCGTTGCCGACGAAGAGCTGGTCGACCCAGGCCGCCCCCGCCTGGAGCGCGCCGGCGCTGAGCCCGGCGAGGGAGATGGCGGTCGCCACGCTGACCGCCAGGGTGCCGGTGCCGAGCGCCACCCGTCCCGGTCGCTCGCGGCTGCGGGCGCCCGCCGCGGCCGGGGGGATGCCGAGGAGCGGAGCCAGCGCCCGGGCGATCGTCCGCACCGCCGCGGGGCCGACCGTGGGCAGGCACGCGACCAGGGCGACGTCGAGGGCGGCGACGCCCACCGTCACCCCGATCCTCCCCCCGGCGGCGAAGGCGCCCGTCGCGACCAGCGCCGCCGCGAAGGCAAGGGGAAGCGTGAGCACCCGCCGGCGCACCGGGGCCGTCGGCGCGGGGCCGAGGGCGGCGAGCGGGGCGACCCGGGCCGCCCGCAGGGCGGCGGCGAGCGCGGCCAGGCACCCGACCACGACCCCCTCCAGCCCGGTGAACGCCACCGTCAGCGGGGCGACCACCAGCGAGGCGCCGGGCCCGCCCGCCGTCGGGGTGTAGTGGGCGAGCAGCGCCGCCGCGAGTGCGATCCCGCTGGCGAGGCCCACCGCCGTCCCCACCGCGCAGAGGATCGCCGCCTCCGCCAGCACCGCCAGGAAGACCTGCCGGCCGCTCGCGCCCGCGAGCCGGAGCAGGCCGATCTCCTGGCTGCGCTCGGCCACGATCGCGCTCAGCGCCGCCGCCAGGAGCCCCGCCGCCAGGACCAGGCTCTCCAGCGAGACCACGGTGAGGACGGGCCGCAGCTCGCCGGCCGGGTCGCCGCCGGGGACGCGGCGCGGGTCGCTGACCAGGAAGGGCGCACCGACGACCGGCTGGAGCCGGCGGATGAGGGTGGCCAGGGTGGTCCCGGCCCGGAGCCGCACCGCCACCGATTCGGTGCGCAGGCCCTGGGCGAAGAGGCGGGTGGCGGCGGCGGGCGACACGTACACCGCGTCGTCGGCGAAGGGGGCGCCCGGCCCGCTGTCCGCCACCAGCCCGACCACCCGGAAGCGGTCGAGGCCGAGAAGCTGGGTCAGCTCCAGCGATCCCCCCAGGTGCACCCGCCCGGGGACGGCGGCTCCGCTCGGGCCCGCGACGGCGCCGCTCAGGCCCACGCTCACGGCGACGTCGAAGAGCGCCCCGGGGCGGGGAGCCCGGCCGGCGACGAGCGGCAGCCGGCGGAGCGCCACCTGGCCCAGCCCCGAGGTGGCGACCACCACCACCTGGCGGAACCCTCCCCCCGGCAGTTGCGCCAGCACCGCCTTCTCCCGAAGCGGCGCGGCGGCGGTCACCCCCGGGACCCGGCCGATCGCCGCCGCCGACGCCGGGGTGAAGCCCTGGGCGGCGAAGGCGGTGACGTCGGCGTCGGCCCGTCCGGCGCGGGCGGCCAGGGCGGCCGCCGCCTGCCGCTGGAGCGCCTCGGTCGTGAGCTGGGTGGCGAGGACCGCCGTCGCCGCCACCGCCAGCGCCGCGCCGGCGAGCAGGAGCCGGGCCGCCGCCCGCCGTCGCCAGAGCAGCCGGACCATCCCGCGGGCGGCCTCAGAGCCCGAGCGCGGCGAGCCGCCCGAGCAGGGGTGCCGTGTCGTGGTCGACCCGCCGGCCCAGCCGGACCTCCTCCACCAGCCGGCCGTCGCGCATCAGCAGGACGCGATCCGCGTAGGCGGCGGTGCGGAGGTCGTGGGTGACCACCAGGGTGGTCTGCGCCTGCTGCTCGGTGAGCTGGAGAAGGAGCTCCAGGACCTCCCCGCCGGCGTGGTGGTCCAGGGTCCCGGTCGGCTCGTCGGCGAGGATGAGGTCGGGGCGGGTGAGGAGGGCTCGCGCGATCGCCACCCGCTGCCGCTCGCCGCCGGAGATCTCGTCGGGATGGTGCCCCTGGAGGCCGTGCAGGCCCAGCTGGGTCATCAGCTCCTCGACCCGCCGCTGGATGGCCGGTCGGGGCCCGCGCCGCCACGGGAACCGTCCGCCCGCCTCCAGCTCGGCGGGCAGGCTGACGTTCTGGGCGGCGGTCAGGCTGGGCAGGAGGTTGAAGAACTGGAAGACGAAGCCGATCCGCCGGCGGCGGAAGGCGGATCGGCGCCGGTCGTCGAGGCTGGCGAGGTCGATCCCCCCGACCCGGACGGTGCCGCGGTCAGGGGGCTCGAGACCGCCCAGGACGTGCAGGAGGGTGGACTTGCCACAGCCGCTCGGCCCCATCACGCAGACCAGCTCGCCCCGCCGCACCTCCAGGGAGACGTCCCGGAGCACCGGCCGCGGCTCGCGGCTGATCCGGTACGCCTTGTCGATCCCGGTCGCGACCAGGACCGGCTCCGGGGGGATCGCCTCGCGGCCCTGCTCCGGGGGCAGCTGACTCATCCCGCGAGGTAGGCGGCGATGACGGACTCCACCGTCGAGCCCAGGAGCCCCTCGGCGGGCGGGGCCTGGAGCGCGCCGCGGACCGCCAGGGGTGGCGGCGGGGTGGGCCGGGGCGTGGGAGAGGGGCGGGGGGACGGCGCGGTTCGGGCCGCGGTCGGCAGCGGGGTCGGGGCCACGGTCGGGGTCGGGGCCGCGGGCGCGGTCGGGGCCGCGGTCGGCGTCGGGGACTGAGCCACCGTCGGGGTGGGCGACGGGGTGGGCGCCGCAGTCGGCACCGGCCGGGGAGTGGGCGACGGGGTCGGGGTGGTGACGGCGGCCGGGACCGGCGGGGTCGGAACCGGCTGGTGGCGCACCGGGCTGGGAGCGGGCGTCGCTCGGGGCGCGGGCGCTGTCGGGGTGGGGGCCGGCGGCGACAGGACGAACTCCTCCGCATACACGTAGACGTCGACGAAGGGGCCGGCGCCGGGGTATCGCCACGGCCCGGGGGTGTACCAGGAGCCGGTCCCCATCTCGGTGTACGGGCCGAGGATGTTGGCGCGGTGGTCGGTCGAGTTCATGAACTCGTTGTTGACATAGACCGCCGATCCATTGCCGGCGAGCCCGCTGTTCCAGCCGATGTTCTCGCCCGCCTGGAGGTAGCCCACCCCCGCCGCGGTCAGCATCGGCCACACATAGGTGCCGCACCCGGGGATGAGGTGGGCGAAGTAGTCGCGCGTCACCATGTCGGCCGCCCGGCCGTAGACCGGGTCGGGCTGGCAGCCGTGGTACGGCCGCGCCTCGGCGATCGCGCCCAGGACCGGGCTCCATCGCACCGCTCCCACGCCATTGCTGCTGCGGTCCTGGTTGGTGAGCGCGAACAGCTCCTGGTCCTCCCCCGCGGCCCGCCCCGACGGCCCCCCGACGCCCCCGCCAGCGGCCGCCGCCGGGAGCGTCCCCAGACCGGCCATCGCCAGGGCGGCGACCGCGGCGGTGACGGCGCGAAGCCAGGGGCGGGCCGCCGGCGGCCGGCTCGGCCGGGCCGGACCCGACACCTCAGCTGATGCGCTGGGCCAGAGAGCCGACCCCGAGCTGGGGATCGCGCATGAGGGCGGCCGACGCGCTGCGCTGGTCGGGGAAGAGCCGGGCCAGGTCGGGCGGAAGAGCCAGCCCCATCCCGTGCAGGCGGTCGATGATCTGGGGCCGGATCCCGGTGGGCTTCAGCTCGCCCAGGATGCGGCCGTCCTCGCCCTGCCCGAGCGCCTCGAACATGAAGATGTCCTGCATCGTGATGGTGTCGCCCTCCATCCCCAGGATCTCGGTGACGGCCGTGATCTTGCGGCTGCCGTCGCGGAGCCGGCTCAGCTGGACGATCAGCTCGATCGCGCCGGAGATCTGCTGCCGGATCGCCTTGGCGGGCAGCTCCATCCCCGCCATCAGCACCAGCGTCTCCAGGCGGGCGAGACAGTCCCGGGGGGAGTTGGCGTGGATCGTGGTGAGGGAGCCGTCGTGGCCGGTGTTCATCGCTTGCAGCATGTCCAGCGCCTCGCCGCCGCGGCACTCTCCCACCACGATCCGGTCCGGCCGCATCCGCAGGCTGTTGATGACGAGGTCACGGATCGCGACCCGACCCTCGCCGCGGAGGTCGGCCGGCCGCGCCTCCATCCGGCAGACGTGCTCCTGCTGAAGCTGGAGCTCGGCGGCGTCCTCGATGGTGACGATGCGCTCGTCGGCGGGGATGAACGAGGAGCAGACGTTGAGGAGCGTCGTCTTGCCGGAGCCGGTGCCGCCCGAGATGAGGATGTTGGCGCGGGCCAGGACGCAGGCCTGCAGGAAGGCGGCCGCCGACTCGGTGAGGCTGCCGAAGTTGACGAGGTCGGACACCTGGAAGGGGTCGCGCGCGAACTTCCGGATCGTCAGCATCGGCCCGTCGAGGGCGATCGGCGGGATCACGGCGTTGACGCGCGAGCCGTCGAGCAGACGCGCATCGCAGAGGGGCTGGCGGATGTCGATGCGCCGGCCGACCGCGCTGACGATCAGGTCGATCACCCGCAGGAGGTGCTCCTCGTCGTCGAAGCGCACGTCGGTGAGCACGATCTTGCCCTGCGTCTCGACGTACACCATCTCGGGCCCGAGCACCATGATCTCGGTGAGACGGTCGTCCTCGACCAAAACCCGGATCGGCCCCAGGGCATCGAGGTAGGTGTCCATCTCCTTCTGCACGCGGGGATCGGGGGTGGCAACGCTCATGGAGAGCCTCCGAGAACGGTGGAGTCGATGAGGGGGCGATCGTGCCCGCCACTGAGAGGTCGGGGATCGGACGGCGCGGGCGGGGGGGCCGGCAGCGGCAGCCGGGCGGCGGGGATCAGCTGGAGCCGGGAGCCGGGTCCCACCCCGGCCAGGGCGAGCGCGCCCGCCGCCACCTCCAGGGTGGCCCGCGACCCGGGGACGAGGGCGAAGCGGCCGAGGCGCCAGGGACGGAGATTGGCGGCCACCCGCAGCACCCGCCCGGAGCGGTCGACGAAGGCGGCGTCGATGGCAAAGCGCATGAAGAACATGTGGATGCCGTTGCTGGGCTCGAGCCAGAGCCCCTCGCCGGGTCCGAGGCGGGCTCGGCCCATCAGCCCCAGGAAGCGGGCGAGGGGGCTGTCGGCGCGGCGCACCGCCGGGGCGATGCAGCGGCCGTCGCCGGTGACCACCGCGTAGCCGGCCGTCGCCGGCTCACGCTCAGCTGACATGGAAGATGACGATCAGGGCGGCCGGCCCCAGGAGGACGATGAACAGGGTGGGGAAGATGCAGCCCACCATCGGGAAGAGCATCTTGAGGCTGGCCTGCTGGGCCTTCTCCTCGGCCCGCTGGCGGCGGCGGCGGCGCATGTCCTCGGACTGGATCCGCAGCACCCGGGCGATCCCGACCCCGAGCTGCTCCGACTGCACCAGCGCCAGCACGAAGGCGCTCAGCTCGTCCACCCCCGAGCGGCGGCCGCAATCAAGGAGCGCCTCCGCGCGCGGCCGGCCGAGGCGGATCTCGTTGAGGACCTGGGCGAACTCGTGGGTCAGGGGATTGTCGAACTTCTCCACCACCCGGGCCAGGGCGGCATCGAAGCCGAGGCCGGCCTCCACCGTGATGCAGAGGAGGTCGAGCGCGTTGGGGAGGGCCAGCAGCATCGCCTTGCGGCGGAGGGTGCCGCGGCGCTTCAGCCAGTACTGCGGCCCCATGTAGCCGAGGATGACCCCGAGGATCACCCCCAGGATGGCCGGGTAGCCGAGGGCGTAGGCGAGGCCCGCCATCACCCCGGCCCCCACCACCGCCGCGGTCAGCTGGATCGCCACGTAGGTGGCCGGGGTGAGCCCCAGCGGCCGCCCCGCCTGTCCGATCAGGTCCTGCACGCGCTGCGCCTGGTCGCGGGGCTGGAGCCGGCCCAGGCGCGCTCCGAGACGCTCCAGCATCGGGCGGAGGATCCGCTCGGAGAGCGGCCGGGCCAGGTCGATGTCGTCCAGCGAGCGCTTCGCGGGCGCCTGCTCGTACACGGCCAGGCGGGCGTCGAGGAGGTCCACGTGGGGTTGGCGGACCATCCCCGCCACCGCCATCCCGACCCCCAGCGCCGCCAGCAGGCCGACCCCGATCCCGAAGAGCATGCTCAGACCTCGATCTTGACGATGCGCATGAGGATCCCGAACCCGAGCGCGATCATGACCAGCGCGATCCCCAGCATGAACGGCCCCGGCCCTGGGAACTTCAGCATCGGGCCGAAGTACCCGGGGCTGATCACCGAGAGGATGAAGGCGAGGGCGATCGGGAGGAGGGCGATGATGTACGCGGAGGCCCGCGCCTGAGCGGTGAGGGTGCGGATCTCGCCCTTGATCCGGATCCGCTCCCGGATCGTGTGGGCGATGGTGTCGAGGATCTCGGCGAGGTTGCCCCCCACGATCCGCTGCACCTGGACCGCCGTCACCATCAGGTCGAAGTCCTCGGAGCCGACCCGGATCACCATGTGGTTGAGGGCGTCGTCGGTGCTGACCCCGAGCTGGATCTCGCGGGTGGCCCGGGCGAACTCGTCGGCGATCGGCGGCTCAGCCGAGCGGCTGATGGTGGCCATCGCCTGGGGGAAGCTGTACCCGGCCTTGAGGGCGTTGCTGAGCAGGGTCAGGGTGTCCCCCAGCTGGTCGTTGAACTTGCGGGTGCGCCGGCGCTGCCGCCAGCGCAGGTAGAAGGCGGGCGCGACCCATCCCAGAGCGGCGAAGATGGCGGCCAGGACGACGTTCCGGTAGAGGCCGAAGCCGATCGCCAGCCCGAGCAGGATGGTGCCGACGTTGATCAGGTACCACTCGCCGATCTTGAGCTTCAGGTCGGCCCGGGAGAGGTCGTCGGCGAGCTTCATCGCCCGCCCCTCGCTGCCCGCCCCGAACCGTCCGCTGAGCAGCTCGACCAGGCGGTTCCAGCTCTCGCGCCAGCCCCGGGCCCGGATCCGGATGCGCTCGCTCGGGGGGGCGAAGATGATCGACTCGCCGCCTCCCGCCTCGGCCATCCGGAGCCGGCGGGCGAGCTCCTGGGTGGGGCTGCGCTGGCGCAGGCCGATGCTGGCGATGGCCACGAAGATCGCCAGCGCCCCCAGCACCTCGAGTCCCAGGACGGCAGGATTCATGCGGCGTGCCCTCCAGCGGCGGCGGCCCCGTCGAAGAGCGCCGGGTCGACCGCCTCGCCCACGGACGCCAGGTGCTCCAGCACCCGCGGTCGACCCACGACCCGGTGCTCGCCGATGACGCCGCCGTCATCGTCCACCCCCCGCTGCTGGAAGGTGAACACGTCGTTGAGCTGCAGACGCTCCCCATCGAACCCGCCGAGCTCGGAGATGCCCACGATCCGGCGGGTGCCGTCGCGGAGGCGCGCCTGCTGGACGACGATGTTGATCGCCGAGGCGATCTGCTCCCGGATCGCCCGGGAGGGCAGATCGGTCCCCGCCATCAGCACCAGCGTCTCCAGCCGCGACATGGCGTCAGAGGGGCTGTTGGCATGGATGGTGGTCAGCGAGCCGTCGTGGCCGGTGTTCATCGCCTGGAGCATGTCCAACGCCTCCCCGCCCCGGCACTCACCGATGACGATCCGGTCCGGCCGCATCCGGAGGCTGTTGACCACCAGATCGCGGATCGCGATCCGGCCCCGGCCCTCGACGTTGGGAGGCCGGGCCTCGAGGGTGACGACGTGCACCTGCTTCAGCTGCAGCTCGGCCGCATCCTCGATGGTGATGATCCGCTCGTCCTCCGGAATCCACGCGCTCAGGACGTTGAGGGTCGTGGTCTTGCCCGAGCCGGTGCCGCCGGAGACCAGCACATTGAGGCGTCCGCGCACGCAGGCGCGCAGGAAGGTCGCCATCCCCTGGGTGAGGGTGCCCGACTGGAGCAGGTTGTCGACCGTGAGCGGGTCGGCCGAGAACCGCCGGATCGTCATGGTCGGCCCGCTCAGCGCCAGGGGCGGGATGATCACGTTGACGCGGGAGCCGTCGCGGAGGCGGGCGTCCACCATCGGCGAGCTCTCGTCCACGCGGCGGCCGATGGTGCTGACGATCCGGTCGATGATCTGCATCAGGTGCTCGCTGGAGTCGAAGGTGAGCGCCGACGGCTCGATCCGCCCGCGCCGCTCCACGTACACCTGGGCCGGCCCGTTGATCATGATCTCGCTGATGTCCGGGTCCTTGAGCAGGGTCTCGAGGGGCCCCAACCCGAGCACGTCGCTGGCCAGCTGCTCGACCATCCGCTGCCGGTCCTGGCGGGTGATCGAGATCCCCTGCTCCTCCAGGGCGGTGGCGGTGAGCTCGGCGATCTTGGCGAGCAGCTTGTCCCGCGCCACCTGGTCGACATCGGTGTACTCGTCGAGGAGGGCCTGGGTGACCCGGGACTTGACCACCGCGTACTGGGCCGGCTGGTAGGGCCGGCGCTCGCCCGCCGACGGCGCGGCGGCGGCCAGGAGCCGTCGCTCCCGCCAGCCCCCGGGGTGGGCCGAGCCAGGGTCGGCCGGCTCGGTCGGGGGGGCCTCGGTCGCGGGGGCCGACGCCATCCGGCCCACGCGCAGGATCGGGCGCCCGGCCTGGGACTCGATCGCCCCCCGCACCCCGTAGCCGCGGGGCGCAGGGCCGCGCCGGCCCTCCCCCGGCGCCTCGGCGGCGGGCGCCGCGCCAGGGTCGGCGGGGAGGGCCGGGCGGGGGGTCACCCGGTGCGGCGCCGCCCGCTCCCCGTGGGGACGGACGGCCTCCTCGTCGCCGAGCTCTCCCTTGGTGCGGACGCGATCCAGCAGCGACATGGCTACCGGCGGAATCCGAATCGCCGCGACGGGGCCGGACGCCGGCCATCGCCGCCGGCGGCGGCGACCGCCTGGGGCGCCAGCCGGCGCGCGAGCGCGCGAACGCGCCGGGTGATCTCCGCATCCGGGCTCCCCACCACCACCGGCACCGCCCGCTGCACCGAGGCGCCCACCACCTTGGGATCGCTGGGGAGCTCCGTCGCCACCTCGGCACGCAGGTTCTCGGCGAGGGTGGCCCGGTCGTAGGCGGCGTGGGCGTCATGGTGGTTCACCACCAGCAGCACCCGCTCCGAGGGGACCCGCAGCGACTCCAGCGTCTTGAGCAGGAGCTTGGTGTTCTTGATCGCGGGAATGTTGAGCGGTCCGATCACCAGGATGTCATCGGCGAGCTCGATCGACTCCAGCGTCGGTTCCGCGAAGGGGCCGCCGCTGTCGACCACGATGTGGTCGAACTCCTGGGACAGGATCTCGAAGATCGCCCGCACGTGCTCGGCGCGGACCAGATCGCCGAGCTCCGGGCTGAGCGGCGCCAGCAGCACCCGCAGCCCCTCGGGCCCGTCCGCCAGGACCTCGTCCACGAACTCGGCATCCAGGCCCTGGGCACTCTCGACCAGGTCGGAGATGGTCCGACCGTGGGCGAGGTTGAGGAGCACCCCGACGTCCCCGAACTGAAGGTCGAGGTCGACCAGGCAGACCCGGCCGGCGCCCTCCAGCCGGAGCGCGGTGGCCAGGTTGGTGGCGAGCAGCGACTTGCCGCAGCCGCCCTTGCCGGCCATCACCAGGTGGATCTCCGCGCCCCGCCCCCGGGCCGCCACCGCGATCCCCCCCGAGAGGGCCACGCTGTCCTCGCCGGCCGCGGCCAGGCGACGCAGGTAGGTGCCCTTGCGGCCCTCCACCTGGTGCACCCGGCGGATGCTGGTGAGCAGCTCGTCGCCGCTGAACGGCTTGATCAGGAACGCGCGCGCCCCCGACTGCATCGCCCGGCGCAGGTAGTCGCGCTCGCCCTGGACCGACATGATCACGACCGGGCACTGGGGCGCCTCGATGGCGAGCGTCTCGGTGGCCTCGATCCCGTCCATCACCGGCATGTTGACGTCCATCAGGACCACGTGCGGGGAGAGCTCCCGGGCGGCGTCGATCCCCTCCCGGCCGTTGCCGGCGGTGGCAACCACCGCGATGTCGTCCTCGAAGGCGAGCAGCTTCTGCAGGTTCTCCCTGGTGCTGGCGATGTCGTCCACGATCAGCACCCGGATCACCTCATCGCCCGTGGCGACGGCGGCGCTGGACTCCGACCCGACGGTCACGCGCCGGGGAGGGTGAAGCCGAACAGGTCCTGCATCATCCCGGAGCTGCCATTGACGAAGCTGCCGGCTCGCTGCGAGGCGCGCGTGGCCTGGATGGCGCCGCAGTAGAGCACCGAGGTGTCGTCCTGGACCCGCTGCTGCGCCTGCGCCAGCGTCTCCTCGTCCTGGGCGGTGGTGATCACGTCGGAGCTGACCTTGGCCCGGGCCGCGACGAGATGGCTGGCGGTCGCCTGGTGCTGGGCCACGGTGGCGGTGGCGAGGGCGGTCTGGGCGGCGTTGTAGGCGGCGCGCGCCGCCTGCTGCGCCGCCAGCGCGGTCTGCAGGTCGGAGGCCACCAGCGGGTTCACCGAGCTGGCGGTGGCGCAGGCCTGGCTGTACTGGTCGGTGGCCGTGGTCACCGACGGGATGTAGCCGCGGCCGTAGTCGAAGGCGGAGCGCAGCACCGCGTTGAAGATGGCGCCCGACTGCAGCAGCTCGCTGATCCCGAGCGCCTGGCTGCGGGTGAGCGAGAGGATCACCGGCCCGCCGCTCCCCGAGGCGCTGGTGGATGCTGTCGACGTCCCGGCGGACCCGTTCTGCGGGGTCTGCACCACCGGGGCGCCGATGCCGAGGACCGGCAGGTCCTGGAAGGCGAAGGCGACGATCGGCTTGGGCTTGGTGGTGGAGACGATGAGGTCGATCCGGTCGCCGGGCTGGAGGTAGCCGTCCACCTCCTCCTGGGAGCTGAGCGGAACCGCCATCGCCACCTGTCCGGGAGGCAGGTCGAGGCTGCCGAAGCTGGGCGGCTGCACCGTCCGGTTGGGCGCGACCAGGCCGGTCGTGATCACGGTGTTGGGGGAGATCCCGATCACCGCGTAGTAGTTGACGGCCTGGGACTGGGTGGTCTGGGCGGCGCTAGCGGCGACCGGGACCACTCCCGGCGAAGCCGCACAGGCCGCGTTGACCAGCGCCTGGCAGCTCTGATACGCGTTGAGGGGGAGGAGGCCGCGGATGCGGGTCTCGGTCAGCATCACGGGGGTGATCAGGGTCCCCGCCGGGATCGCCACCCGAGCCACCACCACCTGGGTGCCAGTGACCGGGACGACCGAGATGGGCGCCGGCGGCGGCGTCGACCGCGACAGGAAATAGGCGAGCCCGAAGGCCACGACCGCGATGATCAGCCCCAGGGCAACCAGCGCCTGGTTGCCCCGGCGGCGGAGTTCGGTGGTCACCGTCCTAACCCTCCGAAGGTAGCCGATGGTGGCGCGGACGTGCCGATCGCGGGCTGCGGAGCCCCCCGACACGACCGAAGACTGGCCCCCGGGGACGACCCCGCGAGGCTGGCGGACCGGTCGATACTGACACACGGGCGGCCCGATCGGGGCGTTTGTCGAGATCGGGATCTCGTCGTGCCGTGCCGGAGTATAGATGCGGCCGGCCCCGATGTCTGTGATGGGGAGGGCACCTGCCGGTAACGAGCTGTGACGGCGGGAGGCCCGGCCGGAGCGGCCACTCGCCGCACCGGGGGACGCCAAAGCGGGCGCGGCGGATGACCGCCGCGCCCGCGCCGGACGTGATCGCGCGCCGAACCTCTAGGGATTCAGCCCGTTGGAGATGTTCTTGAAGACGTTGCTGACCTGGTGCCCGACGACGGTGAGCACGACGATGACGACGATCGCGATCAGGACGAGGATCAGGGCGTACTCGACCATGCCCTGTCCCTCCTCGTCCTCGCTGCGGGACCGTACGGCCGCGAGCCGCTCCCGCAGGCCGAGGTACCACTCTCCGATGTGACTCAGCATCCGAAACCTCCTGCTACCGCTGCTTCTCCGGCCATCCACGTGGCCTGACTAGGGCCGAAGTCTAGGCAGCGGCGCCTGAAGAGGGGGTGATCACCGGGTAACGATCTGGGCACTGTCCGAGGTCAGGGCAGGGGCAGGGTGACGCGCACCTCGGTCCCGCGGCCGACCTGGGAGACGATCTCCGCCCGCCCGTGCTCCAGGTCCGCCCGCTCCCGCATCGAGATGAGGCCGAGGTGGGGCTCGCGGGCCAGCCGGGCCTCGACGGCCGCCCGCTCGAAGCCGTCGCCGTCGTCCTTGACCACCACGCTGACCCGCTGGGGCTGGAGGTTCAGGATCACCTCCACCAGCCGGGCGCGGGCGTGGCGGCGGGCGTTGGTGAGCGCCTCGCTGATGATCCGGAAGAGCGCGGCCTCGGTCCGGGTCGGCAGCCTCCGCTCCGTGCCCAGCAGGCTGAGGCGAACCTCCAGGTGGTATCGCTCCCGGTACTCGACGCCCAGCCGGCGGAGGGTCGGAACCAGCCCCAGGTCATCGAGGGTGAGGGGACGGAGGTCGAAGATGAGCCGCCGCGTGTCCTCCAGCACCGACCGGACCGTCTCCTTGAAGCCGCGGACCTCCTCCAGGGCCCGGTGGGGCTCCCGGTCGAGCAGCCGCTCCACGATCTCCGCCTGGAGGACCAGGTTGGCCAACCCCTGGGCGGGACCGTCGTGCATGTCCCGGGCGATCCGGACCCGCTCCTCCTCGACGATCTGGAAGACCTGCCGGGAGGCGCTCCGGTAGCGGGCCAGCCCCTCGGCCAGGGTGGCGTCGGGCGGCCGGTGGTCGTCGAGATGCTGCCCCAGCTCCCGGAGGAGGGCGTGCCAGTCGCGGAGCTCGGCGACCCGGCCGCGGCCGGTCGCGAGCCGGAGCCGGGCCAGGGCCACCTCGCTGCGAAGGGCGTCGACCCGGGCCAGGGCCGCCTCCACCTCGGCGCCGGTGAAGCGGGCGTGGTCGCGGAGCACGTGGCGGCGGATCACCTCCGCGTCGTCGGCCCGGTCTCCGACCCCGTCGAGGGCCGCCCCGAGGGCCTCCATCTCCTCGTCGAGGTCGACCATCCGCGCCACCACGCGCTGCTCCTCCTCCTGGAGGACGGCCTGCAGCTGGGAGAGGGTGGGCGCCGCCTGCGGGGTGCCGCGGACCATCCCCACAGCGTAGGGGGCTCGCGGCGCGAACGACCGGCGAGCGGGCCGCCACCCCCGTGCCGCGATCCTGCAACAGCCCGCCACGCCCCGGGGGGCCCGCCGGATCGCGCCTACACTGGCGCGGATGGTGCACCGCCCGGGGGGACCCGCGCGGACGCGGCGGGAGCCGTCGCCGGGGCCGGCCGCCTCCGCCGGGTGGCTCACGATGCCGCGGTTCCTGGTGGCGTCGGGGGTCGTCGTGGGGATGCTGGCGGTGCTGCCCGCGATCCGGGACCCCGACTTCTGGTGGCACCTCCGGACCGGCGCCACCCTCGTCCGCCGGCACCGGCTGATCGCCACCGACCCCTACACCTTCACCGCGGTCCACCACCACTGGGTCCTCCAGGAGTGGCTCACGGAGTGCTGGTACGCCGCCGTCAACGCGATCGCCGGACGCCCGGGCATCGTCGTCCTCTTCGAGCTCGGCACCCTGGCGATGCTGGGCGCCATCCTGCTCCGGGCGCGGCTCCTCCACCCGGTCGGCTCGGTGAGCCTCGCGATCGGCGCGGTGATGACGATGCTGGTGGGGGCGCCGGTGTGGGGCCCCCGCCCGCAGATGGAGACGTACGTTCTCCTCGCGGTGGCGCTCTGGCTCGCCGAGCGCCAGCTCCGTCGCGGCGGCCGCTCCGCGCTCTGGCTGCCCCCACTCTTTCTCGCCTGGAGCAACCTCGAGGCCGGCTGGGTGGTCGGGCTCGGGCTCCTCATCGCGGTGCTCGTGATCGAGGGAGCCCGGCGCGGGCTCGGGGGCCGGGGGGGCCCGGCCGCCGCGGACCTCCGCCGGCTCGCCCTCGGCACCGGGGCGGCAGCCCTCGCCACGCTGGTCAATCCCAACGGGCCCGCGATCCTCCTCTACCCGTTCCAGACCCAGTTCGACACCGTCCAGCAGCAGCTGATCCAGGAGTGGCACAGCCCCGACTTCCACCTGGCGGCCCTGTGGCCGTTTTTGGTGATGCTGCTGAGCCTGGCCGTCCTGCTCCTCCGCTACCGGCGCTGCGATCTCCGCACCCTCGGGCTCCTCCTGCTGGTCACCCCCCTGGCGCTGCAGTCGGTGCGGCAGACCGCGGTCTTCACGGTGGTGGCGGCGCCGGTCTGGATCGTCCAGCTCGATCGGGCCGTGGCCGAGGTCGGCGGCCGCCGGCGCTCCCCGGGAGGGGCTGGTCGCCCGCCCCTGCTGGTGCGGCTGGCGGCGTCGGTGGAGCTCGGCGTCGTCACGCTGGTGCTGGCGACCCGGGTCGCCGCCGCCGCGACCCCGGCCGACGGCAGCCCCTTCTACGTCCGGCAGTTCCCGGTCTGCGCCGCCGCCTGGCTGGCCCGGGGCCCGGCCCGGCTGCGCCTGTTCAACCTCTACGGGGACGGCGGCTATCTCATCGACCACGTGCCCCGCGACCGGGTCTTCGTCTTCGGCGACGCCGCGCTCATGGGGAACGCCATCCTCCTCCGCTTCGCCCGGATCGCCGGCCTCGGTCCCGGCTGGCTCGAGGCTCTGGACCGGAGCCAGAGCCAGCTGGTGGTGTACGAGCGGGGGACCCCGCTGACCCTGGCCCTCGCGCGAACTCCGGGCTGGACGCTCGTGTACCGGGACAAGCGGGTGGACGTCTTCGCCCGCGCCGCGCTGGCGCCCCATCTCCGGATGGCGCCGGTCCCGACCGCCGCCGGGTGGCGCCGCGCCGGCCTCGGGGGCTGTGCCGACCAGGGGGCGACCCGGTGACGAGGTCCGACCGCGCCCTGATCGCGGCCAGCGCCGCGGCGCTGGTCACCTACGGCGCCCTGGTCGTCGCCGGCTCCGCCTCCGGCTCGGGCAGCCACGACTTCACCGCCTACTGGGCGGTGACCCGGGCGCTGCTCCGGACCGGCTGGTCGGGCCTCCCCCACCTCTACGACGCCGCGTTCCAGCACCGCGCCGAGAGAGGGCTGGCCAGCCCCGGGGCGCTCCCCGCCCTCCCGTTCGTCAACCCCCCGATCGTCGTGGGCCTCGTCCTGGCCGTCAGCTGGCTCGGCTCCGGCCCGGGCCTCCTGGTCTGGGACGGGCTCGGCCTCGCGGCCCTGGTCGCAGCCGCCGTCTGGCTGTCGGCACCGCAGGGCCTCCGCGATCCCAGGATCGCGGTCGTCCTCTTCGCCGGGGCCGGGGTCCCCACCCTGAGCGCCCTGGGTGAGGGCCAGGTCGACCTCTTCCTGCCGCTGGCCGTCGCCGTCGCCGCGGCCGGGGTGCGCCGCCACCGCTGGGCGCAGGTCGCCCTGGCGACCGCCGTGTGCAGCGTCAAGCCGGAGCTGTTCCTGGGATGGCTCGTCCCGGCCACCCGCCGGTCGCAGCGGTGGGCGGTGGGGGTGGCGGCGGGGAGTCTGGCCCTGGTCGCCGCGGCCTCCGCCCTGGTCCTGGGCGGGCATGGCCTGGCCGCCTTCGTCGCGCTGAACCGGTCCACGCTCACGGCCCACTTCCTCCCCACCCGCGACAGCACCATCCTCGGCGAGCTCTGGTCCCTCGTGGGCGGGGGCACCGCGACCGAGGTGGCGGCGGCAGCTCTCTCGCTCGTCGGCCTGGTGGTGATGTGGTGGGGCTGGGGGCGTCGGCCGCCGCGGACCCCGACGGAGTGGAGGCTCGCCCTCAGCATGACCACCTGCGGCTCGCTGCTCCTGGCACCCCACCTGCTCGCCCACGATTTGGTCCTGCTGGTGGTCCCGGCGGCCTGGGTGGCGCGCTCCCGGTTCGAGCGCGGCCAGAGCCTCTGGCCGGTGGTCGCCTGGACCGCCGCCATCGACCTGGCCGCCGTCTGGGACACCAACACCGCCACCGCGACCCTGCCGGTCAGGGCGGTCCCGCTCGTCCTCCTGGCGGCCACCTGGGCGTGCTGGCACGCGCTCGGAGCCCGTTCGGCCGGGTCCCCGCACCCCCTGCCCGCCGTCGCCGTCGCCGCCTCCGGCGTCCGGCTCCCCCGGACCTGACGTGGGGGCGGGAACGGCCGCGAGGACGGTCGGGCGAGCCGCCGGACGGCGGCGGCTGGTCCGGGACGCCCGCATCCTCTGCCACGTGGCGGCGGCCGCCGCCGCGCTGGGGCTGCTCGTGACCTTCGTCGCCGGCCCCCTCGGCGGCCACTTCCAGGGCTCCTTCGAGGACTTCGCCGTCTACTGGCGGGCGGCCCTGGCGGTGGCCCACGGACGCGACCCCTATCTCGGATTCCGGGCCGGCTCCTCGGTGGTGATGTCGGGCTTCGACTACCCGCCGCCGGCGATGCTCCTGGTCTGGCCGCTGGCCCTCCTCTCCCACGCGTGGGCGGTCCGCGCCTGGCTGTGGCTGGGACTCCTCGCCACCCTGGGGGCGGCGGTGATCACCTGCCGCGCCATCCTGCCCCCAAGCTGGCCGCGCCTCAGCCTGGCCGTCCTCGCCGCCGCGGTCTACGCCCCCGCCACCTACAACTACTGGCACGGCCAGGTCAATCCGCTCGTCTTCCTCTGCCTGGCGCTGGCGCTCCGCGCCTATGTGCGCGGGGACCAGGTCGCCTGCGGGGCCTTCCTGGCGCTGGGGGCGGACATCAAGCTGGAGCCGGTGGTGCTCGGCCTGCTGCTGCTGCGCCGGCGGTGGTGGCGCGGGGTGCTCGCGATGGCCGTGGGCGGGCTGGTGCCCCTCCTCCTCGCCGTCCTGCTCATCCCCGGCAGCCTCGCCACCTGGGTGCGCCACGTGCTCCCGGCCCTGGCCCGTGACAACGGCTGGATCTACAACCAGTCCCTGGACGGGGTGCTGAGCCGGCTGGTGGGCCACTCGGTCACCCATGTCGACGCCCCCCTCGCCCTCCTCCACGGGGCGGTGCTCGCCGGCGACGCCGTCCTCCTCGCGGTCGTGGTCTGGAGGGTGCGGCCCTCAGCGAGGACGCCGCTCGACCGCGCGATCGAGTTCGGGGTCGCCGTCACGGCGATGCTGCTGGTGGCGTCGATCGCCTGGATCCCCCACTACGTGAGCCTGCTGATCCCGCTGGCGGTGGCGGCCCGGCTCGCGCTCCTCCCCGGCGCCCGCCACCGCCGACTGGCGGCGGCGGCCGGCGCCCTGGTCCTGGTGGTCACCGCGGCTTTGGTGCCCTGGGCGTTGGCGCAGCTCACGATGGCACAGGTGGAGCGGCTCCAGACCACCGCGCTGTGGTGGCCGTTCCTCCAGCTGAGCTCGCTCCCGGCGCTGGCGGCGCTGGGGCTGCTCATGGCCCTGGCGCGAGCGGGGCCTCCCCCTCCCGAGCCGGCTACAGGCCGGCCGGGAACGTGAAGCCCTGGGGCGGGACCACCGGGGTGCCGACGTCGATCTGGATCAGCTCGTGCTCGCGGAACGTGATCGCGCGGGGATTGCCGGTGTAGGGGCGGCCGTCGACGAAGACGGTGAGCCGGCCCCGGACGGGACCGACCCGGGTCGGACTGAGCGGCTGGTGCCAGACGTCGAAGAAGTTGCCCAGCGTGAAGAGCCGGCGGGTGGGCGACTCGATGTGGATGATGCCGTCGGGAGTGTGGGTGTGGGTGGGGTAGACGCACCGACCCTCCTCGGCCCCGGCGATGGTCACCCGCGGGGGCGCGATCCCGACCCCGGCCGGAATGCTGCGGAGCTGGCCATCCACATAGATCGCCACGTGGCTGTGCCAGTGGTAGACGAGCGGGGCGGTCCCGCCGCAGCTCGCCCCGTCCACCGCCGTGCTCCCGGTGGCGGCCGAGGCGACGCTGGCGAGATAGGTGCGGTGCACCGGTGCGGGCAGGCTGAGGTTGATCAGGACCACCGCGGCGACGATCACCAGCACGCCCAGGGCGATCCCCACCGTGAGTCCGGAGGGCCGGGGGCGACCCGCCCTCCGCGCCTGGGCGTGGCGCGACGCCGCCGGGCCGTGACGACCGCCGCTCGTGGGCCGGCGGGGATCGCCGCCCCCCGCGGGACCCCTCTGGCGGCCCCCCGGTCCGTCCCCCGGTCCGGCCCCCCTCCCCCGTCGCGCCATCCGGTCGCCTCCCCTGGGCCCAGCGTCGCATCGCGGCTGAGAACCGGCCCATGGTACCCGGTCGGGTCGTCCGGCCCGGTCAGCGCGGCGGCGGGCGGAGGACCACGAAGGCCCCGGCCCGGTCGGCGGCCCGCCACCCCCGGGTGACGAGGAACGCCGTCAACCCCACGTCCCGGGGCAGCACCGCCAGCCGGGGCCGGAGCCGCCGGAGGAGCCCGTCGATGCCGGGGGCGATGGCGACCAGCTCCCCGCAGCGGCGAAGGCCGAGGCCGGCGAGGGGGACGGGGTCCCCCAGGCAGAGCAGCCGCCCGGCCTCGGGGAAGCGCCCGGCAAGGTAGCTGCCGACCGCCACGGTGGTGAGCCATGGGCCCGGGGGTCGCTCCCGAGCCAGCCAGGAGGCGGCCGCGACCGGGAGCCGCCGATCCACCGCTCCCCGGGGACCGCCCCGCGCCGCCATCGCGGTCGCGGTCGGCACCGCCACCGCCAGGCCCATCAGCAGCGGGGCGAGCGCCGCCAGGCGCAGCGGGCGGCGGACCGGCCCGGCGAGGGCGACCACGGCCGGCGCGGTGCCGAGGGCGGACCCCTGGGCGGCCAGCCACACCCCGGCCACCACCGCGAAGACCGCGACGTCGTGGCCGAACAACAGCGCCAGCACGACCGCGGCCACCGCCAGGGCAGCGTCGGCGGGGTGGGCCCGCCGCGGCCGCAGCGCGGTCACCCCGAGGAGCGCGAACGCGGTCAGCTCCGCCCACCGCCGGCCCCAGGTCTGCAGGTCCGGGCTCGCCCACCCCGGGAGCACCCCGTGCATCCCGAGGCCCCCCAGGCTCAGCGGCACGTCGAGGGCGATCGCCGGGCCGTGCGGGTTCACCAGGGGGGCGGCCAGCGCCGCCACCGGGAGCCAGCGCGGGAGACCGCCGCGATCCGGGCGCCGCGCGCCGCGCCCCGCGACCGCGGAGGCGGCCCCGGTGACGAGCACGGCCCCCACCCCGACCACCACGTCGCTCTGGGTGTTGGCCCAGACCGCGAGCAGGATCGGGATCGCGACGCGGGCGGCGACCCGGGCACGCCTGCCGCGTCCGCTCCCCCGTCGCGCCACCGCCAGGAGGCCGAGCAGCAGGGCCGTCCAGATCGGCAGGAGCAGGCTCTCCCGACCGGCGAGGGTGGTCGGCATCGAGGCCAGGGCCGCGGCCGCGCCGGCCAGCATCGCGACCGGGTGCAGCCGGGCCGGGGCCGCGACCGCGCGGGCCGCGAGAGCCACCAGCGCCACCAGCACCACCGCGCCGGCGGCCCCCAGCCCGGTCAGCCCGACTGGGCCGACCCGGGGCTGGATCCAGGCCAGGATGAGGTCGGCGAGCCACGACCGGGCGTCGAAGGGGTGGCCGGCCCCCGCCAGCGCCGGCGCGCGCGCGGGCAGCGGCAGCCCGTGGATCGCCTCGCCATTGGCGAGGTGCCAGGCCAGGGTGGGGGCGGTCGGCGGGTGGGTGCCGAGGGCGACCGCCAGGCCCGCCGCCGCCACCCCGCAGCCGATCCACCAGCCGCGGTCCTGGGTCACCGCCGCCCACCAGCCGGCCACCGCGGCGATGGGGCGTCGCAGCCGCGGGGGCACACCCCCATCGGACGCCGGCACCCACGCCTCGGCGGGTGGTGCGCTCATCCGCTCCCGGGGTGGGGGGACCGCCCCAGCCGGCGGCGCAGGCGGACCAGGTCCACCAGCATCTGGGTGCTGTCCCGGACCGAGTTCACCCGCGTGCCGAGCGCGTTCTCCCAGCGCACCGGCACCTCGGCGATCGTGAGCCCGGCCCGGCGCGCGCGCAGCAACACCTCGGCGTCGAATCCGAAGCGGAAGGTCGTGAGCGGCTGGAAGCACGCGGCGGTGGCGGCGGCGGAGAAGAGCTTGAAGCCGCATTGGCTGTCGTGGATGCCGGGCAGGACCAGGATCTGGAGGATCCGGTTGTATGCCTTGCCCATCGACTCGCGGGCCCACGCCTGGCGGACCTCGACCCTCGAGCCCGGCAGCGCGCGCGACGCGATCGCGATGTCCGCGCCCACCGCCACCGCGGCGCGGAGGCGCTCCAGCTCGTCGATCGGCGTGGAGAGGTCGGCGTCGGAGAAGAGCCGCAGCCCGCCGCGGGCGGCCAGCATGCCGGTCCGTACCGCGGCGCCCTTGCCCTGGTTCACCCCCAGGCGCAGGCAGCTGAGCTGGGGCCAGCTCGCGGCCCGGGCCTCCACCAGCCGGCCGGTGCCGTCGTCGCTGCCGTCGTCCACGACCAGGCACTCGTACGGCTCGCCCGCATGGTCCAGGTGGGTGCGCATCCGCTCCAGAGTCGCCGGCAGCCGGGCCCGCTCGTTGTAGGCGGGCACGACGACGCTGAGGGTCGGGGCGGGGCCGGGGCCCGTCACCGCGCGCGCGCCCGCCAGACAAGGAGGAAGAAGGGCGCCGCCCGCAGCATCCGGGGGAGCCGCCCGGGCTGGCGGCCCAGCCGCCAGGCCCACTCCAATCCCCGCTCCCGCAGCAGCAGGGGCGCCCGTCGCACCCGCCCGGCGATCACATCAAGGCTGCCGCCCACCCCGATCCCGACCGCGGCGCCGGTGGCGCGGAGATGCTGGTCCAGCCACAGCTCCTGCCGGGGCGCCCCGAAGGCGACCGCGAGGATGTCGGGATGGACGGCGGCGATCGCGGCGGCGAGCCGGGGAGCCTCCGCGGGGTCCGCCGAGCCGGCCGCCGTTCCCGCCACCGCCAGGCCAGGATGGCGCGACACCAGCCGCGCGGCGGCGGCCGCGGCGACCCCCGGCGCCGCCCCGAGGAGGAAGAGCCGCCAGCCGCGCCGCGCGGCGAGACCGGCAAGATCCTCCAGGAGGTCGACCCCGGCGACCCGCTCCAGCGGGGTGTACCCCAGGCGGCGGCTGGCCCAGACCAGCCCGTGGCCGTCGGCGAGCACCAGCCCGGCGCGACCGACCACGGCCGCCAGCTCCGGCCGTCGCCGTGCCTGCATGCAGATCTCCGGGTTGAGGGTGACCACCTGGAGCGAGCCCGCTCCCGCGCGCCCCCGCTCAACCGCGTCGGCGAGGCGGTCCAGGGTCTCGGTCCGGCTGCACCGGTGCACCGGAAGGCCCAGCACGCGGAGCACCGGCGGCTCCGGCGGGCACGCGCGCGACCCCGCTGGGCGCGCCCTCGGCATGGGGCGGAGTATAGCGGGCGTCGCCCGCCGGCCCGGGGGTGCCGACGGGGGCGCGAGCGTCGCCGGCAGCGCGGCCATCGCGCCCATGGCACCGCATCCGAGGGCGGCCCGGGACCACCGGCCGGTGACGGTCGCGCCACAACCGGCCCCGGCCGGGTCACGGTGGGGTGCGCTCGCGGCGCGGACCCTCGCCGCCCCCAGCTCAGGACGAGGCGCCTACGTCCTCAGGCTCCGACGGCTCGAGCCGCTCACGCTCCCGCTGCACCGCGGATCGCAGCCGCGGCAGGTCGCGGCCGAGGATGCCGGCGAGGACCGATCGCCGGAGGCTCAGGTAGCCGTGCGCCAGCACGTTCCGGAACGCGACGATCCGCGGCCACGGGATCTCGGGGTGCCGCAGCTTCAGTGCGTCAGAGAGCCGACCGGTGGCATCGGCAAGGGTCTCCAGGCGCCTCAGGATGGCGTCCTCAGCCATGGGCCCTTCGCCCTCCCCGCTGTACTGCTCGATCCTGTCGATGCACTCCGCGAGGTAGTCGATCAGGTCTCGGTCGCGCTCCTCACCCGTCACAGGCGGACCGCCTCGTTCCGGATCCGTTCGGAGACCCGCCGCTCCCTCTCGGACGATGTGTGCTCCAGGAGCGTGCTGATGTGGACCGGGCGCCCCAGCACCTCCTCCAAGCGCAGGTGGAGCCCACTCAGGTTCAGTAGGGAGCAATCCGGCCCCAGGACGACGAGAAAGTCGACGTCGCTCTCAGGCCTGGCATCGCCACGTGCCACCGAGCCAAACACGCGGACATCGTCCGCACCCTCCGCCGCCGCGATCGCCACGATCTCGGCGCGGTGTGCACGCACCTCGTCCAGGGTGGGGGCCGATCGCGGCCCGGAACGCGCCTCGTGACCGCCCGCGCCACCGATCGCGAACGTGAGGTCGAGGGCCGCGGCGATTCGGCGCAGGGTCCGCACCGAGGGAAGGAACCGGCCCCTCTCGAGCCGAGTGATCGAAGCCTGGGTGGTCCCGATCCGCGTCGCCAGCTCCGCCTGGGTGAGCCCGGCGCTGCGCCGCGCCCGGGCCAGTGCAGGCCCGATGGAGCCGGCGTCAGCCCGGATCACAGCCGGCATCGTCGCCCACTATACCACAAGTGTGTTCTCCACGAGCGGGCGCCGCATGTGCACGAGACGGTCGGCGCCGCCAGCTCAGAGCGGGGTCACGTAGGCGGCGTGGATCCCCCCGTCCACGAGGAAGGTGGCGGCGGTGATGAACGAGGCGTCGTCGGAGGCGAGGAAGAGGGCGGCGGCGGCGATCTCCTCGGGCCGCCCGAAGCGGCCCATCGGCACGTGCACCAGCCGGCGGGCGGCCTGTTCCGGGTCGGCCGCGAACAGCGTGCGCAGGAGGGGGGTGTCGACTGGGCCCGGGCAGAGCGCATTGACCCGCACCCCCTGGCGGGCGAACTGCACCCCCAACTCCCGGGAGAGGGCGAGCACACCGCCCTTGGAGGCGGTGTAGGACGCCTGGCTGGTGGCGGATCCCATGACCGCGACGAAGGACGCCGTGTTGACGACGGCGCCTCCGCCGCGGGCGAGCAGGTGCGGGATCCCGTGCTGGCAGCAGAGGAAGACGCTGGTGAGGTTGGCGTCCTGGACCCGGCGCCAGGTGTCGAGGTCGAGGTCCAGGGCGGAGCCGTCCTCGGGCGGCGAGATCCCGGCGTTGTTGAAGCAGATGTCGATCCCGCCGCAGGTACGCACGGCCGATTCGTACATCGCGCGCACCTCCTCCGGCCGGGTCACGTCGGCGTGCACGAAGAGGCCATCGACGGCCGCCGCCAGGGCCCGGCCCTCCTCATCGGCGATGTCGACGCACACCACTCGGGCCCCCTCCTCGGCGAAGCGGACCGCGCTGGCGCGGCCGATCCCGCCGGCCGCGCCGGTGATCACCGCGACCTTGCCGGCGAGCCGGCCGGCGACGGGGCTCACAGCCGCTCGAACCCCCGGGCCCGCTCCCAGTCGGTCACCGCGGCGTCGAAGGCGGCCACCTCCACCCGGCCCATGTTGGCATAGTGATCGACCACCTCGTCGCCGAACGCGTCCCGGGCCGCCCGGCTCTGCTGGAAGAGCTGGACGGCGTCCCGGAGGGTGGCCGGAACGCGCTCCCGGTCCGACCCGTACGCGTTCCCCCGATATTCCGGCTCCAGGGGCAGCTCCCTCTCCACCCCATGCAGGCCGGCGGCCACCAGCGCGGCGAGCGCCAGGTAGGGGTTGACGTCGCCGCCGGGAACGCGATGCTCGAGACGCAGCGACCGCCCCTCGCCCACCACCCGGAGGGCGCAGGTTCGGTTGTCGCGGCCCCAGGTGATCGCGGTGGGCGCGAAGCTCCCCGCCACGAAGCGCTTGTACGAATTCACGTTCGGCGCCAGCAGCAGCGCCATCTCCGGCAGGCAGGCGAGCTGGCCGGCCAGGAACCGGGTGAAGACGGGCGACCACGCGCCGACGCCGTCGCAGAAGGCAGGACGGTCCTCGCGGTCGCGCAGGCTCAGGTGGATGTGGCAGGAATTGCCCTCCCGCTGGTCGAACTTGGCCATGAAGGTGAGCGAGCACCCCTCCTGGGCGGCGATCTCCTTGGCCCCGGTCTTGTAGACGACGTGGTTGTCGCAGGTGGCGAGCGCCTCCTGATAGTGGAAGGCGATTTCATGCTGGCCCCGGTGGCACTCCCCCTTGACCGACTCCACCATCAGGCCGGCACCGGCCATCTCCAGGCGGATCCGGCGCAGCAGCGGCTCCAGCCGGCCAGTCCCCACCACCGAGTAGTCGACGTTGTGGAGGGTGGACGGGGTGAGCTCGCGATAGCCCCGTGCCCAGGCGTCCTCGTAGGTGTCGCGGAAGAGCAGGAACTCCAGCTCGGTCGCGGCCAGGGCGGTCCAGCCGCGCTCCCCCAGCCGCGCCAGCTGGCGGCGGAGGACCTGCCGCGGCGAGACCGTCACCGAGGTCCCGTCGGCCCAACCGACGTCGCCCAGGACCAGGGCGGTGCCGGGGTGCCAGGGGAGCCGGCGCAGGGTCGTGAGATCGGGCCGGATCGTGAAATCGCCGTAGCCCTGCTCCCACGAGGCGATCCCGTACCCGGGGGAGGGGATCATGTCGACGTCGACCGCGAGCAGGTAGGTGCAGGCCTCGGTCCCGTGCCGGGCCACCTCCTCCAGAAAGAACGGCGCGGCGACGCGCTTGCCCTGCAGGCGACCCTGCATGTCGGTCATCGCCACCACCACGGTGTCCACCCGACCGGCGGCGACATCCGCCGCCAGCCGCTGCAGCGGGGTCCTCCCCGCCGCCGGGCTCATCCCCGCGGACGGGCGCGCGCCTGCTCGGCGGTGCGGACCCGCTGCATCAGCAGCTCGATCAGGACCTCCAGCTCCCGTCCCTCCCCCGTCCCCCGCTCCACCCCCGCTCGTCGATCCTGGGCGGCGGTGAGCAGGCGCTGCGCCTCGGCGAGGTCGATGTCAAGGGCC
>DAHUZL010000033.1 GCA_027306655.1 Candidatus Dormiibacterota bacterium
CTGCCAGCACCGGATCGCGCATCGGGCCGACCATGACGCTGGCGAGCTTCTCGTAGGCCGCTTGGGTGAAGGGATTGGCCCGGTCCGATGACCGCCATGTCAGCCGAGCCCCGATCACCATTGCCATCGCCTCGGGGACCGGACTTCCGCAGCTCGTAGGGGCAGGGATGTGCGAATCGCGCTTCAATTGGGCGTTCTGACGCGTCGGCGGCGGAGGCCCGTGTGTCTACGGCCCTGCCCGCCGGCCGGCCGAGCCGTGGGGGTGGCCGCTGCCGGGGCGAACTCGTAGAAGCGAGGCGGCTCAGGGAGCTCGAGGGCGCGGAGGATCTTCAGCTGGCCAGGGGTGAGCTCGCTCCGCTGGGCCACGACCCCGGCGCTGGTGCGGAAGGTGACCAGATGGCAGCGGTCCAGCTCGTTGCGGAGGTCGCGCCAGGTGTCGTGGGTGGCCACCTCGGCCACCCGCAAGAGCAGCAGGGCCAGCCAGCAGAGCTGGACATGGGCCTCGATACGCGACGGCTTCCAGTGATAGACCGGCCGCAGGTCGAGCGTCGACTTGAGGTCGCGCCAGCCCCGCTCGGCCTCGTAGAGGGCCTTGTACCCCTGGGCGATGTCGGCGGCGGAGAGGCTCTCGTCGTCGGTGCGCAGGAGGAACTTGCCGTCGAGCTGGGTCTCCCGCGCCACCGCGGCGCGATCGATGCGGAGCTTGCCACCGGGGGTGCGGCGCAGTAAGCGGGCAAAGGCGGGCGTGGTGCGCAGGGCCCCGTAGCGCTCGCGGCGCTCTCCCGCCGCCAGCCGATCGGTCTCCGCGATGGCAACCTCCAGGTGCTGCAGGATCCGGTCGCGCACCGCGGCATCGCGGGTCGCCTGCTCGGGGTTGTGGCAGATCACGAAGCGGTCCCGAGCCACGCCGTCGGCTTGCCGGACCTCCTTCACCCGCAGGTTGCCGGCGACCTCGTGGTAGCGACCCGCGCGCTGGAGGGCCCACTGGGCCTCGCGTTGGTCGCTGCGGAGCTTCTCGCCGACGATGTAGTGGCCGCCGCCCTTCTGGAGGTAGCGGCGATTGGCGGCACTGGTGAAGCCGCGGTCGAGCACCCAGATGACCCGATTGAGCCGCCAGCCCCGGAGGTCGTTGCGGACGGTGCGGATCAGGACCTGGTCCGATTCGGTGCCCGCGAAGGTCCAGACGCGGACCGGGATCCCCTCCCGGGTGACCGCCAGGCCGATCACGATCTGGGGCAGGTCGGGGCGATGGTCCTTGGAATGCTTCGAGTACGCGCGCCGCGCGCCGGCCGTGGCGGTCGGCCGCTCCGCCTCCTCGTCAGGTGGCCCCGCCGTCGGGGCCGCGGCGTCCGTGCCGTCATCGGGGAGCACGTCCGGGTCGAGCCGGTCGGTCTCCCAATAGGTCGACGTCGTGTCGAAGAAGAGCAGGTCCAGGTCCAGATCCAGGAGCCGCGCCGTGCTCCAGAACACCGTTTCCTGCAGCTCGGCCAGCGCCGCGTGGAAGAAGTCCATCGCCCGATAGCAGGCGTCGTCGGAGATCGCCGGGAGCCCGTCGATGACGACCCGCTCCGCGACCCAGGTGCAGCCGGCCAACTTGGAGAGGGGCTTGACCGAGAGCCGGTTGGCCACCATCGCGAACACCGCCCGCTCCACGGCGTCGCCATCGACCCGGCGGCCGGTCGCGACCTGGCGAATGGCGGCCCCGATCCCGAGGCGGTCCCACAGCCGGTCGGCGACAAAGCTCGCCCCCAAGGGGCGCGAATCGAGGACGGTGATCGCGCCGGTGGCCGTGGCCTCGATGACCTGGGCGGGATCGAGGAAGCGACTGATCGAGCGGACCAGCCGCGCCAGCGCGTCCCGGTCGACCTGGTCGGTGCGGCCGAACTGGTGGATCAGCTTCGCCTGCGGCACCCGCGTGATCGGATCCCGCTCGTTGTGAGCCAGCTGGAGGTACCCCACCGCGGTGCCATCCGCGTTCCGGCGCTTCACCTCCCGCAGGTACATCTCCTACGAGAATAGCAAACTAACCCGGTACAAGCAAGGCCCTCCTGGCGTGCCGTGTGCCTACTAATTTCGGGCTGACACCGGGGGCTCCGCCTCGACTCGAATTCAGCCCACCCCCGCTGGACCCCCTTCCGTACCTACCAGCTGCGGAAGTCCGGTGAGCGAGATGAGAGGCGGAGGGCGCGCGAGCCACACCGGCGGCGTGGCTCGATGCTGACCGTGCACAAGGTCGGGGCCGCCGACACCGCCGGCTACGCGGCCTATCTCGCCAGCCAGGCACCGGGTCCGGGCGCACGCGCCGACGGCGCCCGGCGCGGCGACTACTACCTCGGGCCGAAGGGCCAGCCGGCGGAGGGGCCTGGGCAGTGGATGGGGCAGGGCGCCGTGGCCCTCGGCCTCGCCGGGACCGTGGACCGCGAGGAGCTCCAGCGGGTCTGGGCGGGGCAGGATCCGCAGACGGGCGACGCCCTCGTCCGCCACGCTCGTGGCACCCACGTCGCCGCCGTGGACGCCACCTTCTCCGCGCCGAAGTCGGTGTCCGTCGTCTGGGCCCTGGCCGGCCCGGAGGCCCGCGCCGCCCTCGAGGCCGCCCACGACCGCGCCGTGGCGGTGGGCGTGGCCCACGTGGAACGTCACGCCGCCCTGGTCCGCCGCCGGGTGGGCGGCCAGGTCCGCCACGAGCCGGCCCAGAGCCTGGTCATCGCCCGCTTCCGCCACCACACCAGCCGCCAGAGCGCCGCCCAGCAGGCCGCCGGGGCCACCCCCGACCCCCAGCTCCACGACCACTGCGTGATCGCCATCCTGGCCCTCCGGTCGGCGGACGCCCCCGCCCGGACGGGGCGCTGGGCCGCCATCGACAGCCGGGCCCTGTATCAGCTCCGGGCCGAGGCCGGCGCCGTCTACCGCGCCGAGCTCGCCGCCCAGCTCCAGCGCCTCGGCTACCGCATGGCCCGCCAGGGCC
>DAHUZL010000035.1 GCA_027306655.1 Candidatus Dormiibacterota bacterium
GCGCGCCGCCGACCTGCTCGATGCGGTCGCGGCCCACCACCACCACGGCGTTGTCGATCCAGCGGCCGGCACGCACGTCGAGGACGCGCCCCGCGCGCAGGCCGAGGCGGCTCGGGGGCCCACTCACCCGGAGAGGCTCCAAGCCTCCGGGTAGATGTTGAGGTTGGGGTCCTGGGGCAGGGTGCCGTGGAGCCGGGTCGAGATCTCGGAGAACTGGTTGTAGGAGCTTGGGAACCACAGCGCCGGCACCTCCTTCGCGATCCAGTCCTCGTAGGCGTAGAGCGAGCCCAGCCCCACCCCAGTCTGCGAGGCGGCGATCAGCCGGTCGGTGGTGGGGTTGCTGTAGCCGCCGCCGTTGAAGGCGGAGTTGGTGGCGAACAGCTCCTCACCGGTCGGGTAATAGGCGGGCGAGTAGGTCCAGGTGTAGGGGCCGAGGCTGAAGAACTTGATCGCCCAGGCGCAGTTGGTGCCGGTCTTCCGATTGCAGGGGGCGAAGGTGCCGAACACCGTCGCGATCGGCGACCCGGTCAGCTCCAGTCGCACCCCCGCCAGCGCCGCCGACGACTGCAGGGCCTCGATCTCCTCCTTCGCCACCACCGACCCGTTGGAGTACTGGAGCGGGATCACGAGCCGCATCCCGCCCCGGATGCCGGCTCCGCACTGGCTGGGCCCGCTCCCGGGACGGATGCAGGTGTCGGGCCCGCTGCTGCTGAGACGCCACCCGTGGCTCGCCAGCAGCCGGCGGGCGGCGGGGACGCTGTACGGATAGCGTGCGTCCTTCTCGTAGGCGCTTGCGAAGGGCGTCGCCGGCCGCACCGGCACCGGCCCGTTGGTGGGGTAGGCATAGCCCTTCCAGATGGCATGGATGTAGGCGGGCTGATCGACCAGGTGCTGGAGCGCCTGGCGGAAGTAGAGCTGGTCGAACAGGGGGCCCAGGGTGGGGTTGGTGTAGTTGTAGGCGGCGTAGGTGAAGCCCCAGTCCGTCCACGGCTCCAGCCGGTATCCTCGGGCGGCGAGGGAGTGCACCTGGGAGAGGTCCTGGATCGGCACGTACCCGTAGTCCAGCTGCCCCGAGATCAGCGCGTCGAACTCCGCGGTGTCGGTGGTGAAGGGCACCATCCGGAACTGCGCGATCCGCGGCTTCACGGGCCCGGTGTAGGCGGGGTTGGGGTCGAGGATCGTGTACCCAGTGGCGGGGACGAATCCATTCCCGTGCTGGAGGTGCCAGGGTCCGTCCACCACCTGCCAGATGGGGTTGGTGTCCCAACCCGGAAGGTGGTCGGACTGGGCGTTGAGGAACCGGTAGACGGCCTCGGCGCCGCTCGTGGTCTGGTCGTAGTTGCCGATCGCCCCTCCGGCGCGGGTCCGGTC
This sequence comes from Candidatus Dormiibacterota bacterium, assembly GCA_027306655.1. GTDB lineage: Bacteria > Chloroflexota > Dormibacteria > Aeolococcales > Bog-877 > DAHUZL01. The sequence continues at coordinate 1,372 of DAHUZL010000035.1, forward strand.
CCACGTCTGCTGCGGGATCGGGATGATCAGGCTGAGCTCGTTGTAGAGCAGCCAGTCATGGTTGTACGCCTTCGTGAAGGTGAGGCTGAAGGTGGAGGGGGAGGTGTACCGTTCCGCGACCAGGTTGTCCGGAAAGAGGCCGGGGACGTAGCCGGCGTAGTTGGACTTCTCAGCGCGGAGGAGGTTGATCCAGAACTCCACGTCGCGGCTGGTCACCGGGAGGCCGTCCGACCAGCGGTACGGCTTCAGCGTGATCGTCACCGTCCGACCGCCGTTGGAGTACACCGGCAGCTCCCCGACGCTGAGCCGCTGGTTGACGAGCGGGGTCCCGTTCTGCCCGAACCAGTACAGCGGCCGCCACATCAGGTACTGGAAGTCGAACACCTCCACATTGCCGTAGGTGGCCGAGGGCGTCAGCGGGAAGATGTAGAGCGGCCCCACCCCCCCGGGCGGGTCAGCCCAGGTCACCGATCCGGTCGGGGTGGCCGGCCGAACCCGCGCGGCGGCGCCCAGCCCCAGCCCCGCGGCGATCACCCCCAGGGCGAGCGCCCCCGCGAGGAGCTGCGCGCGCCGCACCCGCCGAAGCCCGGTCGTGACCCGCTCTCCCACCTCCGACCCCTCCCGACACGCTCGGTGGCGCCCCCCTCGGGGCGGCGCCGCACCCGCCCAGGGTGGCACGGACCTCGGGCCGCGTCAACCGGCTGGCTCCCCTCCGCTGGCCGGCTCCCCTCCCCCGCCGGGCTCCCCTCCTTCGTCCACCCACGCCCGCTCCCACTCCGCCGCCGACGCGTGGGTGCTGACACGCCCCCCCCGCCGCAGCGCGGCCTCGGCCCGGCCGACCCGCCGCCGGTGCGCCTCCGCCCGCCGCCGCAGCGCTCCCTCGGGGTCGACCGCAAGCTGACGCGCCAGCGCCACGACCGCGAAGAGGAGCTCGCCCACCTCGACGTCGCCTGCCTCCATCGGGGACCGGCCCTCCCCGGCGCCGCCAGCCTCCCCGGCGGCCCCATCGATGCGGCGGAGCGCGGCGTCGACGGAGGCCCGCGCAGCGGCGAGGCTCGGGACCGGGTCCAACCCCACCCGAGCGGGACGGCGCTGGACGGCGAGGGCGAGCGCCAGCGCCGGCAGGGTCGCGGGCACCCCGTCGAGCAGGGACAGCCGGTCGCCGCGCTCCTCGGCCTTGAGCCGCTCCCAGGAGGCGAGCACCGCCTCGGCGTCCGCCACCGGCGCCCCCCCGAAGACGTGCGGGTGCCGGCGGACCATCTTGGCGTCGGCGGCGGCGGCGACCGTCCCGATGTCGAAGGCGCCGCGCTCGGCTGCCACCGCCGCGTGCATCGCGACCTGGATCAGGACGTCGCCCAGCTCCAGGGCGAGCTCCGGGTCGTCATCGGCCTCGATCGCGGCCACCGCCTCGTACGCCTCCTCCATGAGGTACGGCGCCAGCGTCCGATGGGTCTGCTGGCGGTCCCAGGGGCACCCCCCCGGGGCGCGCAGCCGCTCGACGGTCTCGACCAGGGCGCGCAGCCGGGCCAGGGCTCGGTCATCCACCCGGGGCGGCCTCCGCCCGCCGGAGCCGGCCGAGCTCGCGCAGGACCTCCAGCAGGCGGTCCAGCCAGGCGGTCCCGGCGGCGCCGCGGTGGAGGCGCAGCCGCGACGGGCCGGCGGTCACGTGGCGGCCGAACTGGCCCGCCACCCGGCGCAGACGCTCCGCCTCTCCGCGCTCGAACTGGAGGACCACGTCGTCGCCGTCGGTGTCCACCGCCGACGCCCCCGCCTGAGCGGCCAGGAGGCGCACCCGGAGGGTGGCGACCAGGTTCGCCGCCGGGGCGGGGAGCGGGCCGAAGCGCTGACGCAGGGTCCGGGTGGCGAGCTCGAGCTCGGCCTCGGACGCCGCCGCGGCCAGGTCCTGGTAGGCCCGCAGCCGGAGCCGCTCGTCGTCCACGAACGAGGCCGGCAGCAGGGCCGCCAGCGGGAGGCTGATCGCCACCTGCGCCGGCGACTCGGCCATGGGCTGGCCCTGGAGCTCGCCCACCGCCTGACGCAGAAGATGGTTGTAGAGCTCCAGCCCGACCGCGGCGATCTCGCCGTGCTGGGCCTCGCCGAGGACGTTGCCGGCGCCGCGGATCTCGAGGTCGCGCAGCGCCAGGGTGAACCCGGCGCCGAGGTCCTGAAGGTCCTCGATGACGTCGAGCCGGCGGTCGGCCCGCTCGCTCAGGCTCCGTCCGGGATCGTAGAGGAGGTAGGCGTAGGCGCGCTGACCGGCACGCCCCACTCGGCCCCGCAGCTGGTAGAGCTGGGCCAGCCCCAGCCGGGTCGCGTCGTCCACCACGATGGTGTTGACGTTGGCGATGTCGAGCCCGCTCTCCACGATCGTGGTGCAGCAGAGCACGTCCACCTCGCCGTTCATGAAGTTCACCATCACCCGGGCCAGCTCGCCCTCCGGCATCTGCCCATGGGCGACCGCCACCCGCGCCTCCGGCAGCAGCTGGCGCAGGCGGGCCGCCTCGCGGGCGATGGTCTGGACCCGGTTGTGGACGTAGTAGACCTGCCCGCCCCGGCTGAGCTCGCGCCGGCAGACGTCCTGGACCAGCTCCGGCGCCTTGGCGGTGACGTAGGTTTTGATCGGCACCCGGTCCTCGGGCGGGGTGCGGATCACCGACAGGTCGCGGATCCCGCTCAGCGCCATGTGGAGCGTGCGCGGGATCGGGGTGGCGCTCAGTGAGAGCACGTCGACGGCGGTCCGCAGCTGCTTGAAGCGCTCCTTCTGGCGCACCCCGAAGCGCTGCTCCTCGTCGAGGATGACCAGCCCCAGGTTCTTGAAGGCGACGTCCGCTTGGAGCAGCCGGTGGGTGCCGATCACGATGTCGACGCTGCCGCTGCGGAGGCCGAGCAGGACCGCGTGGGTCTCCGACTCGCTCCGCATCCGGGAGAGCGCCTCCACCCGCAGCGGGAACGCCCGCAGCCGCTCGCTGAACGTCAGGTGGTGCTGCTGGGCCAGGACCGTGGTGGGCACCAGCACCGCCGCCTGGAAGCCGTCCTGGACCGCCTTGAACGCCGCGCGCAGGGCGATCTCGGTCTTGCCGAAGCCGACGTCGCCGCAGAGCAGGCGGTCCATCGGCCGCGGCGACTCCATGTCGCGCTTGATGTCGGAGAGGACCAGCAGCTGATCCCGGGTCTCCTCGTACGGGAACGACGCCTCCAGCTCCGCCTGCCAGCGCGTGTCAGCGGCGAAGGCGTGGCCGGAGACCTGGAGCCGGCTCGCGTACAGCTCGACCAGATCCCGGGCGATCGCGTCCACCCGCCGCCGCACCCTAAGGCGCGTGCGCTCCCACTCGCCGGTGCCGAGCCGGCTCAGCTGCGGATGCGCGTCGCCGCCGCCGACGTAGCGGTCGATGCGGTCGAGGTGCTCGACGGGAACGTAGAGGCGGTGCCCGTCGGCGTACTCCAGCTGCATGTACTCGTGATCACCCTCGCCCTCGGCCACCCGCTGCATGGCGAGGAACCGGGCGATGCCGTGGTCGCGGTGGACGACCAGGTCGCCGGGCTGGAGCTGGAGCTGGAAGGCGCGGTGGGCGGTGGGGGCGCTGGCGGCGGTCCGGATCCGGCCGCCCAGGCTGGACTCGGCGCGGCGGGCGCCCCGGGTGAGGATCGACCCCCGCCGTTTGCCGCCGCCGAAGAGGTCGGCATCGGTGTGGAGCCAGAGCCCGGACTCGGTCAGACCGAGGCCGGCCCGGAGCTCCCCCGGCGCCACCAGGAGCCGACCGTCGGCCACCGGCGTGGTCTGGCCGTCGAGCGCGTCCACCGCCAGCGGATCCAGCCCGGCGTCGGTCGCGAGCTCGACCACGCGGTCCTCCTGGCGGCTCACCACCACCACCGCCATTCCGCTCGCGGTGGCGGTCCGCACGTGGGCGGCGAAGGCCGCGAAGTCGTCGGCGAAGCTGGGGCTGGCGTGGGGCGTCCACTCCACCACCTGCGCCGTCGGCAGCGCGTCGAGGGGTCCCGCCTCGCGGCGGAGATCCACGGTGCCGGGACCGCCGAGGCGGCCGAGCAGGCCGGGGAGGTCGGCCAGCCCGAGCGGGATCGCGGCGGGCAGCTCGCCGCGCTGGGCCTCGCCGGCGCGGATCGCCTCCACCTCATCGTGCCAGCGCTGGGCGGCGAGGCCGAGGCGGAGCCGGTCGTCGACCAGGATCACCGCCCGCTCGGGCAGGTGGTCGAGCAGGGTGGTGGCGGGGTCCAGGAGCAGGGCCGCCATTGCGTCCGCGGCGTCCCCGACCGCGCCCGCCCCGAGCGCCTCCAGGTCGCGCGCCCACCGATCGGCGACGTCCGCACGGAGCTCGGGCGCCGGGCCGGCGGCGAGACGGGCGCGCGCGCGCCCCAGGCTGGCCGGGTCCAGCGGGAGCTCACGCGCCGGGGTCAGCTCCACCTCGGCCACCCGGCCCGCGGAGGCCTGCGACTCGGCGTCGACGTGCCAGAGGCCCTCCACCCGGTCCCCGAGCCACTCGGCTCGCCAGGGCCGGCGCTCCAGCAGCGGGAACGCGTCGACGATGCCGCCCCGGCGCGCGAACGTCCCCGGCGCCGCCACGACCGCCTCTCGGCGGTACCCGAGCGCGATCAGGTCGGACGCCAGCCGGTCGATCGGGACCACGTCCCCGACCGCCAGCCGCCGCACCCGCTGGCGGACCCAATCGGCGGCGAGGGTGGGACGGAGCAGCGCGGGCAGCGAGGTCGCCACCACCTGGGGCCGGGGAGCCCGGAGCGCGAGCAGGGTCCGCAGCCGGAAGCGGAGGACCTCGTCCCCGGGGGCCACCCGATCGAACGGCAGGGTGTCGGGGGCTGGGAACAGCAAGGGCGGGGGCTCATCCTCGCCGAGCCAGGGCTGGCTCTCGCTCCAGACCGCCTCCGGCTCGGCCACCACCGCAAGGACCGTCGCGCCCAGCTCCTGCGCGCACCACCAGGCGACCAGCGCGACCGCCCCGTGGGGCACACCGGCGAGGGCCAGCGGTCCGCGATCGCCCCCGCCCCAGCGGGCGACGGCCTGGAGCGCCACCGTCCGGCCGAGGCGCTGGTGCAGCGTCGGATGACGCCCGTCGGCGGGGGCGCGCGACGTCCGGATGGCGGCGGCCGGCACGGCGGCCACCCTCGACCCGCTCACGGCGCGGCCGCGCCGACGCGGTCAGCGCCGCGTCCGTCGCCCCCGTTGAAGCGGTCCATGGCGGCCGGCAGCCCCGCCTCCGCGATCGTCAGGACCGCCTCCGCCGCCCGACCCATCACCTGGGGCCACTCCACTCGCTCCTCCCCGTCGGGTCGGCTCAGGACGTGGTCCACCGAGTCCGTGCCCTCGGGGGGGCGGCCGATCCCGATCCGGACCCGGATGAATTCAGCGGTGCGCCAGGCCGCCTGCAGGGAGCGGATCCCGTTGTGGCCGCCGGGTCCGCCCCCCTGCCGCAAGCGCAGCCGGCCGAAGGGCAGGTCGAGGTCGTCGTGGATCACGATCGCGGCCGCCGGGGCCACGCCCGCCGCCCGGGTGAGCTGCAGGCCGGCGCGGCCCGATTCGTTCATGAAGGTGAGCGGCTTGGCGAGGAGCCAGCGGCGC
>DAHUZL010000041.1 GCA_027306655.1 Candidatus Dormiibacterota bacterium
CGCCCTCGAAGTATCCGACGCGGATCCCGCCCGGCTGGGAGTACCCTAGGGGCGGCAGCGCTCCCGGAGGTGGCGCCCATGGCCATCATCTGGCTCATCGTCGCGATCGGCTTCGCAGTCGGCGAGGCCATGACCCTCGCCTTCTACGCCGTCTTCGTCGCCGCCGGGGCAGCGGTGGCGGCGGTGGTTGCCGGCCTGGGCGGGCCGCTCCTGGCCCAGGCGCTGGCCTTCGCGGCGGTCGGGCTGGGCGGTCTCGGACTGGTGCGCCGGCCCGTGATGCGGACGATGCGACTGCGCCAGGGCTCCGGGCTCATCTCCGGCGCGGCCGGGCTGGTGGGCGAGGAGGCGGTGGTGGTCACCGCCGTTGGCGACCCGCTGGCGCCCGGCCAGGTGCGCGTCCGCGGTGAGGACTGGCCGGCGATCACCGAGGACGGGGCGGCGATCGAGGCCGGACACACCGTGCTCATCCTGGAGCTCCGCCAGACCCGCCTGCTCGTCACCGCCGTCTGAGTCCCGTCCGCTAGGAGGCCGAGCCATGATCGGAACCATCGTCGCCGTCGTCGTCGTCGTGGCCGTGATCGTCCTGCTCTCGCGGACGGTTCGCGTGATCCAGCAGGGGTCGAGCGGCGTGATCAAGCGTCTCGGCCAGTTCCACAGCGTGCGCGTGCCCGGCCTGGCGGTGGTGATCCCGTTCGTGGATCAGATGGTGCGGGTCGACATGCGCGAGGTGCCCCGCACCGGTGACCGCCAGGACGTGATCACCAAGGACAACGTCAGTGTCGCCGTCAACGCCACCATCTTCAGCCAGGTGGTCGACGTCAAGCTCGCCCTCTACGACGTCAGCAACTACCAGGTGGCGGTGGACCAGCTCGCCCGCACCTCGCTGCGCGCCGTCTTCGGCGGGCTCACCCTCGACGAGGCGCTCAGCGACCGGGAGCGGATCAACGCCGAGCTGCAGCGGCACATGTCGCCGGCGGCGGAGAAGTGGGGCGTGCGCCTCAACCGGATCGAGATCGTGGACATCCTGCCGCCGCAGCAGATCCTCAACGCGATGGCGCTGCAGAAGGAGGCCGACCAGCAGAAGCGGGCGGCGATCCTGAAGTCGGAGGGTGAGCAGCAGGCGGCCATCAACACCGCCCGCGGCCAGCGCACCGCGGCGGTGGAGATCGCCGAGGGCCAGAAGCAGTCGGCGGTGCTGAAGGCGGAGGGCGACAAGAAGGCGACCATCCTGCGCGCGGAGGCGCAGCGGGAGGCGGCGATCCTGGAGGCCGAGGGGCACCGCCAGGCACAGTCCCTCGACGGCGAGGGCCGGGCCGCCGCGATCGGGTCCGTCTACCAGGCGATCCACCAGGCCAAGCCGACGCCGGAGCTGCTCGCCGTGCTCCAGCTGGACACGCTCGGCCGGCTGGTGGCGAGCGACAACGCCAAGGTGGTGGTGCCGGTCGAGACCGCGGGCCTGCTCGGCGCCAGCCAGGCGCTCCGCTCCGTCCTGGCCGAGGTGCCCAACGCGGCCCCGCTGTCGTCCGACGGGGCGGCCACCAGCGCGGGGGACGCCGCGGGCTCGGTCGCGGCCGTAATCCTCCCCCGCGGGGGCGCCGGCACGCCGCGTCCGCCGCGCTGATCGACTCCACGGCGCCCCCGGGAGGGCGCGATATCGAGCGGGCCCGCGGCGGTCGTGACCCCGGGTACCGCTGCGGAGTCAGGGCGGCGATGGTTCCGAGCGGTGGCCCGGCGCCCCGTCCACGCCGAGCGGTGGTCGTCCTGTTGGGTGTGCTCGGTGCCCTCGCCGGCTGCGGCCCCGCCCGGGACGCCGCTCCCCACCAGGCCCTGCCGCCCCGCACCGCATCGCCGGCGCGGGCGCCCCTCCCGGCCATCTCGTCCCGGCTCCTCCGCTGGACCCTATTCGAGCCGCTGAGCCGCGCCGTGACCCTGCCGGGACCACGCGCCGGACAGCTGACGGTCCTCGGCGGGCTCACCACCGGGGATGCATCGGTGGCGGGGATCGCCGTGCTGGACGTCGCCACCGGGGCCCGCTACTACACCGGCGCGCTGACCGGTCCGCTCCATGACGCCGTCGGCGCCGTCCTGGAGGGCCGGGATCTCGTCCTCGGCGGCGGAGCGTACGCCAGCGTGGCGACGGTCCAGGCGGTCCCGATCACCCTCGCACGGGCGACGACGATCGGAAGCCTGCCCCAACCGCGATCCGACGCGGCCGCGGCCGTCATCGGGCGAACGGCCTACATCGTCGGGGGGTACGACGGCACCACCCTCGACGGAGCCGTCCTGGCCACCACTGACGGAACGCGCTTCAGCACCGTGGCCTCCCTGCCCGTCCCCGTGCGCTATCCGGCGGCGGCCGCCCTGGGCGGCCGGCTCTATGTGTTCGGAGGCCAGACATCGAGCGGCGCCGCCACCCCGGTTATCCAGGTGATCGACCCCGCCACCCACACCGCCACGGTCATCGGTCATCTCCCGGAGGCGGTGACCGGTGCGTCGGCCCTGGTCGTCAGCGGTGTCCTCTACGTGCTGGGAGGATCGACCGCGGCGGGCGGCGGGATCCCGCCGAATCCGTCGATCTGGGCTTTCGACTCCGCCACCGCCACCCTGCGGCTCGCCGGTCATCTGCCGCTGCCGGTTGCCCACGCGGGCGCTCTCGCCGTCGACGGCCGCGGGTGGATCGTGGGCGGCGAGAGCGAGACCGGGCCGGTCGCCACCGTCCAGGAGCTGATCCCACGCTCAGGAGCGCGGACGGCCGCGACCGGTCAGCGCTCGTCGGGCGCCCCCCAGTAGCGGCGGAACGCCGGGAGGCGCCCAGCCGACCGCGCCCTCCCCCTGGGAGAGGACGGCGAGGCTGGTCCGCTGGGGGCCGGCGCGCCGGACCGACTGGGAGACGAAGAGGAGCCGAACGTCGCGACGTCGCCCGAGCGGGCCGAGGTCGAGCGTCCACGCCGCCGTCCCCGTCGCGTCGGCCCCGAGCTCGCCGGTGTGGGGCGATGGAGGGAGGGAGGCGGGCCACGGCGCCGCGGCACGGGAGCAGAGCCTCGTCGATAGCCGGGGGCGACCCCAGAACCGGGATCGTCCCGGAGCCGCCGGAGCCGAGCAGGAGTCCGGGGCAGGTGTCCCAGATGTCCCTCACCCAGCCACGGTACGCTCTGCCCCACATCGCCCGGCGGCCGCGTGCCGGGCCCCCACCGTCTCCAGAGCCTGCCCATGCTGGTCCTCCGGGCCGTGAGCCTCATCGGCGGCGCCGTGATCACGACCGGAACCTTCGGCAGCGTGGTCCGGACGGTCATCATCCCGCGGGCGGTGCCGTCCCGCATCTCCTCGGTGCTGGAGGCCGTGACCCAGTGGGTCGCCACCCGGATCGCCAACATGCGCGCCGCCTATCCGGATCGCGACCGGCGGCTGGCCTATGCCGCCCCCGCGTTCCTGGTGGTGCGCCTGGCGGCCTGGATCGGCCTGCTGGTGGTCGGCTTCGCCCTCCTGCTCTGGCCGCTCATGTCGGGCAGCCTCGGCGACGCGCTCCGCCTCAGCGCCTCCTCGATCTTCCCGCTCGGGATCGCCACCGCCCGGAGCGCGGCCCAGACCGCGGTGGTGTTCCTGGAGACTGCGTCGGGGATCGCGGTCGTCGCCCTCCAGATCTCGTACCTGCCCACCCTCTACGCGGCGTTCAACAAGCGCGAGACCCTGGTGACGCTGCTGGCGAGTCGCAGCGGCTCGCCCCCCTGGGCACCCGAGATCCTCGCCCGCCATGCCCTCATCGACAACCTCGACAGCCTGGGCCCTCTCTACGCCGCCTGGGAGGAGTGGGCGGCCGACCTCACCGAGAGCCACACCAGCTACACCCCCCTCCTCTACTTCCGCTCCCCCGACCCGCTGCGGTCCTGGATCCTGGCCCTGCTGGCGGTGATGGACGCGGCCGCGCTCCAGCTCTCGCTGACGCCCCTGACGGCCCCCGCCCCGGCCCGCCCCTTCCTGCGCATGGGGATCGTGTGCCTGGGCGCGCTCTCACGGGCAGCGGGCCTACCGGTGGCCGAGGACCCGAGCCCCGACGATCCGATCCAGCTGACCCTATCGGAGTTCCAGGACGGTGTGGCGCGGATGGCCAAGGCGGGTTGGGAGATGGATCGGGGCGCCGAGGAGGCGTGGGTGCACTTCCGCGGCTGGCGGGTCAACTACGAGCGGATGGCCTATGCGCTGGCGCGCCGGGTCGATGCGCCGCCCGGGCCCTGGTCGGGGACGCGGAGGGGCCGTCTCCAGAGCTCGGTGGTCCCGGTGCGGCCCCCGCACCGCTCGCCCAGCCCGGAGGTGCTGGAGGTGCTCGCCATCACCCGCGCGCGGCAGTCGCGCCGGGAGGTGCATCCCCATCTCCACCCCAACCCCGACCCCGCCCACGGCCCCGCCTCTGCCCCGTCATCGGACGAGGCGCCGCCCCGACCGGAGCCATAGTCGGGGCCCACGGTCCGGACAGGGCGATCAGCTGGTGGCCGGGGCCAGCGTCAGGAGCTGGACGGTCGGCGGCGTCGTCGGCGCCAGCGACACCGTCACCGTGATCGCGCCCCGCTCGCACGCCATCCGCCATCCCCCCCGCAGCGCACCGTGGGCAACCGGGGCGCCGAGCTCCACCACCGCGCCGTGGGCCGCCCGCAGCGCCGCCATCTCGTCCCGGCGGCGGGCGGCCGATCGGTCGGCGAAGAGGTTCTCGGCGGCCAGCCGGTTTGCCTCCGCGTCGTCCCACCGCTCGTACAGCCCCCGGACCCACGCCTGGGCGGCGAGGAGCACTCCGGAGACGGGCTCCGGGCGCGGCGGAAGCGCGCCGGTCCCGACGAGGGCGTCGACGGCGGCCGCCACCGGCTCGTGGACCGGGGCGTAGGTGACGTTGGCGAAGCCGATCACCCCCAGCCCGTGGTCGGGCAGCCAGAGCACCCTCGAGCCGAACCCGGGCAGGCCGCCGCTGTGGGCGACGTGGCGGCCGTCTCGGGGGTGGAGCGAGGCGAGCAGACCGAAGCCGTAGGCGGTGGGCACGGCGGCCGCCGCCTCGGAGCCGGGAGGGCAGAGACGCTGGCCCTGCTGCATCTCCCGAGCGGAGCTGCGGCGGATCGGACCGGTCTCGGGGGCGTCGCGCGGCGGCCACGCGTCGAGGTGGAAGGCGACGTAGCGGGCGAAGTCCTCGATCGTGGTCCAGAGCCCGCCCATCGGGCCGAACGCCCCATCGCCGAGGGGAGCCTCCTCCGCCCAGGCCCCGTCCTCGAATCGGTAGCCGCGGGCCCTCCGGTCGGGGGGGACCTCGTCCACCGCGAAATGGCTGTCGCGCATCCCCAGCGGGCGGAGGACCGCCTCCGTGGCGACGGCGCTGAACGGCTGGCCGGCCACCCGGCTCACCACCCGGCCGAGCAGAGCGTACCCCATGTTCGAGTACTCGTAGGTGATCCCCGGCGGCCGGTTGAAGGGCACCCCGCCCTGGAGGAAGCTGCCGAAGTCGTCGGCCGCCACCGCCAGCTGGCGGTCGCCCCACGGGTCGTCGGTGACGAACCCGGCGGACATGGTGAGCAGCTGGCGCACCGTCAGGGGCGCGCTGTCGCGGGTCGGGAGGCCGATCCCGGCCGCCTCGGGCACGTGCGCGGCGACCGGGTCGTCGAGCCCCAGCCGGCCCTCGTCGCGGAGGGCAAGGCAGCACGCGGCGGTCACGCTCTTGGTCATGGAGGCGATCCGGAAGATCGTTGTCGGCGCGGCGGGGCGCGCCGCCTCGAGGTCCGCCATCCCGTCCCCGGCGGCGTGGGCGAGCCCGCCATCCACCACGACGCCGTAGGCGACGCCGGGGGCGTGGACGCGGCGGCGGAACTCGCTGAAGATCTGGTCCACCACCGGGAAGGCCTGTGCCACCCGCTCGAGGCGCACCGGATCCGCGACCCGGGTGGCGGGCGCGGGCCCCGGGCGGTCGCCGTCACCGATCACGGCGAGAGCCTACCAGGCACCGTGGGGGA
>DAHUZL010000042.1 GCA_027306655.1 Candidatus Dormiibacterota bacterium
TCCAGGTGGACGACCGAGCGTCCCCCCTGCTCCAGCCGTCGCGCCCGAGCCAGCACCTCGAAGGCGCTCTCGGTCCCGAGCCGGGCCATCCGATGGGCGAAGCGCAGGCTCACGGTCAGGCGCCCCGCGGCCCGGTCCCCGCCGGTGGCCGCCCTCCCCCGCCGGTCATCAAGGCCTCACGCCGCGGAAACCCGGTCCTTCCGGGCCGGGAGGAGCGGCGTCCCTCCGTGGGTGTAGGCGTAGCCGTCAGCCCGTTGGAGTCGGCGGCAGTGCGTCCAATGGATCCCATCGGCGGTGCCGACGCGAAAGGAGCCGGTCGAGCGGACGGCGACCCGACCGGTCAGGACGCCAGCCTGCTTGGCGGCAGGGACCGTGGCACAGACGAGGTCGCCGGTGAGGAACCCGTGGACGGCCTTGGTCCGCGGCAGGGCCAAGCGGGGGAAGCCGAAGGCATCGGGCCGGGTGCGCTGGTGAGTGCCCCGACCGGTGGCGATAGTCACTAGGGGGGCAGGGCCCCAGCCCTCGAGGCCGGCGAGGTCGCCGCACACGGCGGCGTCGGCGACGTGGGACTTGGCAACGGCGAGTCGGGCCCGGTTCCACTTGGTGCGGCCGCCGGACCAGCAGGCCACGGAGAGGCCGAGGGCCTCGAGCCGTCCCTTGACGGCCCAGCGGGTGGAGTTGACGGCGGCCGCGTCGCGAAGCGGAGCCTTCGCCTGTGTCAGCACCCGAGCCAGACGCTTGGGGTCGTGTGCCAGGACCTCCTCGACGGGCCGGCGGCCCTTGGCCTGGTTGCAGGGCACACAGGCGAGGGTGAGGTTCGAAACCCGGTCCGAGCCGCCACGGGACCGGGACACGATATGGTCGAGGTTGAGCGGGACGTTCTCGATGTCGCAGTAGGCGCACTGCCGACCCCACTTCTGGAGCAGGTACTCGCGCAGCTCGAATCCGAACCGGGTGCCGTGCTGATACTCAACGCCGGTGGTCTCCGGACTCTCCCTCTTCTGGAGGTCGAAGCGCACCAGCTCGAGGTCCACGCCTCCGACCGGAGCCCACCGCGCGAGACGGCGCGTCCACGTCGCGATGTGCTGGACCCGGGAGAAAAGGCTCGGCGCCAGCCACCCGGGCTGCCGCGTGCGGTTGTCGAACCGTGGGGCCCGGTGGCGAAGATTGGCGGAGCGACGGCGGCGGCGGTACGCAGCCCGCTGGCCCAGCCGGTGGTGAATGAGGGCGGAGCGGTGGTGGAGTTCGAGGCCGAAGCAGACGTGTCGGATGGCGCCGATGTCCGTGGGCTCCACCCGGTAGAGTGCGAGGCCGGTCGCCTGGGACCCGGGGTCGATGCCCAGCCCCACGCGTTGGGTCGCCGTCGCCTCGCGGTCCACGAGCCGGATCACGAACGGGGCGAGCCGATGGACCCGGGCCCGGTGCCGGCGGAGCAGCTGCCGGGCCCGGGCCGGGTGGCACGGCATGCAGGGATGTCCGCGCCGGTCGAGCACGAGCACGCGGGTGGGAGACGGGTTACCCCGTCCGGCGTCCTTGCCCGGGGCGAGCCCTGGTTGGGGAGTGACGTGACCGGCAGCGGTGCGGCTCCCGGCCAGCTCCTCTCGACGATGGTGCACGCCGGGTGCCGGCCGCAGCCGGCGCCCGCGCCCCGTTTCGGGCCCACCCCTGGGCATGTCTGCTGGCGCGGGTTCCAGGGTCCGGGGCTGAGGAAGCACCCCGGAGTGGGTCCGCTCGCCTGCGTGCAACGGAGTCACCGTGTCGCACCTCCAAATCGATGACTGGGTCTGGTCAACCGGGGCCTGCGAGGGTTCTCACAAGCCCCTCCCTTCAGGGAGGGGTAGTTGACCCGACGACGGTGATCTGGCCCAGCATCCCGAGGCTCTCGTGGGGGATGCAGAAGTACTTGTACACCCCCGGGATCTTCAGGGCCAGGCTCCAGCTGGCCCCGGGCAGGAGGGAGTGGTTCCAGCCGGCGGCGCCCTTTGGCAGGGCCGCGTCGCTGGCGACCGCGGCCAGGCTGGCCAGGTCGGTGGTGGTGTGGTAGACGCTGCCGTTGTTCTTCCAGGTGACGGTGCCGCCGGCCTTG
>DAHUZL010000052.1 GCA_027306655.1 Candidatus Dormiibacterota bacterium
CGGGCGCTGGCCCACCTCGAGGCGGCGATCGCGGCGCACCGGGAGGCCGGCGACGAGGACGCGGTCGGCCTCAGCACCGCCCGGCTGGCCGAGGCCCTGGGCTTCGTCTCGGGCCAGATCAACGACGGCATCGCGCGGGCGGAGCGGGCCCTGGCCGAGCGCGGCGAGACCGGGGACGCCCGCGTCCGGGCCGACCTGGCCGCCACGGTCGCCGAATTGCTGACGGCGACCGGCGCACAGGCGCCGGCCCTGGCCTGGGCGGAGACGGCCTGCGCCCTGGCCGAGCGCCTCGACGACGTGCCACTGCTGGGGCGGGCGATCGGCGCGCGGGCGGCCGCCCTCTTCAATCTCGGGCGCCACCGGGAGGCCGTCGCCCTCCTCCGCTGGCGGGTGGCCATCGTCGACCGGTCCGGCTCCCTCGTCGACCAGGCGAGGGCGCGGCTGTACCTCTCGGTCTTCGTGGCGGATGACGACACGCGAGAGGCGATCACCCTCTCGCTGGAGGCGGCTGAGCGCGCCCGTCGTGCCGGCCACCGCGGCCTCGAAGCCATGAACCTGCTCAATGCCGCCGAGGAGGCGCTCCTCGTTGGACGGTGGGGCGACGCCCGAGCCGCCGTCTCGACACTCGGCGAGCGCCAGCTATCCGGGTCGGACCTCGAGTGGCTCGCCTGTCTGGAGGCAATGCTCGCGGGCATGACCGGCGACACCGGCCGTGCCACCGCCCAGATCGAGGCGCACGCGGACATGGCGGACAGCGAGTTGATGCCCACGCGGACCACGTATCTGCGGGCCCTGGCCATCGTGCAGCTGTCGGCCGGCGACCTCGCCGCCGCCCACCGGGCGGCGGCCGCGACGGTGGCGGCCGACCCCTCCGGCATCAACAGCCCGCACGCGCTCGCGATCCAGTTGCGTGCCGCCGTGTGGCTCCGCGACGCGGGCCAGGCCCAGGCCGCGCTGGCCGGGATGCAGGGGTTCCGCGGACGCTGGATGGCGGCGGCGCGGATGACTGGGGAGGCCGGGGTGACCGCCCTGGAGGGGCGCGACGACGAGGCCTCGGTCGCCTACGCGCGGGCGCTGGACGCCTGGCGGGCGCTCGACTCGCCCCTGGACCTCGCGCTGTGCGCTCTTGACCGCGCGATCCTCCGCGGAGCCGTGCCCGCGGTATCCGACGAGGACGAGGAGGCCCGTGCCATCCTCACCGAGCTCGGGGCCGCCCCGTTCCTAGCCCGGTTGGAAGGGAGCGCGGCGGTCGCCCGAGCGGTGGGCTGACCTCGATCCGTGCCGCGGTCGGCCGCTGCCGGCGGCTGTAGCCGGCGCGCGCCCAGCGCATCGGCCCCCGCGGACGATTCTGCGCGAATTGCCTCCCTACCGGATTCGCCCGCATTGCTCGGTGCCGTAGTCGGAGGGCGCGAAGACGGCAGACGCGAGGGACATAGCGTCGGCGCGCGGCGGCGGTGTCCGGATGGCGCCCCGGCATCCGGACACGGAGACGGCATTCCGCGGCAACACCACCGTACGAATGGCTGTCCGCCGCTGGCTGTTCCGCTGCCCGCGCGAGCTCTGCTACCGTTCCTGGCCATGTCCGCAGCCACGCCGACGGGGGGACCGGCGGCGGGCGCGATTCGCTGCGACGGCTGCGGCGCCGCCAATCCCACCGGGCACCGCTTCTGCACCCGCTGCGGGCTCGGGCTCGGGCTCGCCTGCCCGGCCTGCCACGCCCCGGTCGAGGCCGACTCCCGGTTCTGCGGCCGGTGCGGCTCCGCGCTCGACCCGATCGGCGCCGCGGAGCAGCCCTCCGAGCTCACCCCCGAGGCGTCCCCCGCCGCCGGGGGCCGCCGGGTGGTCTCGGTGCTGTTCGCGGACCTCGTCGGGTTCACCCCGCTGGCGGAGGGAAAGGACCCGGAGGCGGTCCGGGAGTTCCTGAGCGGCTACTTCGACGTCGCCCGCACCGTCATCACCCGCGCCGGCGGCGTGGTCGAGAAGTTCATCGGCGATGCGGTGATGGCGGTGTGGGGCAGCGACCGCGCCCGCGAGGACGACGCCGAGCGCGCGGTGCGGGCCGGGCTCGAGCTGGTCGCCCAGGTGGCCACCTACGGCGAGGAGCACCAGCGACCGGGGCTGGCCACCCGGGCCGGGGTCGTGACCGGACCGGTCGCCACCTGGGCCAGCCAAGGCGAGGGACTGGTGGCGGGAGACCGTGTCAACCTCGCCAGCCGCGTCCAGGCGGCGGCCCAGCCGGGGTGGGTGCTGGTCGACGCCGCCACCCGCGAGGCGAGCCATGCCGGGGTGGCGTACGAGCCGGCCGGCGCCCACACCCTGAAGGGATTCACCGAGCCAATCGAGCTGTGGCGAGCCGAGCGAGTCCGGGCCCGGGTCGGAGGCCGGGGGCGCGGCGGCGACTGGGAGGCGCCGTTCGTCGGGCACCGCCACGAGCTGGCCTGGTGCAAGGACACCTTTCACGACGTGGCCGAGCGCTCCCGTGCCCGCCTCCTCTCCCTCACCGGGCTGGCCGGGGTCGGCAAGTCGCGCCTGATCTGGGAGGTGGAGAAGTACCTGGACGGGCTCCGCGCCGACGTCTTCTGGCACCGCGGCCGCTGCCTCGCCTACGGCGAGGGCGTGGCCTTCTGGCCGCTCGCGGAGATGGTGCGGGGACGGCTCCGGCTCACGGAGGACATGGGCCCGGTGGATCTCGAGAGTGGGCTGGACGCGGGGCTGGCCGCGCTCGAGCTTCCGCCGGGGGAGGTCGGGCCGTTGCGGGAGGCCCTGGCCGTCCTCATCGGGCTGGCCGCGCCCGAGCTGGAGCGGGAGGAGCTGTTCGCCCGCTGGCGGCGGCTGTTCGAGCTGCTGGCCCGGGAGGCGCCGGTGGTCCTGGTGGTCGACGACTGCCAGTGGGCGGACATCGGGTTGCTCGACTTCCTGGAGTCGCTGCTCGACTGGTCAGCGGCGCAGCCGCTCCTGGTCGTCACCCTGTCCCGTCCGGAGCTCGCCGAGCGGCGCCCCGGATGGGGGACCGGCCGCCGCAACGCGGCGGCGCTGGCGCTGGAGCCGCTCACCACCCCGGAGATGACCGAGCTGCTCCGGGGACTCGTTCCTGACCTGCCCTCGGGGACGGCGGCGCGGGTCGTGGCGGCTGCCGAGGGGATCCCCCTCTACGCCGTGGAGCTGGTCCGGGCGCTGGCCGAGCAGGGGACGCTGGCCCGGCGCGGCGAGCGCTACGC
>DAHUZL010000056.1 GCA_027306655.1 Candidatus Dormiibacterota bacterium
GCGGGCGGAGCGGCCCGTCTCCTCGGCCAGCTCGCGCCGCGCGGTGACGTCGGCGGGCTCACTCGGCTCGCGGGTGCCGGCGGGCAGCTCCCAGAGCATCGCCCCCGCGGCGTGGCGGAACTGCCGGACCAGGATCACCGCACCCGACGCCTCCACCGCCACGACGGCGACCCCTCCGGGATGGTGGACGACCTCCCGGGTCGACGTCTGGCCATCGGCGAGGCGCACGGTGTCGAGGCTCAGGGAGATGATCCGGCCGCGGAAGCGCTCGTCGCGGCGAAGCAGCGTCTCGGGGCCGAGCGGGCCGGTCACCGGCCGAGCATACCGGCCGTCCGGACCTCAGCCGGCGAGGGCGGCGAGGAGGCCGGCCCCGACCGGGCTGCCCCAGCCGGTGCAGGGGTCCCATCCGATCCCGGCGCGGTACGCGCCATTGCTGCCCTGGGTGATGTCGCGCGTGACCCCGCGCGCGGCCAGGGACCGGTACAGGATCGGGTTGAGGTAGCCGACCGGGCGTCCCAGCCGCTGGTTGCAGCGGGCGATCAGGGCCGCCCACAGCGGCGCGACCGCGCTGGTCCCGCCGAAGACGGCGGGCGTCCCGTCGACCGACACCCGGTAGCCGGTCTCGGGATCTGCGTCGCCGGCGACGTCGGGAACCCCCCGCCCGACGCCGGCGCCGGGGTCGGCCGATCCCGGCACCCCGGCGGCGGACTGCCACGCCGGCAGGGGGAAGACGGCGCTCACGCCGCCCCCGCTGGCGCCCCCACCGGGACCGTCGTTCCAGACGACCTCGGTCGTGATCGCGCCGGCGGAGGCGTCCACCCGGGTGCCGCCGCATCCGAGCACCAGCGGGCTGGACGCCGGGAAATCGACGTGGGCGAGCCCGTCGGGGACCCCATCCGCGGAGCCACGGTCCCCGGCGGCGACGCAGACCGTGATCCCGACCAGCGCGGCGTCCTCGAACGCCTGCGCGAAGGCGGCCCGGGCGGCCGGGGTCCACGACGGTTCCGGGCCGCCCCAGCTGATCGAGATCACCGACGGGCGATTGACGTCGTCGTGGACGGCGGCGGCGATCGCGTCATGGAACCCGCGGTCAGTGTTGGGCGCGAAGTACACGGCGAGGTGCGCTCCCGGGGCCAGCCCACCCGCCACCTCGATGTCGAGCTGCACCTCGCCGTCGGGGCCGTCGGGGGACCCGGTCGGCTGGTTCGCCGCCCCGTCGACGCCGACCGCGGTCACGGCGGGGACCGGGAGGCCGAGCGCGCCGAACGCCGCCGCCAGGTCGGCCGCGCGGTACCCGCCGCCGAGCTCGATCAGCCCGATCGTCTCGCCGGCGCCGTCGGTGCCGGGCGGGAATCCATACAGCTCACCCACGGTCGGAGCCGAGAACGACAGCGGGGCGGCGAGCGCCAGGGGTTGGGAGCGGTCGGGGAGCGGCAGGCGCCGCAGCATGGGGCGTGCCGCCGGACCGCCGTCCAGCCCGAGCACGGCCACCATCGCCGCTCGCACCGCCGGCGGGACGCCGGTCGCGAAGGTGCGGGCGACCCGCTCCCGTTCGCCGGTGACCTGGACCGTTCGGCGCTCGGGCGAGACCGGGCCGATCGCGAGCCCGTGCGCCGACGCGTGCCCGACCACGACCTCGATGTCGCGGGGCTGGGAACCGCGGCTGCCCCCCAGCTCGGCGCGGCTCAGGTGGCGCCGCCGTCCGGGAGGCAGCGCCCCGAGAGCGTCCAGGTCGAGCGGCGCGGGGGCGTCCGGTCGCGGACGGCACACGACCGTGACCGTGACCGGGTCGGTCGTGGCGGCGTCCATCTCCACCTCACGGGCCGACGGCGCCGGGTCCGCCGGACGTGGGCCGGTTCCTCCCCCAGCATAGCCGACGGGCTCCCGAGCCCCACCGCCGACGGTCGACGATTGACACCGCTCCCCAGGGGCTCGATACTCTCGGCGAGCCGCGTCCGCCGCCGCTCGCCGCGCCCCCTCGTCCTTGACCACGTCCCCTCGCGGAGGCTGCGATGACGCCAATCTCCCTGCTCGATGTCGTCGACCGTCTCTGGGTGCGCTGGACCCGGCTCTGGCTGGGCGCTCCGGTCGCGATGACGGTGGCATCGGCGGGGACCGGCCCGGGCGGGCCGCCGGCCTCCCTCGCCGTCGAGGTCCAGCACCGCGGCTCCCGCTGGCATCGGGGACCTGCCGGCGCCGCCGCAGACCCCCCCGCGGTCATCCCGGTCAACGACCCGGGCCAGGTGGAGCGCCAGCTGGTCGACTGCCTCCGGTGGCGGCGCTACGAGCACGCCTGGCGCCTGCTGGCCCCGGAGTGCCAGGCGGCGTGGGGCAGGGTCTCCGCCTTCGCCGAGGTGATGCGGGCCCGCGACGACGGGGCCCGGCTGGCCTCGATCCAGGTCCGCGAGGTCCACATCCTGCCCCGGTGGTCGGATCCGGAGACCCACAGGACCCATCGCGATGTCGCCGAGCTCGCCGTCGACTACGTGGTCGTCCTGGGGGCGGGACGCCGCCGGGTGGTCCGTCGGGACGTCCACCTGCTGCCGGTCGACGGGGGCTGGCGCTCGCTCTGCTATCCGACCCGCTGAGGAGGGCGGCGGCGGCGCGTATCATGCCGCCATGCTGCCGCTGGGAGTGCCCTCGCCGACGGCGCCGACGGCCGCGCCGGTACCGGTCGCGGCCGGCCCGATCGAGCGCGCGGTGGCCGCGATCGCCGCCGCCCGGCGGGCCGCGGCCTTCCGCCGACCCCGCCGCGGCCCTCGGCAGCGGCTGCTGTGGTCGGACGCGCTCCTGGAGCAGGTCGAGCGCTGCCGCCTGGAGGCGCTCCCGCTGGTGCCCGGCACCGTCTGGTCGGATGTGGTCCGGCTGGTGGCGACCGTGGACCCGCACCTGCGCCTGCGCCTCGGAACCAACCGCCACCCCGACCATGTGGGCCGCGTGCTCTTCGAGACCCAGGCGCGGCTGATGCTGGCGTCCCGCGGGGAGCGGGAGCGGCACGTCGCGGAGATCATCCAGCTCTTCCCGAGCTGAGCGGCTCGCGTGCGCGGCTCACGCCGGCCCGTCGTGACGCGTCGGGCGTGAGCGCCCCGCCCTGGACCGTCGTGGTGGCGGGAACTCTCAGCCTCGACGACGTCACCACCCCGAGCGGCCGCGTGCGCGAGGAACCGGGGGGCTCGGCCGCCTACGCCGCGCTGGCGGCGGCGCCGCTCGCACCGGTCCGGGTGGTGGCCGCCGTGGGCGTGGACGGGGCGGCCGCGCGCGCGGTGGTCGACCAGCCCGCCATCGACGGGGAGGACGTGGTGATCCTGCGGGGTCCCACCTACCGGTGGCAGGCGCGCCACGACCCCGACACCGGCGCGGTGGACGCCGACCGCCAGCGTCTCGGCGTCTACCGGACCTGGCGGCCGCAGCTCTCGCCCGCCAGCCGGGCCGCCCCCGTCTGCCTGGTGGGATCGATGGTGCCGGCGTGCCAGCTCGCGGTCCTGTCCCAGTGCGCCGGCGCCCGCCTGATCGTGGCCGACACCATGGAGGACTTCATCGCCACCGACCCCGACGCGGTGCGCCGGTGCCTCGCCGGCGCCGATGTCGTCTGCCTCAACGCACGGGAGCTCCGCCGGCTCGGCGGGGTCGGCACCGACGAGGCGGCGCGCTCGCTGCTCGGGGTCGGGCGGACCCGGGCGGTGGTGATCAAGGGCGGGCCGGCCGGGGTGCGGCTGATCACGCCCCGCGCGACGCTGGACCTTCCCGCCGCCTCGGCCCCGGAGGTGCGCGACCCCACCGGCGCGGGCGACGCGCTCGCGGGCGGCTTCTGCGGGGAGTTGGCCCGCCGGCGGACCGCCGACCCCGCCGCCTACCCCGCCGCGCTCGCGGTCGGGCTGGCCGCCGCCGCCCGCGCCGTCAGCGGCTTCGGCCTCGCCGGGCTCCGGCTCGCGCCCTGACCCCCGGGGGGTCGCCGCGGACCACCGTCGCCGATTCTCATGCGCCTCACATCCCGGCAGGAGATACTCCGTCGGTGCGCATCGGACCGGAGCGCGTCGGCCCCGCCGGGACCGCCGTGCTGATCTTGGTCGGCCTGCTGGCTGTCGGCCTCGCCATCCACGGGGCCCACCAGCCCGGGCTCGGGCTCGGTGGCACCACCGCCGGCGCCGCCGGCGCGATCGCGCCCGGAGGGTCGGCCCATCCGACGCCCACTCCGACGCCCGCTCCGAGCCCGGCGGGGAGGCCCACCGGCCCTCGATCCGCACCCGCCGCCCGTCCCACCGCCTCCTCGACCGCCCCCGCGTCGACCGCCGGCGCCGCGGCCGGGAGCCCGGCGGCCGGAGCCCCCGCGGTGAAGCTCGGCCCGGCCCTGTCCACGAGTCCGTACGCCGCCTACGCGTTCCAGATCTATCCCGGCGCGCCCTCGTCCCAGGCCCAGCTGGCGCTGGCCGGCTTCCGCACCGCGGTGAGGCGGCAGGGCACGGCGCTCCAGCTCACGATCGACATCCTCGGCAGCGGCCAGGCCCCGGTCCACCAGACCTATGCCGCGGGCGACCGGATCTATTTCATCGAGGCCAACTTCGGCGACGACACCGGGTCTACCGAGTTCAACTTCGGCGACGACGGCGTCGTGGCAACCAACCCAGAGGGACGAATCATCGAATGAGCAGCCGGTCGCCGCGCGGTCGTCGTCGGCGGACGTCGGCGGTGGCCGCCCCCGACCTGGCCGCCGCCGCCGCCCCGCCAGGAGGGGCGTCCCCGCCCTCCCGGTCCCGGGACGGAGCTCGCCCGCCCGGGGTCACGGCGCTCCTCGTGGGCCTCGAGGGCTGGGCTCCGACCGCGGCCCGGCTCGCGCTCGGAGCGGTCTTCCTCTGGTTCGGGTCGGGTGAGCTCTGGCAGCCCCGGCTCTGGACCGGGTACGTCCCGCTCGTCCCCCAGACCTCGGGCGTCGCGATCACGCTCGTCCTCGTCCACGGGGCCCTCCTCCTCGTCCTGGCCGCGTCGCTCGTGATCGGGATCGCGCCGCGCGTGGCGGCCGGGGTCGGGGCCTGCTTCGTCGCCGAGATCGTCGTCGCGCTGACCGTCCACGGCGGGCTCAACGACATCTCGATGCGGGACCTGGGCGTCCTGGGGCTGGCGCTGGCCGTGGCCGGCACCAGCCGCCACCGACTCCTCCTCACCCGCTGAGCCAGCCGACGCCGGCGTCCGCCGGCGGGCGGCCCCGAGCCAGCGGCCGCCCCTCCGTCCGGTGTGACTCGTCACACGCCCCTCACATGTCCTGGGCGTAGGCTGCCCCTGTGCACATCCTGGTGGTCGAGGACGAGGTCCGCATGGCGGCGCTGCTCAAGCGCGGCCTGGAGGAGGAGGGCCACGTCGTCGACATTGCCGCGAATGGCCCCGACGGGGTCTGGATGGCGACCGAGTCCCCGTTCAACGCCGTCGTCCTCGACGTCATGCTCCCCGGCATCGACGGCTTCGAGGTGTGTCGGCGCCTGCGGGCGGCGCAGCGCTGGGTCCCAGTGCTGATGCTGACCGCCCGGGACGACGTCCAGGACCGTGTCCGCGGCCTCGACGCCGGGGCCGACGACTACCTGTCCAAGCCGTTCAGCTTCGCCGAGCTGGCGGCGCGCCTGCGCGCCCTCGACCGCCGCGGCAGCGAGGTCCGCCCGGCAGTGCTGGAGACCGGCGACCTGCGCCTCGACCCCGCCGCGCGGCGGGCGTGGCGGGGGCCGGCGGAGCTGCAGCTCTCCGCGCGCGAGTTCGCCCTGCTCGAGCTGTTCATGCGCCACGTCGGGGTGGTCCTCACCCGGACCCGGATCCTGGAGCAGGTCTGGGACCTCGCCTACGAGGGCGGCTCCAACGTGGTGGACCAGTACGTGGCGTACCTGCGCCGCAAGCTCGACCGGCCCTTCGGCCGGGCCGACCTGGAGACGGTGCGCGGCTCCGGATACCGGCTGCGCCAGCCGGAGGCGTCGTAGGGCTGGCGGCGGGTGCCGATCCGGCTCCGGCTCACCCTCCTCTTCGCCGCCGCGGCCGCGCTCCTGGCCGCGCTCGGCGGGCTGCTGGTGGTCCACCAGCTCGACGCCGGCCTGGTGAGCTCGCTCGATGACACCCTCGCCGCGCGGATCTCCACGATCACCGGCCGGGTGGACTTCGGCAGCCAGCCGATGGACCAGGGGCTGGCCCGGGCGATCCTCTACGGTCAGGCGGCGCAGGGCAGCCTCGCCGAGCTCGCCAGCCCGCACGTCCCCGTCGCCTTCGCCGACTTCACGCCCGCGCGGGCGCTGCTCTCGGCGGCGCAGCTCCGGGTGGGGGCGGGACGCTCGCTGGTCACCGACGTGACCTTCCCGGGCACCACCGAGCTGCTCCGGGTCCACGCCGCCCCGCTCCCGGGCGAGCCCGGCTGGGCGATCGTCGTGGCGGCTCCGCTGCAGCCGACGGACGCCGCGGTCGCGGGCATCCGGGGCGCGATCGTGCTGGGCGGGCTGGTGCTGGTCCTCCTCGCCGGGGTGGGCGCCTGGCTGCTGGCGGGGGCCGCGCTGGCGCCGATGGACCGGCTGCGCCGCGAGGCGGAGGCGATCTCGGCGAATGACCCCGCCGCCCGGCTCCGGGTCCCGCGCACCCGCGACGAGGTCGCGGCCCTGGCCCGGACCATGAACGACCTCCTCCAGCGCCTCCAGGCCTCGCTCGCGCGCCAGCGCGCCTTCCTCGCCGATGCCGGCCATGAGCTCCGCACGCCGCTGGCCGTCCTCCGCGCCGAGCTCGAGCTGGCGGGCCGGCCGGGCCGGAACCGCGACGAGCTCGCCCGCGCCGTCGGCAGCGCCGCCGACGAGACCCAGCGGGTGACCCGGCTGGCCGAGCACCTGCTCCTGCTCGCCCGCAGCGACGAGGGGAGGCTGGTGGGCGCGCTGGTGCCCGCCCGTCTCGACGAGCTGCTGCGGGAGTCGGCGGACGGCATGGCTCAGCAGGCGGCCGCCGCCGGGGTCGCGGTCGCCATCGACGCACCCGGGCTGATGGTCCCCATGGACGCCGCCCGCGTCCGTCAGGCGGTGGACAACCTGCTCAGCAACGGCCTCCGGCTGGCGCCGCCAGGAACCGTGATCGAGCTCCACGCGGAGGCGGAGGGCGACCGGGCGCGGGTCGAGGTGCGCGACCGCGGCCCCGGCTTTCCGCCCGAGTTCCTGCCCCGCGCCTTCGAGCGCTTCAGCCGTCCCGACGGCGCCCGCGACCGGGACCAGGGAGGGAGCGGCCTCGGGCTGTCGATCGTGCGGGCGATCGCCGAGGGGCACGGCGGCGGCGCCGACGCCGCCAACCGCCCGGGCGGGGGGGCGGTGGTCGGCTTCACCCTGCCGCTGGAGGCTCCCGCCGAGGGGGTCCGGCCCGCGGCGCCGGGCGAGCGGGCGCCCGGCGCCGCCGTGCGCAGCGAGGAGATGGCGCCGCCGCTGCCCCGCTGAGGGCGGGCGCCGACGGTCGGAGGGGCGGGCCGGACGCCGCCTCAGCCGCGGTTCGCGGGCTCGGCCGCGGGGGCCTGGCGGCCCCGCCAGAACCACCCGACCACGATCGCCACCACCACCACCGCCAGGACCACCGCGATGGTCCCGATCGGGCCCGAGAACCTCGTGTAGTTGCGGCCCACCGCGTAGCCCCCGGCGGCCAGGGCGGCCGACCAGACCAGGGATCCGGCCAGGGTGAGACCGGCGAATCGGACCAGGTCGAGCCGGGCCAGCCCGGCCGGGAACGAGATGTAGGTCCGCACCACCGGCAGCACACGGCCCACCAGGACCGCCACCGATCCGCGGCGCCGGAACCATCGGTCGGCCAGCTCCAGGTGGGTGGGCCGGATTCCGATCCATCGGCCCGGCCCGAGGAGGAGGGGCTCGCCGAGCCAGGCCGCGAGCCCGTAGGCGACCAGCGATCCGACCAGGTTCCCGAGCCCCCCGGCGACGATCGCCGCCGCCAGGTTGAGGTGACCGAGCGCGGCAAGTGCCCCCGCCACCGGCATGATCACCTCGCTCGGGAACGGGACGGCGCAGCTCTCGGCCGCCATCAGCAGGAAGACGGCGACCAGCCCGTAGTGGTCGACGAACTGGATCAGCGCGTGGGTCATGCGGCGGCCGCGCGGCGGGCCTGCACCAGCTCGGCGTACCCCTGGAAGAGGGCGTGGCGAAGCGTGCGCAGCGCCGCCAGCCGCGCCGCCGCCGCCGCCAGCAGCCCCCCGGCGCCGCCCGCGGCGAGCGCGGCCTCGGCGGGGGCTTCCCGCACCCACGCCGCCACCTCGCGGATCCCCACCTCGGGGTGGAACTGGACCCCGTGGGCGCGGGCGCCGAGGCGGAAGGCCTGGACCGGGTAGGCAGCCGACCGAGCCAGCACCACCGCGCCCGCCGGCGGCTCGCAACCGTCCTCGTGCCAGGACAGTGGGGCGAACCGGGCGGGGGCCCGGCCGAGGAGGGGATCGTCGGCCCCGGCGGCCAGCCTCTCGACCGGAACGAAGCCGACCTCCCAGTCCCGGCCCCGGAAGACCCGTCCGCCGCCCGCCACCGCCAGCAGCTGGGCACCGAGGCAGATCCCGAGGACCGGGAGGTCGGCGGCGAGGGCGCGCTCCAGGAGGCGCACCTCGGCGTCCCGGGACGGGAAGCCGTCCACCGAGCGCGCCGACATCGCCCCCCCCAGCACCACCACGCCGTCGAGGCCGCGCACGGTCGCCGGCGGCGGCCCGTCGCACCCCGTCCGGTGCAGCCGCGGGGCCAGCCCGGCTCGGCGGAGGGCGCGGCCGAGGGCGCCGGGCGGGTCGTCCGGGGAGTGCTCCACCACCAGCACCGTGGGGGCGGCCGCGGGCCGGGCTGCCAGGGTCATCCGCCGTAGCTTACGCACACCGGGAGGGCGGCCCGGGGCCCGGAGCCCCTCAGCGGACGCCCGCCAGCTGCACCGCCTTGACCACCAGGAGCAGTGCGGCGACCCCGAGATACCCGCGCAGGGCCCACATCCCGAGCGTGCGCCCGCGGGACCAGCGGGGCCGGGCCAGGAGCGCCAGCGGCGGCATCCGCCAGGTCATCCGCTCCGCGCGCGGCACCGGCGGCGCTCCGTGGTCGCCCTGGCGCAGGGTCATCACGGCCCCGCCGGCCAGCAGGCACAGCAGCATCACCCCGGTGAGGACCGCGAACAGCAGACCCACGTTGAGCGAGGAGTCGAGCGTCGAGAGCACCAGGATGAGGGAGAGGACCAGCAGCACGCCCACGATGAAGCTGGCGACCAGGTTGAGCCAGCGGGCGTTGACCCAGGGGCCGAGGACCTCTCGGTCGTTGCAGAGCAGGAGCAGGAACACGGTCGCGCTCGGCAGCAGCACCCCCGCCAGCGCCT
This sequence comes from Candidatus Dormiibacterota bacterium, assembly GCA_027306655.1. GTDB lineage: Bacteria > Chloroflexota > Dormibacteria > Aeolococcales > Bog-877 > DAHUZL01. Next base: position 9,337 of record DAHUZL010000056.1, read on the forward strand.
GCACCGCGGTGGTCACCACTCCGAGGGGGGCGTTGGGCACCAGCACCACCGCGGCGGCCACCAGCACCATCGCCGAGTAGCTGCCGTAGAAGACGCGGGCCTCGGCGAAGCGGCGGTGGAGGGAGTGGCGGAGGCCGAAGACGTCGCCGAAGGCGTACGACGTCGCCAGCGTCACCGCGCTGGCGCCGATCACCGACGCGACCAGCAACACGACCGCGAACATCGCCCCCGCCGCCCCGCTGACGTGCCGGGCGATCCCCTTCGCCACCTGGCCGGCGTTGACGAAGTGGCCGGCTGCGGCGGTGCCCTGGAAGGCGTGGGCGGCCGCGATCATGAGCGCGGCCGCCCCGACGATGACCACCACCGCGCCGATCACGGTGTCGGCCCGCTCGTAGGCGATCCAGCGCGGAGTGATCCGCTTGTCGATCACATTGGACTGCTGGAAGAACAGCTGCCAGGGGGCGACGGTGGTGCCGACGATGGCGATGATCAGCAGCACCGCGGTGGAGGTGAATCCGTGGGCCACGCTGGGCACCGCGAGTCCGCGGGCGACGGCGCCCGGGGCGGGATGGCTGAGCACCGCCAGCGGCACGACCAGGAGGCTGCCGACGACGAACACCAGCATGGCGCGCTCCCAGCGGCGGAAGTTGCCGCTGGCGATGACGGCGACCAGCAGCACCGCCGCCAGCGGCACCGCCAGGTAGGGGGAGACGCCAAAGTAGCCCGCCGCCAGGCGCACCCCGATGAACTCGGTGACGATGGTGAGGAAGTTGAGGACGAAGAGGTCGCCGACGGAGAAGGAGACCCAGAAGCGGCCGAACCGCTCCTGGATGAGGCGGGCGTGGCCCACCCCGGTGACGGCGCCCAGCCGCACCACCATCTCCTGGTTCACGATCAGGACGGGGATCAGCAGGACCAGGGTCCAGAGCAGGCTGGGCCCGTAGTTCTGCCCCGCCTGCGCGTAGGTGGCGACGCCCCCGGCGTCGTTGTCCCCCACCATGACGATGAGCCCCGGCCCAACGATCGCCAGCAGCGCGATCAGGCGGCCCCGCCAGCTCCGCCGCTCGCCCACGTCGGCCATCCGGATCGTGCCGAGCGCGCCGCGGATGTCGCCCACGTGGGCGCTGTCGAGCACCGCCGACCCGGGTGGCGTCGGTGGCGTCGCCGCGGCGACCACGGGCTCAGGCATGCCACCATCCCCGGCGGGCCGCGCCCGGTCGGGCCCCGCACGCCGACGCGCGGCCGGGACCCAACCACGGTCCCACCGCCGCGGGCGGCGACCGGAAACCCTCGCTGCTCATGGCACCACTCCTCACGCGACCCCATGCCGAGGCGGTCCCGGCGTGGGGAGGGGAGGGGCGGCCGATCAGCCGGGGCCCGCCCTCCGATGGCGCAAGGACCGCATGACGGTGACGGGGCGTCTACTGCCGGGGTCCATGCGGTCCTCTTCCTTCAGAAACCCAGGGGCGCAGCACCGCACGGGCATGGGCCCGCCGGGCGTTCCGGCTGAGTGTACCGCCGGGCCGGAGCCGGGGCAACCGCTCCAGCGCCTCGCCGGCGCTCACCCCTCCGCCTCGCCGCGCTGGCGACGCCGCCAGTCGGGGGGGATCATCGCCTCCAGGAGGTCGTCCACCGTGACCAGACCGATGAAGCGGTCGTCGTCGTCGACGACCGGCAGCGCGGGGAGGTTGTAGTCGGTCATGACCAGTGCGACCGAGGGTAGGTCGGCGGCGCCGTGGAGCCTCGCCGTGACGGCGGTGGCGAGGGTGGTCGCCGCGGCCCCGGCGGGTGCGCGCACAAGGTCCGCCAGCGGCACGGTGGACACGACCCGGCCCCCCGGATCGACCACCACCACCACCGATCCCGCCTGCGAGGGGAGGTCGTCCGCGGCCCGCACCGCCTGAAGGGCCTGCTCGACGGTGGCATCGGCAGCGACGGTGACCGCCTGGGTGGTCATCATCCCGCCCGCCGTCTCCGGATGGTAGGCGAGCAGCCGGCGCAGGGTCGTCTGCCGGGCCGGGGGCAGCAGCTGGAGGATCGCCATCCTGCGGTCCTGGTCGATCTTGGCGATCAGGTCGGCGGCGTCGTCGGCGGCCATCTCGCCCAGGAGCTCGGCGGCCTCGGGGTCGGAGCGCTCCTCGAAGAAGCGCCGCTGGTGCTCGTCGTCGAGCTCCTCGAACACGTCGGCCTCGAGGTCAGGGTCGTCGGCGACCGCGTCGATGATCTCGGTCCCCTCCCGGTGGGACGCGTGCTCGATCAGGTCGGCGATCTGGGCCGGGTGGAGTCGACGGAGGCGGCGCAGGGGGATGGGCAGGTGGGGGCCGGGGACGTGGCCGGTGAACGGCTCGATGTCCGACCAGTCCACGAGCCGGCGCGGACTGACCATCCCGGACCGGCTCCGCCACGGGAGCGCGCGGTGGAGAGCGCTGAGGCGGGTGGGGTCCACGGCCACGATGTGCCAGCGTCCGTCGATCGGGGCGAGGGCGAGGTCGTTGGCGTGGATGAGGGTGCCCAGCCGGACGTCGATCAGCCGCCGTCCGATCACGTCGTCATCGATCAGGACCTCGCCGGAGCGGCGCTCGAAGGGGCCGAGGTTGACGGAGTCGCCGGTGAGCTGCACTCGGAAGGGCTCCAACGGCCCAACCTGGCCGATGGGCAGGAAGAGCTCCCGCTGGCCGATGCGCACGCGCAGGCCGGTGACCGGCGGGTAGGCGCCCTCGGCGATCCGGGCGATGACGTCGCGCACCCGGCCGAGGGGGCGGCCCCGGCGGTCGAGGAGGGCGGCGTGGGCGACGGTGGTGGCGCTGACCAGGCTGCCGGCCCATCGCTCCAACGATCCAGGGCCGGGAGTCCGCTGGAGGGCCGCCCCGTCCCTCGCGTCGTCGCGGGGCGCGTCGCTCATGGTGGCCTCCAGGGGCTCACGCCCGCCCGCGACCCGACCGGGGCCCGGCCCCGGGAATCTCGCCGGCTGCGGTGGTGGGGGTGAGCCGGTGTGCTGCCGCGATTATCGGCCTCCCGCGCCTCCCGGGGGCCGATCGCGCCCGACCGCCGGCCGGCGCCGCCCGTATCCTGGCCGGTGGCGGCCCGCCGGGGCGGGCTCGCGAGTCAGCCGGCGATCGCGGCGGGGCGCCCGGGGCGGCCCCGAGGAGGCCCTGTGGCGGAACGCGACCCCATCCCGATCCAGCGTGCGATGGTCATCGTCGCCCATCCGGATGACGCCGAGTTCGGCTGCTCCGCCACGGTGGCGAAATGGGTGAGCCAGGGGATCGCCGTCACCTACGTCGTCTGCACCGACGGCGGGGCCGGCTCGGCCGACCCCTCGCTGACGGCGGCGGAGCTGCCCCGACGACGGGAGGAGGAGCAGCGCCGAGCGGCCGACGTCCTGGGGGTCGCGCGGGTGGAGTTCCTGGGCCGGCGCGACGGCGAGCTGCTCCCGACCCTGGAGCTGCGCCGCGACCTGACCCGCCTCATCCGCCTCCACCGGCCCGACCGCGTGGTCTGCCAGAACGCAGTCCGAACCTACTCCAACATCTACGGCAACCACCCCGACCACCTCGCCGCCGGGCAGGCCGCGATGGAGGCGATCTACCCCACCGCCCGCAATCCGCGCGCCTTCCCCGAGCTGCTGGCGGAGGGGCTCCAGCCCCACCTGGTCCGCGAGGTGTGGATCACCGGTACTGACCAGCCCAACCACGCTGAGGACGTCGGCGGCTTCGTCGACAAGAAGATCGAGGCCCTGATGCAGCATCGCAGCCAGATGGGCGAGGCCGACCGGGTCGCCGAACGGGTCCGGCAGCGGATGCAGGACGCGGGGCGGCCCAGCGGCCTCGCCTACGCCGAGGCCTTCCGGCGGCTGTCGGCGGAGTAGCGGTGGGGATGGGGGATCCTGACCCGCCGCTGCTGACGATCCTCCACGGCGACCAGACCGGCGAGGAGCTCCTCCAGGAGGCGCTGCGCGTGCTCGACCCCGCCGTCGTGGGCGTGCCGCTCCGGCTCGCCTCGTTCGACTGCAGCGTCGCCGAGCGCCGCCGCACCCGGAACCAGGTGGTGCACGAGGCGGCCCGGCACCTGCGCCAGAGCGGCTTCGGGTTGAAGGCGGCGACGGTGACCCCCGAGGGGCGGGACGACGTCGGCAGCCCCAATGCCATCCTCCGCGCCGCGATCGGGGGCGACGTGATCGTGCGAACCGGGCGGCGCATTCCCGGGGTGGTCCCGCTGGGGGGCGTGCACGCCCCGATCACGGTGGTGCGGATGGCGGTCGACGACGCCTACGGCGCTCGTGAGTGGCGAGAGGGGAGCGGCGCCGGCGAGGTCGCTCTGCGCACGACTCGAATCAGCCGCCGCCTCTGCCGGCGCGTCGCCGCCTATGCCTTCGACCACGCCCGGCGCGTCGGCGCCACCGTCTTCGGCGGCCCCAAGTACACCGTCTCGCCGGTCTACGAGGGGATGTTCAAGGAGGAGCTCGACGCCGCCGCCCGTCGCCACCCCTCCGTGCGCTACGAGCCGCAGCTGATCGACGCGGTGGTGGCGCTGGTGCTCACCCGCGACGACGCCCTGGTCATTCCCGCGCTCAACCGCGACGGCGACATCCTCTCGGACCTGGTCCTCGCTCTCTACGGGTCGCTGGCGGGGAGCGAGTCACTGGTGATCGGCTTCGGCGATGGCGACCGCCCCCAGGTGGTGATGGCGGAGGCTCCCCACGGGACTGCGCCGCAGCTGGAGGGGCGCAACGTCGCCAACCCGATGGCGATGATCCTCGCCGCCGCCGCGGTGCTGGAGGCGCTGCCGCAGCCGGCGGCGCGGCGCGCCGGCCGAGCGGTGCGGGTGGCGATCCTGGATGCCGTCGGCGCGGGCGTGCGCACCGCCGATCTCGGTGGCAGTGCGCTGACCTCGGAGGTCACCGACGCCGTGATCGCCCGGCTTCGCGCGGGGACGGCGTCCAGCTGAGGCCGGCGCGGCCCCTGCCGCCTTGCCGCCACTCCCGGCCGCCCGTCGGCGCGCGGTGCCGCCGGACCGGGCCCAGCCGCCAGCGTATACTCGATCCCATCCCCCGCCGATGGACATCCTCCCCTTCCTGCGTCAGCGAGCCGGTGACTTCACATGTCCCCGCTGTCGCTATTCGCTCGCCGATTGCGGAGTGCGCATCGTTCAGCAGCGCGGCCCGCTCTACACGGTGCAGGTGACCTGCCGACGCTGCGAGCTGAGCCTGCTGGTCCAGCTCGAGGTGCAGGGCGACGCCGACCGCGACGGCCCCGCCGCGATTCCCAGCACCCGGTCCCAGCGGGGTGCCAGCGCGCCGAGGCGGGCCGGGCGGGCGGGGACGCCCGCACCGGCTGCGCCGCCGATCAGCCCCGACGAGCTCCTGGACCTCCATCTTCACCTCGCCGGCTTCGAGGGGCCGCTCCTGCAGCTGCTGGCTCCGTCGCTGCCGACGGCGCCCGAGACCGCGCACGACGGCCGCCGCGGTGAGCGCTGACCTGGACCATCCCGCGGCGGCGGTGTACCTCGACCACGCCGCCACCACCCCGGTGCGTGCCGAGGTGCGCCGGGTGATGGACCTGGCCCAGGACCGCGGCTACGGCAACCCCTCCAGCGTGCACGCGGCCGGCCGCGCGGCGCGGGCGATGCTCGACGAGGCTCGCGACCGGCTCGCCGCCGTCCTCCACGCCGATCCCGCGGGCGTGGTCTTCACCGCCGGCGGCAGCGAGGCGGACAACCTCGCCCTCCGAGGGGTCGCCGATGCGCTCGGAGCGCCGGGGCACATCGTCGTCAGCGCGGTGGAGCACGAGGCGGTCCTCCGCACCGCGGACCGCCTGGAGCGCGGCGGCTGGTCGGTGACGGTGGTGGGGGTCGACCGCTGCGCCCGCGTCGACCCCGAGCGGCTGCGGGCGGCGCTCCGCTCCGATACCCGGCTGGTGTCGATCATGGCCGCCAACAACGAGGTCGGCACCGTCCAGCCCCTCCTCGAGCTGGTGCCGATCGTGCGCGCCCACAGCCGCGCCCTCGTCCACAGCGACGCGGTCCAGGCGCTGGGCCGCGTCCCCCTCGACGTCGCCGCCCTCGACCTCGACCTCTGCTCCGTGTCGGCCCACAAGTGCTATGGGCCCAAGGGCGTGGGCGCGCTCTGGGCCCGCCCCGGCATCCCGCTCGCCCCGCAGCTCACCGGAGGGCTCCAGGAGCGCGGCCATCGGGCGGGGACGGAGAACGTCCCCGGGATCGCGGGCTTCGGCCTGGCGGCCTCGCTCGCAGAGGCCGAGCGACCCACCGAGGCCCCTCGGCAGCGGGCGCTCGCCGACCGCCTTCGGGACCTGGTCCAGGCGGCCGTCCCCGACGTGGTGGTGACCGGCGCCCCCGGCGAGGCGCGTCTCTGCGGGTTCGCCAGCTTCGCCTTCCCCGGCGTCCCCGGCGACCTCCTCCTGATCCGTCTCGACCGGGCCGGGATCATGGCCTCCGCCGGGTCCGCCTGCACGTCGGGGGCGGTCCACCCCTCCCACGTGCTGGCCGCGACGGGCCTGGCGCCGGAGGTCGCGGCCGGGGGGCTGCGCTGCACCACCGGCCGCGCCACACGGGCGGCCGACGTCGAGAGGGCGGCCCTCGCCATCGCCGAGGCGGTGCGGGGGGTGCGAGGGGCGGGGATCGCGCGGGATGGACGTCAGGCCGGCGTCGGGGTGGTGTCGACCGCGGCCGTCCAGGCGGCCGGCGACCCCGGCGCGCTCCCCGTCCCCCCGCGAGCGGTGCTCCGCCCCTGAGCACCGCCGATCGCCAGCGTGCGGTGGGCCCTCTGTACACTCCGCGGGTGCGGCGGGCACGCGGGGGCCGGGCCGCTCGGATCGGCGGGGCCGTGCTGATCCTGGGGCTGGTACCTCCCGACCCTGGCCGCGGCCCCGCTCGCGGGCCCGGCCCGGGGGAGCGCCGCCGGGCCCCGCTCGCGCACCGCCCGCCCGGTGGCGTGGGCGGCCCTCCAGACCGTGGGGGACGCGTTCCAGCGCGGGTACAACGTGATGAGCGGCAGCGACGGCACGGCCTCTACGGAGGCCGCGTCACGGTCCAGGGCCCGTACTACGCGTACGCGCCGCTGGTCCTCGACTTCCAGGGGAACCGGTTCGTCCGCGATCTCGACGTCAGCGGGTCGGTCAGCTGGAATCGCATCCAGGACCGGGTCGCCGGTCGCCTCCTGGTGGCGGGAGCGAAGGGCCTGCGCGGGCAGCTCGTGATCCCCCACTGACCGGGGCCGGCACGGCCGGGGCGCGGCCACGGGCTCTGCCGCCTCAGCGCGTCCCCGCCGGCCCAGGGGGGGGGGCCGTCGCCACGGCGGGCGCGGACGCGGAGATGGGGAGGACCGCGCGGAAGACCGATCCGAATCCCTCCGCCCCGGCGTGCACCGACACCGCGCCCCCCATGGCGGCCACCAGCCCTCGCACGACGGTGAGGCCGATCCCGGTGCCGGGGCCGTTCACCGACCCCGCCGGCGGCGCCGGCCCGCGCCGGAACCGCTCGAAGATCGCGCCCCGCTCCGCCTCCGGGATCCCCGTCCCCCGGTCCTCGACCTCGAACACGGCGGTGTCGCCCGCACGCCACGCCCGCACCGAGATCGGCGCGCCGTCGGGGGAGAACTTGACGGCGTTGCCGACCAGCTGGGCCAGCACCTGGCGGAGGCGGTCGGGATCGGTGGGGATGAGCGCGCAGGTGTCCTCCACCGTCACCGACACCGGGTGGCGATCCCTCGCGTGCACCGCCTGGACCGCCTCGTCGAGGATCGGACGCACCCGCGCCGGGGCGAGCCGAATCTCGGTGGAGTCGTCCTCGATCCGGGAGAGGGCGAGGAGGTCCTCCACCAGGAGGTGGAGCCGGGTCGCCTCGTCGTCGATGATGCGCAGCAGCTGCACTTCCTCGGCCTCGGGGATCGTGCCCGACCGGAGCAGGGTGGCCGCCCCGCAGATGCTGGTGAGCGGGGTGCGCAGCTCGTGCGAGACCGTCGAAACGAAGTCGTCCTTCATTCGATCCAGCTCGCGCTGCTGGGTGACGTCGCGGAAGACGGCGACGGTGCCCCCGAGGTCGCCCGGGAGCCGGTGCGCCTCCATGGCGAGGAGGTGGTCGGCGTGCTGCCCCACCAGGCCGACCCCGTGGTCCGCCGTCTCGCCGTCATCGGGGGGCCCCCCGGCGGCGGCGCGGGCGGCGGCCACCGCCGGCAGATCCGCCGCCGCCAGCGGGCGGTCGCGCTCGTCGCGCCAGTCGAGCGTCGCCAGGTAGGTGGCGAGATCGAGCCCGGGACGGCACCCCGGCAGCAGCACGGTGCCACGGGCGTTGATGCTGGTCACCCGTCCGCGCGCGTCGCACACCACCACCGCCTCGTCGAGGGCGGCCAGGGTGCCCCGCAGCTCGCCGAGCAGGCAGGCCTGCTGGGTCGCCAGCGCGGCGAAGGCGGCGAGCGCCCTCAGGGTCTCCTGCGCCTCGCGGCCGAGCTCGGGCCGGCCGCCGTGGACCACCAGCAGGGCGGCGTCGGCGTGCCCGACCACGTGGAAGGGCAGGATGGTGACCGAGTCGGCGCCCGAGGCGGACGCCCCGACCGCCTCCACCGTCGCCGGCTCGCCCCCGACGATGGCATGGGGCGCCGCCCGCATGGCGGCCTCGAGCAGCGGCACGGTCCGGGTGGGGGCGTCGGCGACCACCGCCCGCAGGCGGGTCGTCCGCTCCGCCTCCCCCTGCCAGGCGATCCCGGCCGCATCCGACTCGGTCAGGTCGCGGGCGGCGGTGGCGACCTCGTGGAGGAGCCGGTCCAGGTCGCCGGCCGTTCGGAGCGCCGTGGTGATGCGGCGGATCCGCTCGGTCGCCTGGCGGCGCCGCTCGCCCTCGGCGCGGGACAGGAACACCAGCCCGAGCAGCAGCACCTCCAGCGAGACCGGGACGGCCGCCCAGCCCGCGTACCAGGTGGGGGTCCGGGGGGTGGCGAAGAGGAGACCGGCGGGCGCCGCGATCAGGATCACGCACACCGTCTGCACCCACGGGGCGAGGGGGTCGGCCGGGTGGCGCCAGCGCAGGCGGGTCCAGGTGAGGAGGGGAAACTCCATCGCCACCAGCGGGACCACCTCCAGCACCCGGCCGGCCAGGGTCGGCCGGTCGAAGGACCCGAGGTTGGGCAGCAGCGGCGTGAAGGCCAGGACCGCCGCCAGCAGCGCCAACCCGGTGATGACCGCGACCCCCCCGGCGGCGACCGGGGCGCGCCGCACCACGTCGGCGCGGCCGTGCCCGTCGGGGTCGGCGGGCGGGGTGGCCGCCACCGCCACCGCGAGGGTGGTGAGCGCGAGCAGCACCAGCCAGGCTCCCGCCGAGGCCGGCTCGGCGCCGATCCCGCGCGCCCCCAGGATGCCGGGCGTCACCAGTGCCGCGGCGCCGAGGAGCACCGCGACCGTCAGCAGCGAGCCGCCCAGGAACTGGGCCCAGCCGCCGTCAGGGGAGCGTCCCCGCTCCAGACTCACCACGCCGGCCATCACCGCTCCCACCGTGGCCACGGCGATGCTGGTGGGGATCCACCACACCAGCCCGCGGGCGGCTCCGAGGGGGATCGCGGCCAGGACCGCGAACCCCGCGGCGACGCCGAGACCGGCGCCCAGGGCCGGCCCGGCGGCGCGCACGGCGCCGCGGACCAGGGGTTCGGGTCGGCGGGAGAGGGTGGACATGGCGGGGGAGGGCGGCCCGCCGCGAGCGGCCAGGTTCGCCCAACCGTTCCTCAAGCCGCGACCCATGCGACGGCGGCGTGCGGGCCACCGGTCAAGCCGGTGGGCTCCGGGGCGACCCCGGTTCCCACGTCGCCGCGGTCTGCCGGGCTCACCCCCGGCCCCTCGTCGTGACGTGGCGGACCTGGGTCATCGCGCCGCCTCGACCGGCTGCGCGGCGCAGCGCAGGGCCCGGGCCGCTCGCGTGCGCGCCGACCGCCGACCGTAGAGCCGGGCGCACAGGCTGGTCATCACCTCGGTCATGTCGCGGACCAGATCATCCGCTCCCTCGGCGGCGTCAACCACGATGAGCCTCCGCCCGGCGCCGAGCAGCGCGGCCTCGATGTATTCCGAGCCCAGGCGCGCGAGCCGGTCGCGGTGCTCGACCACGATCGTGGTGACGGTCGCATCGGCGAGCAGGCGCCGGAGCTTCGGACGGGCGCCGGTGATGCCCGAGCCCACCTCGCTGACGGCCTGCGTCACGGGCAGCTGCTGGGCGGTCGCCCAGGTGACCAGCCGGCCCAGCTGTCGGTCGAGGTCGGCCCGCTGGTCGTGGGAGGAGACACGCGCGTACAGCACCACCCGCTCGGCCTCGCCCGTCAGGGCTTCCTCGACCAGGATGGTCCCGGACGGGAGCTGGCGAGCGGGGACCGGGAGGGTGCCGGCCCGGAACCACCGCATGGCGGTCCGGGGGTGGATGTGCTGGGTCCGCGCCCACTGGCTCAGCTTCACCCGTCCAGCCTATCACGTCCAACAACCGTTTGCGCCAACTTGTCACCATCTCTTTGAGCAGCTCCCTAACCCTACCGCCGATTCGCCCGGGGCGGGCCCTCCTTCGTGCGCCGGGAGGTCGGCGCGCCCTAAAATGACACCGTGGCACTCGGATTTGTTCCGCCCCAGTCGCTGGCCATGCGGATCTCGACCCGCGCCCACTACGGGCTGCGGATGATGACCGAGCTGGCCAAGCACCGCGGCTCCGGGCCGCTCAGCCTCAGCGCCATCGCCCGCACCGAGCACCTCCCGCTCGCCTACCTCGAGCAGCTGGTGGCCCCGCTGCGGCGGGGAGGGCTGGTGGAGGGGACCCGGGGGCTGCACGGGGGCTACCGGCTGACCCGCGCCCCGGGGGCGGTGACCGTCCTCGAGGTGGTCGAGCTGCTCGAGGGCCGGGTGGTGCCGGTGGAGTGCCTCGCCGAGGGGTACCGTCCCGGCGCCTGCGTGCGCGAACCGGCCTGTCTCTCCCGGGGCCTCTGGGGGCGGCTCCAGGCGGCGGTGACCGGCGTCCTGGGTGGGACCACCCTGGCCGACTTGGTCGCCGAGGCCCCCGTCCCGCCGCTGGCGGTGCCCCGGGTCATTCCGGTGCCGGTCGCCCCCATCGAGGCCCTCGCCGCGCACGCGCCGCACGCCCCGGAGGTCGCGGCATGGCCGGCGCGGTGACGGCGGTCGCGACCGAGCGGCTCGAGATCGAGGGCCTCGCCGTCGAGATCGATGGCAAGCGGATCCTGGACGGCGTCGACCTGGTGGTGCCCCGGGGCGAGGTCCACGCCCTCATGGGGCCGAACGGATCGGGCAAGTCGACGCTCGCCTATACCGTCCTCGGCCACCCCCGCTACACCGTGACCGGGGGCGACTGCCGGTGGCGGGGCGAGAGCCTGCTCGGCCTCACCCCCGACGAGCGCGCCCGCCGCGGGCTCTTCCTCTCGCTCCAGTACCCCACCGCGATCCCGGGGGTCTCGGTGGTGAACTTCCTGCGCGCGGCGCTGAAGGCGCAGGGAAAGACCCTGACCGCCCGGGAGCTGCTCGGCCGCCTCCGGGGCGAGATCGGCGCCCTCAAGATGGACGACGCCTTCCTCTCCCGCTACATCAACGACGGCTTCTCCGGAGGTGAGAAGAAGCGGATGGAGATCGTCCAGCTGGCGGTCCTCCGCCCCGCCCTGGCGATCCTGGACGAGACCGACAGCGGCCTCGACGTCGATGCCCTGCGCACCGTGGCCGAGGGGGTGAACCGGGTCCGCGGCGAGGACATGGGCATCCTGATCATCACCCACTACCAGCGCATCCTCGACTACGTCACCCCCGACCGGGTCCACGTCATGGCGGCCGGCCGGGTGATCGCCTCGGGCGGGCGCGAGCTGGTGGACCGGATCGAGCGCGAGGGCTACGACTCCCTGCTGCGGGCGGCCGGGATCGAGCCGACCGGGGTGGAGGGCACCCCCCTCGAGCCCGGCGTCGAGCCGCCCCCGCTCCCCGGGGATGCGGGCGAGTCTCCGGGAGCGTAAAATACGACGTAGGCGGTCGGATTTCCAACGCCCCGCGTCGCGGGGCTTCCAGCGAGGCACCAACCCCATGGCTGTGGCTGCCAAGGACCTGACCAAGGACTACCAGTTCGGCTTCAACGATGGCGACGTCTTCGTCTTCAAGGCGGCCAAGGGGCTCTCGCCGCAGGTGGTGGCCGATATCTCCCGCCGCAAGGCGGAGCCGGCCTGGATGCTCGCCTACCGGCTCAAGGCGCTGGACCACTTCCTGCGCCGGCCGCTGCCGACGTGGGGTGCCGACCTCTCCGGCCTCGACTTCGCCGACATCTACTACTACGTCCGCCCCGCGGAGGAGCAGGGGCGCACCTGGGACGAGGTCCCGGCGGCGATCAAGCAGACCTTCGACCGGCTCGGGATCCCGGAGGCGGAGCGCAAGTACCTGGCCGGGGTCTCGGCCCAGTACGAGTCCGAGGTGGTCTACCACTCCATCAACAAGGACCTGGAGAAGCAGGGCGTCATCTTCTGCGACTGCGACACCGGTCTGCGCGAGCACTCCGACATCTTCCGGCGGTACTTCGGCACCGTCGTGCCTGCCAACGACAACAAATTCGCCGCCCTCAACAGCGCGGTCTGGTCGGGCGGCTCCTTCGTCTACGTGCCCAAGGGGGTCCGGGTGGAGGTCCCGCTGCAGGCCTACTTCCGCATCAACAGCGAGAGCATGGGGCAGTTCGAGCGCACCCTGATCATCGCCGAGGAGGGCAGCTTCGTCCACTACGTCGAGGGCTGCACCGCGCCCACCTACAGCAGCGACTCGCTCCACAGCGCGGTGGTGGAGATCATCGCCCAGCCCGGCGCGCACGTCCGCTACACCACCATCCAGAACTGGTCCACCAACGTCTACAACCTGGTCACCAAGCGGGCGATCGCCAAGGCGGGGGCGACCGTGCAGTGGGTGGACGGCAACCTGGGCAGCAAGGTGACCGCCAAGTACCCCTCCATCTACCTGATGGGCGAGGGCGCCCACGGCGAGATCCTCTCAGTGGCCTTCGCCGGCGACGGGCAGCACCAGGATGCCGGCGGCAAGTGCATCCACGTCGCCCCCAACACCACCAGCACCATCGTCAGCAAGTCGGTGAGCAAGGGCACCGGGCGCACCTCCTACCGCGGCCATCTCAAGGTCCATCCCAAGGCCACCGGGGTGCGCAGCAACGTCCGCTGCGATGCCCTCCTCCTCGACGAGCAGGCGCGCAGTGACACCTACCCCTACATGGACATCGAGGCCGACGACGTCGAGATCGGCCACGAGGCGACCGTGAGCAAGGTCGGCGACGAGCAGCTCTTCTACCTGGAGTCGCGGGGGATCCCCGAGGCGGAGGCCACCGCGATGGTGGTCAACGGCTTCATCGAGCCGTTCGTGAAGGAGCTGCCGATGGAGTACGCGGTCGAGCTCAACCGCCTCATCGTGCTGCAGATGGAGGGAAGCGTCGGCTGAGGCCGGCGGCCGCGACCCCGGTCCGCCGCCGGGTCTCCGGCCGGGCCGCCGGGGGACCGCCCCCGCCCCGACGCCGACGGCTCTGACCGTGTCCGCAATCGCGCCGCCCAGCACCCGACCCGCGGCTGAGCCGCTCCGCCCCCCGTGGGACGAGCCTCCACGCCTCACGGCCCTGCGGGCCGCCGGGGCCGAGGCCGCCCGGACTCTCCCCTGGCCGTCGAGCGGGCAGGGCGAGGACTGGCGCCGCACCCCCCAGATCGACCGTCTCGACCTGGGCAGCTTCCACCAGCCCGAGCCCGATCGCGCAGGGGGCGGCGATATGCCCGCCTACCTCGCCGCCGCGCTGCGGGAGGCGACCGCGGTCAGCGCGGCGGAGACCGTCCTCGGGGACGACGCCGCCGGCCACCGCGGGAGCGGCCACGGGGACGCCTGGGCGCCCGGCGCGGTGCCGCTGGGGGAGGCGTGGGACCGCCTCCCCGAGGCCGCCCATCGGCTGGGAGCCGTCCTCCCCCCCAGCTCCGGCCCGATCGTGGCCCGCAACACCGCCCGCTTCGCGGCCGCGACCGTCATCGCGGTGGGGCGCGGGGATCCCCCCCGCACGGTCCACCTCGTGCACGGGGTCGAGCCCGGTCAGGTGGCCTGGCCCCGGACCCTGGTCGTCATGGGCGAGGGCACCGAGTGCACCCTGGTGGAGGAGTGGCTCGGTCCGCCCACCCCGGGCGAGGCCCTCTGCGTTCCCGTCACCGAGGTGCTGGTGGGGCCGGGTGCCCACTGCCGCCACGTCCTGATCCACCGCCTCGGGCCGGAGGCGATCCTCCTCGCCGGCTGCCGCGCGGTCGTCGACCGGGACGCCGCCTACGACGCCAGCTGGGTCTGGGTGGGGGGGGCGTGGGGCAAGGTCGCGCTCGCGGTCGCCCTCCAGGGGCCAGGCGCGAGCACCCGGCTCAGCGGCTGCGCCGTCGGCCGGGCGAGCCAGCACATGGACCTCCAGACCACCCAGGCCCACGAGGCCCCCGCCACCTTCAGCGACTGCCTCCACCGCACTGTGGTGCGCGATCGGGCTCGCTCCGTCTACGCGGGCCTGATCCGGGTCGCCCCGGCGGCCCAGAAGACCAACGCCTACGTGCAGAACCGCAACCTCCTGCTCAGCCCCACCGCCAAGGCGGACAGCAACCCGACCCTGGAGATCCTCGCCAACGATGTCCGCTGCACCCACGGCGCCACCGCCGGGCCGGTGGACCGCGACCAGCTCTTCTACTGCCAGTCGCGCGGGATCGAGCCGCAGGCGGCGCGGGAGCTGATCGTGGGCGGCTTCCTCGCCGACGTCGTGGGCCGCCTGCCGCTGCTGGGGCTGCGCGCCGCCGCCCAGGGCTGGGTGGCGGCGGCCCTGGGGATGGGCGTCGGCCCGGAGGGCGCGGGCGCGGTTCGGACCGCGGCGGACGCGGCCCCGGCCGATGGGTGAGTTCGTGAGGGTGTGCGAGGCCGCGGTGATCCCCGCCGGTCACGCCGCCCGGGTCGAGATCGGCGACAGCGCGGTGGCGGTGTTCAACGTGGGCGGCCAGTACTACGCTCTCGACGACACCTGCAGCCATGCGCTCGCCTCCCTCTCCGACGGCGAGCTCGACCCCGAGGGCTGCGCCATCGAATGCCCGCTGCACGGCTCCCGGTTCGACCTGCGCACGGGAGAGCCGCTCTGCCTGCCGGCAGTCGACCCGGTCCGCACCCACGAGGTGGAGATGCGCGACGGCGCGCTCTGGGTGGCCCTCAGCCCGGAGCCGGCATGACCGCGGCCGTGATCGATCCGGCCCGGCTGCGCCGGGACTTCCCGATCCTCACCGAGCGGGTCAACGGCCACCCGCTGGTCTACCTGGACAGCGCCGCCACCTCGCAGAAGCCGGAGGCGGTGCTCGACGCCGTCCTCGACTACTACCGCAGCGCCAATGCCAACGTCCATCGCGGGGTCCATGCGCTCGCCGAGCGCGCCACCGACATCTTCGAGGGCGCCCGCCTGCGCGTGGCCGGCTTCGTGGGCGCCGATCCCCGGGGCGTGGTCTTCGTCCGCAACACCACCGAGGGGCTGAACCTCGTCGCCCGCGCCTTTGCCGAGCCCCGCTGGGGGCCGGGCGACCGCATCGTGGTGACGGAGATGGAGCACCACTCCAACTTCGTGCCCTGGCAGATGCTCTGCGATCGCCGCGGCTGCGAGCTGGCGGTGGCACCGCTGGGCGAGGACGGCCGCCTCGACCAGGTCCAGCTCGAGCGCCTGCTGGCGCCGCCCACCCGCCTGCTCGCGGTGTCCCACGTCAGCAACGTGCTGGGGACCGTCACCGACATCGCCGGCCTCAGCCGGATGGCCCACCGGGAGGGGGTGTTCGTCTGCGTCGACGGGGCCCAGGCGGTGCCCCGGGTGCCGGTGGACGTGGCCGGGCTGGGGGCCGACTTCTATGCCTTCTCCGGGCACAAGATGCTGGGGCCCACCGGGATCGGGGTCCTCTGGGGGCGGCCCGAGCTCCTGGAGGCGATGCCGCCCTTCCTCGGGGGGGGGAGCATGATCGAGGTGGTGACCCCGGAGCGCACCACCTGGAATGAGATCCCCCACAAGTTCGAGGCCGGCACGCCGGACATCGCCGGTGCCGCCGGGCTCACCGCGGCGGTGGCCTATCTGGAGGCGGTCGGGATGCCCCAGGTCCAGGCCCACGAGGCGATGCTGACCCACTACGCCTACGAGGTCGTCGGCGATGCCGGCGACGTCACCGTCTACGGGCCGCCCGCGGCGGACCGCTCCGGGGTGCTGAGCTTCAACCTGCAGGGGGTCCATCCCCACGATGTGGGCACCATCCTCGACCGCCATGGGGTGGCGGTCCGGGCCGGCCACCACTGCTGCCAGCCGCTGATGCGCCGGCTGGGGGTGGCCGCCACCGTTCGGGCCAGCTTCGCCCTCTACAACACCGTCGAGGAGGTGGACGCCCTGGGCCAGGCGCTGGGGGACGTGCGCCGGGTGTTTGGAGCCTGATCCCGGCTCCGGCGGCACCGGTCCGGGAGGGGCTGGAGCGGCGCTCACGGGGACGGGTCGTCTCCGAGCTGGCCCGTCGCGACCTGTCGGCCCGCGTCGCCGGCATCGACCTGGAGGACGGGTTCCGTTCCTACGCAACGGACAGGAGGGACAGGCGGTCCCGCTGCCGCTGACGCGGACCACCGGTCGAGCCGGTGGGCTCCGGGGCAGTCCCGGTTCCTGCTTCCCAGCCACCTGCCAGCGACACGCTGGACTTCCGGTCGGCTCCACAGGCAGTTATCGTCTCCGCCGCACTGGCGGTGACGGGGTGGTGGGCGTCGGCCCACCACGCAAGATTGCGGGCCGCGTTGAGGTCCCGGTCGAGGACCACGCCGCAGGCGTCGCAGCGGTAGGTCCGCTCCCGGAGCAGCAGCTCGGCCGTGACGGTCCCGCAGTTCGAACAGCTCTGGGAGCTGGGGAACCAGCGGTCGGCGACGACGAGCCGGCTCCCGTACCAGGCGCATTGGTACGCGAGCTGCCGGCGGAACTCGCCGAAGCCGGCGTCGGCCAGGGACCGGGCCAGCCGGTGGGTCCGCAGCATGCCGCGGACGTTGAGGTCTTCCACCACGATCCGGCGGTGGGTCTTGGCCAGCGCGGTGGTCAGCTTGTGCAGGCGATCGCGCCGGATCGCCGCCACCCGGGCGTGATGCCGCGCGAGCCGGCGCGCAGCCTTCGCCGCGTTGCGGGAACCGCGACGCGTGCGGCTCTGGGCACGGGAGAGCCGGCGCAGCTTGCGCAGGCCCCGGAGGCGCCCGACCGGTTGGGCCCTTCACCCTGATCTTCCACGGCGCCGTCAGCGACGGCAGCGACGGCCCCATCGAAGCCACGCTCGGCTGCCCGGAGACTGTTTTGCCGACCGAGGTGATCGGGATCCGCACCGAGCCCGCCCACGACGAGGCATACACCACCATCACGAAGGCCCAATGGGCGTACCCGGCGATCCTCGCCGCCTACGACGCCGTCGCCTGCTCACCCGAGGCGACCGCTCGTCCCGGCAGCCGGCTATCGTGCCGGGAGGTCTACCTTGCCGAACCCGACACCATCGGCGAGGACGACCTCATCTGCGACATCGCGTTCCCTCTCGGGGAACGGTACGACTGATCAGGGGAGGCTCTTCGGGCCACGAGTGCCGACTCACGCTCGCGGCGACGGTCGCGGTGGCATTCGCCGCACCGTGGTCGGCCACGAAGGCACTGTTTCAATGCCTGCCTGGCTCCGCTCATGGGTTTCCCCGGCCCTTGCCACCGATCCACGTCTCACCGGGGGGAACGCCCCACCGTGCACCGGAGCACCCGCACCGGCGGGACGACCTCGATCACCGGACGGCCGGCGCCGGCGGCCCTGGCGGCGTCGACGAGGGAGCGATCCACCGTCGCCGTCGCGCCCACCATCGCCAGCACCTCGCCTCCGCGGCGGAGCAGGGGGGCGGCCAGGCGGACCAGCTCCGGCGGCGCGGCTGCCGCCCGCGACACCACCACGTCCGCCGGACGCCATCCGGGCGTCGAGGCCACCGTCTCGGCGGGAGCTCCGACCACGGTCACCCCGGCGAGGCCCAGCCGGAGCTGCATCCACCGGAGGACCTCCGCCTTGCGCCCGCTCTTCTCCACCAGCACGCAGATCAGGTCGGGGCGCGCGAGCGCGAGCGGGATCCCCGGGATGCCGCCCCCCGAGCCCAGGTCGACGACGCGCTCTCGCGGAGCCCAGGGGCGGGCGTCGAGGAGGGCCAGCGACTCCTCGACATGGCGGGCCCACGCGTTCTCCCTCGGGACGCGGGTGAGGTTGAGCCCCTCCCCGGCCTGGTAGAGGAGGTCGAGGAATCGCTCCAGCCGGTCCCGGACGGAGGCGGGGAGAGCGTCCGCGGCGGTCATCCGGGTCGCCCCGAGCCACCCCGGCTCGCGCCAGAATCAAAGAGGTGGGTCAGACGGCCGACCGGTCCGAGCGCCCCTACACCGTGGACGAGGCGAACCGCCTCCTCCCGGTCCTGGTTCCCGTCCTGGAGGCGCTCCGCACCGAGCTCCGGACCGCCGCCGACCGGGACGGCATTGGGCGCGTGCGCCGGTCGGCCGTCCACAACGGCGGCGGCACGACGGGGTCGGACCTGATGCGGGCGGGCCGGCGGGCGGAGCGGCACGTGGACCTCCTCCTCCGCCACGGGGTCCGGCTGCGCGACCCTGAGCGGGGCCTGGTCGACTTCCCCGCGGTCCGGGAGGGCCGCCCCATCTTCCTCTGCTGGCGGCTGGGGGAGCCGCAGGTGGCCTTCTGGCACGCCCGCGACCAGGGGTTCGACGACCGCCGACCGCTCTGAGCGCGGGCGGCCCTGTGGCGGGCGCCGGCCGCCCAGCCGGAAGCGCCCGTGCGGACCCCTGCGGCATGATGAACGCATGATCACCGACCTCATCCTCTTCGGCGCCACCGGCGACCTCAGCCACCGCAAGGTGCTGCCCGCGCTCCAGGCGCTGCTGGCCCGCGGCGAGGTGCACAGGACGGTCCGGGTCATCGGCGCCGGACGCTCCGAGCTCTCCCGGGAGGCCTTCCGTGAGAGCCTGCGCCGCTCGCCCCAGACCGCCCTGCTGGCGGACACCGCCGAATGGGTCTGCGCCGACACCAACGCCCCCGAGTCCTACCGCGCCCTCCGAGCGCTGGTGGAAGACGGGTCCACCGTCGTCTTCTACCTCGCCACCCCGCCCGCCACCTTCGGCCCCATCCTCGACACGCTCGCCGAGGCCGGCCTCACCGACCGCGGCAACCGCCAGCGCCGAGTGGTGGTGGAGAAGCCCCTCGGACGCGACCTCCCGAGCTCCCGCGAGCTCAATCGCAAGCTCCGCGAACGCTTCGAGGAGCCCCAGATCTTTCGCATCGACCACTACCTCGCCAAGGACACGGTCCAGAACGTGCTCGCCTTCCGCTTCAGCAACAGCATCTTCGAGGCGATCTGGAACCGCACCCTGGTGGAGAGCGTGCAGATCACCACCGCCGAGTCGGAGGGGATCGGCGCCCGCTCCGGCTACTACGACGCCATGGGGGCGGTGCGGGACATGCTCCAGAACCACGTCCTCCAGCTGCTGGCGCTGGTGGCGATGGAGCCGCCCACCACCTTCGATCCCGCCGACATCCGCAAGGCCAAGGTGGAGGTGCTGCGGGCGGTGCGCCCGCTCGACCCCGCCCTCGCCGTGCGCGGCCAGTACGACGGCTACCTGGATGAGGAGGGCGTTCCGGCGACGTCGCGGCGCGAGACCTTTGCCGCCGCCGCGCTCTCGATCGAGAACTGGCGCTGGGACGGGGTCCCGATCTTCGTGCGCACCGGCAAGGCGCTGCGCCGCCGGGTGACCGAGGTGGTGATCCGGTTCCGCGAGGCCCCCCACCTGCGCCTCGACGGGCGCCGGCAGCGGCCGATCCCGACGGTGCTGACGATCCGGATCCAGCCCGAGGAGGGGATCACCCTCCGGATCGGGGCCAAGCTGCCGGGCCGTCGCTTCGAGATGGTGCCGGCGGGGATGCGGCTGGAGTACTCGCGGCTCTCCCGCGCCGCTCTTCCCGACGCCTACGAGCACGTGCTGAGCGAGATCCTCGCCGGGGGCCACACCGTCTTCCCGGGGGGGGATGAGATCGACCGCGCCTGGGAGCTGGTCGACCCGCTGATCCACGCCTGGGAGTCGGAGGGGCACCCGGAACCGTACCCGGTCGGCAGCTGGGGGCCGGACGGGGCCGACGAGCTGATCCAGGTCAACCGCGGCGGCCGCTGGGTCAACCCCGGCGAGGAGCCCGTGGCGCCGGGGGCTCCCCGAACGGGCCTCGCCGACATCGCCGGATGAGCGGCCCGGCGGCCCGGCGGCCGACTCGATCGGGGCAGGGGGTCCGAGCGGCCGAAACGGGACCCGACGGCGCGGGCCGGGGCGACCCGCACCGCCGGCTCCGCCCCTCCGGGACGTCGCCTGGCCCCGCGTGCTGAGGGTATCGGCGGGGTACCGGGGCGGCATCGCCCATCAGGGTGATTTTGGGCAGCCGACAGGGCGGCGCCGGTGACCGCCCAGGTCCCCCTCGACCACGCGCTGCAGACCGCGCTCGACGTCGGAGGCACCTTCGCGTTCGCGGCCTCCGGCGCGCTGCTGGCGGTGCGCAAGCGCTTCGATGTCGTCGGCCTGGTGATCCTCGCCGCGATCACCGCCATCGGCGGCGGCGTGATTCGCGACCTGCTGCTGGGATCGGTTCCCCCGCTCGCCTTTCGCACGCCGACCTACCTGGTGGTCGCGCTCGCCGCCGCCGCCGTCACCTTCGTGGCCGCCCCCCAGCTGGAGCGGCTGGCCCCGGCGGTGCTGGTGTTCGATGCCGCCGGGCTGGCCCTCTTCTGCGTTGTCGGGACGGCCAAGGCGCTCAGCTTCGGGCTCGGACCACTGCCCGCGATCGGGGTCGGGATCACCACCGGCATCGGCGGGGGCATCCTCCGGGACATCCTCGCCGGCGACGTCCCGGTCGTGGTGCGCCGGGACTCGGAGCTCTACGCGGTCCCGGCGGCGCTCGCCTGCGTGATCGTGGTCGCTACCGCCTACGCCCACCGCTACGGCACCGCCGCCGCCGCCGCCGCGGTCCTGGCCGCGTTCGCGCTGCGGATGCTGGCGGTCTGGCGGCACTGGCGGGCGCCCGTCCCGCGCATCATCTGGCCGCGCTGAGGCGACGCGGACGCCGCGGCGACGGCACCCGAGCGTCGCGCACTCACCCGCCCGGACGATCGTCCACGTGACGGACCGGACAGCGCGGTCCGGCTGCGCGGGCGAGGCGCGCATCAGCCGTCACCAGCTCGGAGTCGAGCCACTCGGCCAGGGCGACGTACCAGGCGTCGTAGACGGAGAGTGTGCCGCGCAGCTCCCAGACCCGGGCCGCAAACGGCTCGAATGGATAGAGGATCGCCCGCACGGCGCAGACCTGGTCCAGGGCGCGGGCCGCGTGCGCGGGACCGAGGTGGCCGCGGAGGACGAGCCCTCGCAGCGCGGAGGCGGCCTCGGCGCGGACGATGGCCGGTGCCTGGATCACCTCCTGGGCACGCAGCTCCCGCCGGGCATGCTCACCGGCCGGTCCGATCCGGACCAGGGCGTCAACCAGGACCGACGCGTCGATGACGGTCGGTGCGGCGACCTTCAGTGGGACTCACGGTCGGCGCGGACCAGGTCCGCCGACGGCGCTCGGGCGAAGCCCTCCGGTCCCTCGACGCGCATCCGCTCCTCGACCTCGCGCACCAGCTCGGCCGGGGTCCGGAGGGCGGCCTGGCGCCCGATCTCCGCCAGGAGGTATTCCTGCAGGCTCATCCCGGCTGCCGCCGCCCGTGTCCGGTACATGCGGTGCACGGCCTCGGGCACGTTCCGGATCTGAATGGTCGCCATGGCGCCAGTGTAGCGCTCAGAGCGCGGGTGCGCCACCTCTCGCGCTGGGACGGCGCGCCCGCCCGGACGGCGCTCCGGAGGCGCCCCGAGCGTTCGCCCGCGACGCCGGTGCCCGCTCAGCCGGGGGACGCAGGCCCTGCGGGTCGCCCCAGGCCCGCCGCCCCCAGCGTTCCCAGCTCGTCCCAGAGCCGCACCGCGGCGCGGGTGCCGCGATGGAGCTGCTCCAGGCGGAGGCGTTCGTTGGGGGCGTGGAAGCGATCGTCGGGCAGGCCCACCCCGAACAGGACGCAGGCGAGGCCGAGCTCGGCCGCGATCGCCGCGACCGGCGGGATGCTGCCGCCCTCGCGCACCAGGCTCGGGGCGCGTCCCCACACCGCCTCCACCGCGCGGCCGGCCGCCCCCAGCGCCGGGTGGTCGGGGGGCGCGCTCACCCACCGCCCCCGGCTCACGACCTCGACGGTCGTCGTGAGCCCGGCCGGAGCGCGGTCCAGGAGATGGCGGCGGACCAGGTCGGCGATGACGTCGGGGTCCTGGTCGGGGACGATCCGGGCCGAGAGCTTGACCCCGCAGCGGGCCGGGATGATCGTCTTGGCCCCGGCCCCGGCGTACCCGCCCCAGATCCCGCAGACGTCGAGGGTGGGGCGGACGGTGCGCCGCTCCAGGGTGCTCCAGCCGCGCTCGCCGGACGGGCCGGGCACCTCGGCGGCGGCGAGGAATCCGGCTTCGTCGAAGGGGATCCGCGCCATCTCTTGCCGTTCCGCCGCCCCCGGGACCCGCACCGCCTCGTAGAAGCCAGGGACGGCGACGCGGCCCTCGCCGTCGTGGAGGCCGGCGAGCAGGGTGGCCAGCCCCAGGACCGGGTTCGCCACCGTGCCCCCGTAGAGACCAGAGTGGAGGTCGTGCGCCGGCCCCGCGACCCGGACCTCCCAGTAGACGAGGCCGCGGAGGCCGATGGTGAGGGCGGGAGACTCGGGCCCCAGCATCCCGGTGTCGCTGATCACGGCGAGGTCAGCCGCGAGCTCGGAGCGGCGGGAACGGATCAGGTCCTCGAAGTGGGCCGACCCCGACTCCTCCTCGCCCTCCACCAGGAGGCGGAGGTTGACCGGCATCCGTCCGACCACGGCGAGGTGCGCCCGCACCGCCTCCAGGTGCATGCAGACGTTCTGCTTGTCGTCGACCACGCCCCGGCCGCGCAGCTCGCCCTCGACCACGACCGGCTCGAAGGGCGGGCTGGTCCACTCGTCGAGCGGGTCCGCCGGCTGGACGTCGTGGTGGGCATAGATGAGGACGGTGGGCAGGCGGGGATCCTCCATCCGCTCGGCGAAGACGGCCGGGTGTCCCGCCGTCTCCCAGAGCTCGGCGCGGGGGAACCCGGCCTCCCCCGCGGCGGCGGCGAGGAACTCGGCGGACCGGCGGACGTCGGCGGTGTGCTCGGGGTCGGCGCTGATGCTGGGGATGCGCACCCAGTCGATCAGCTGGCGGAGCAGCTCGCCCCGGTGGCCGTCGAGCCAGCGGTCGAGGTCATCTCCCCGCGACATCGCCCCGGTGTGCCTCCATGGCCGGGACGGGGCGCCGGTCGCT
Organism: Candidatus Dormiibacterota bacterium; assembly: GCA_027306655.1. Classification (GTDB taxonomy): domain Bacteria; phylum Chloroflexota; class Dormibacteria; order Aeolococcales; family Bog-877; genus DAHUZL01. The sequence goes on from DAHUZL010000056.1 coordinate 32,802, forward strand.
GACCCTCATCGACCGAGGCCGACCCCGTTCGCCCGCGTCAGTAGATCCCGAGCTCGAGCCGGGCCTCGTCCGAGGCCATCGTCCGCGGGTCCCAGGGCGGGCTCCAGACCAGGTCGATTCGGACATCGGTGATCCCGGGCAAGCTGGCGGCGGCAGCGTGGACCTGGGTCTCGATGACCGGTCCCAGGGGACAGTACGGGGTGGTCAGGGTCAGCTCCACCGCGGCGATGCCCCCGTCGTCGACGCTGACTCCGTAGACGAGGCCGAGGCTCACGATGTCGAGACCGATCTCGGGATCGATCACGGTGCGGAGCGTCTCGCGGACCTCGTCCGCGCTCGCCCGCCCAACGGTGGTCGGCTCGGACTCGGTCATGGGGATGGCTCCTCGTCGGCGCCCGCCTGGTCCAGCCCACGCTCCAGGGCGTTCCACGGCAGGACGGCACACTTGACCCGGCTGGCGTAGCGGCGGACGCCCTGGAGCGCCTCCAGGTCCCCGAGGTCCTCGAGTCGGCCGGCGTCCACCCCGTCCACGATCATCTGCTTGAAGCGATCCAGCACTCCACGGACCGCGTCCACCGGGAGGCCCGCGACCTGCTCGGTCATCATCGAGGCCGACGCCAGCGAGATCGAGCAGCCCTGCCCCTCGAAGCCGATCGCCTCCACCCGCCCCCCCCGAACCCTGAGGCTGACGTCGACCTCGTCGCCGCAGAGGGGGTTGTGGCCATGCACCGTGGAGTCGGCCGGGTCCACTCGGCCGTGGTGGCGGGGGCGCCGGTAGTGGTCGAGGATGATCTCCCGGTAGAGGTCGTCATCGACCGCCTGGGCGGCGGCGCTGCCCATCACCATCCCTCCATCCTACGCCGGGGCGCGATCGGCCCGAAGGGGGGGCGGTGCGTCTCCCCTGGGATCGCGGGGACCACGCGAATCGGGGGGCGGGGACCACGGCTCGGTCCCCGCCCCCCGTTGTGAGTCAGCGGCCGATGACCACCGGTCGGAACCACCGACACCGCGGCACCCCACGGGGACGCGGTCTCAGCGGGTCGGGGGTGATCAGCGCCTCCAGAAAGTACAGGTCCCGGCGGCAGTCCTCAGCCGGAGCTCACAGGGGTGAGGGTGCGACTGGGTTGATCTGGCATGGGCAGGACCTCCTTTTTCGAAGAGTGCCGGTCGTCCCCGGACGCGGGCGGCCACCCGCTCACCCGAGCGACGCCGGCCGGCTGCGCTGTCGCCGATAAGTGTATCCCTCCGCCACCGGCCGCGCCCACCCGGTGCAAGGCCGACGGCGATGTGCCGGTGGCGGTCAGGCGGTGGGGATGACGACGACGTCCGGCACCGGCCCGAGCGCGCGGAGTCCGCGGTCGACCGTGGCGAGTCGGGCTCCATGGCGCCGCGCCACCGCCAGCAGGTGGGCATCGGTGACGTGCCGGTGCCCCAGCACGCGCTCCGGCAGGAGCGCGTCCCCGACGACCTCCGCCACATCGTCGGCCAGGAAGCGGTGCCCGGCCAGGCCCCGGAGCCGGCCGAGGACGAGGAGCGCCGCGGCCACGCCAGGCTGAGCAGCACGTTGACATCCAGGAGATCGGTCGGCGCGCTGTCGCTCACGGAGTGTCGAGCGCCACCTGGATCGCGTCCTCGCTGATCAGGGGGGCATCCTCGGGGACGCTGAAGGTGGCGTTGCGAACTGTTCCGGGGTAAACGACGCCAGGTAGCGTACGGGTGTGTGTGATGCTATCCTGCCTCCATGAAGCTCGCCGCCTGGGCTCGGGCCGATGGCATCCACCCCCAGACCGCGCTGCGCTGGTGGCGCGAGGGCACGCTCCCGGTGCCGGCGCGGAAGGTGGGGCCGCGGACGATCCTGGTGGACCACGCGCCGGCCGCCGGGGCGCCGTCGGTGGCGCGGGACGCCCGCTTCTCCTCCTATGACCAGCGGGCCGACCTCGACCGCAAGCTTGGGCGCCTGGGCATCGGCCCACGACCTGGCGGTGGCCCACGCCGCCAGCGAGGTGGGCTCCGGGCCGACCGGGGCGCGGCCGAAGCTGCGCCGTCTGCTCGCCGGCGCGACAGTCACGACCATCGTGGTCGAGCACCGCGACCGGCTGGCCCGCCTGGGCTCGGAGTACATCGAGGCCGTCCTGCTCGGGGCCGGGCGCCGTCTCGTCGTGGTGGTGCCGACAGAGGTGGCGGATGATCTGGTCCGGGACATGACCGAGGTGCTGACCAGCCTCTGCGCACGGCTCTACGGGCGGCGGGCGGCGCGGGCCCGGGCCAACCACGCCCTGCGGTACGCGGCCCAGCCCGTCGGGGCCGCCTGATGGCCCGCGTCCGCCAGGCGCTCCGGTTCGCCGTGGACCCGACCGTCTCCCAGCGGCGGGACCTAGCCCGCCATGCTGGCACGGCGCGGTACGCCTACAACTGGGCGCTCGAGCGGGTGCAGGAGACCCTGCGGGCGCGGGCGGCGTTCACGGTCCTGGCGCTGCGCCAGGGGGCCCCCCTGGATGACGCGCGCGCCTGGGCCGCCGGGCTGGTCGGTCCGGTGC
>DAHUZL010000057.1 GCA_027306655.1 Candidatus Dormiibacterota bacterium
GGCTCGGGGGTGACGAAGGTGATCGGGACCTGATGGCGCAGGCCCCGACGGCGGAGGAGCCAGTCGAGGCCGAGCGCGAACTCGTAGGCGGGACCGATGCAGCTGGCGCCGGGGGCGCAGCCCACCACCACCGGCCCCGGGCTGCGGAGCAGCGCCGCCACCGCCCGGTGGGCCTCCTCGGCCTCCAGCGGGGACATCAGGGAATGGCCCGGACCGTCGAACGGCCCCAACCCCTCCACCGCCTCGTTGGCGCTGCGGTGCCCGGTGGCGACGACCAGGTGGTCGTAGGGGTGCGTCCCGGCGCTGGAGACGACCGCCTGCTGCGCGAGGTCGATCCGCTCCGCGGGGGCGAAGACCGCTGCCACCTGGAGCCGCTCCAGCGGTTGGGCCAGGTCCAGGCTGATCTGGGCCAGCCGCCGCCGCCCGAACGCCACCCATGGCAGCGACGGGATGAAGCAGAAGCGGCGCTCGCGAGCCACCAGCGTGATCTGGCACTGGTCCGGGGAGAGCCGCCGCCGGAGCTCGATGGCGGTGGTCAGCCCCCCGAAGGAGCCGCCCACGATCACCACCCGCATCCGCCCCCCTCCATGCCGGCCGGTGGAGCCCCGACCCTCACCAGCTGAGCACCTTGTCCGCCCACACGGTCCAGTCGGCCGCCTCCTCCAGGGTCGAGCGGTGGGCCCCCTCGACCAGCCCGGCATCGGCCAGCCCGCGGGCGTCGAGGCAGGTCCCGCAGCAGCCGACGGCCCCGCCATGGGTGGTGACCGCCCGGACCATCCGGTCGAGGTGGTAGTAGCCGTCGGGGACCGACTGGCCCGTGAGCGCGCACCCCACCGCGTCGCCGAAGAGGAAGATCCGCACGCTGACCCCCTCCCGCCGGGTGAGGGCGCCGGCCAGGCGGAGGCCGTTGTAGGAGCGCTCGGAGCCGTAGGGGGGGTCGTTGAGGAGGAAGAGGACGTTCACGGCAGCGTCCCCGCGGCAGCCCCGGTCGCGACCGGCAGGCCCGCGAGCCGCCACTCCGGCATCCCGTCCGCCAGCCGGACGGCGCGGTAGCCGCGGGCCCGGAGCAGGGCCACGGCCTGAGGCGCCAGGACGCAGTGGGGCCCGCGGCAGTAGGCGACGACCTCCGTCACCGGGTCGAGCTCCTTGAGCCTGGCCTCCAGCTGCTCGACCGGGATGGAGACGGCGCCGGGGATGTGCCCGGCCCGGTACTCGGCGTCCGGCCGCACGTCGAGCACGGTCGCCTCCCCGGCGCGGACCCGTCGCAGGAGCTCGGCCCGGCCCAGGGGCTCGAGCCCGCCAACCGCGTCGCGGAAGGAGCGGAGCACCTGCTCCACCTCGGCCAGGCGAGCGGCGGCCACCGACCGCAGGGCGAAGACGAAGCGGCAGACCTCGTCGCCGGCGACCCGGTAGATGACGTGGGTCCCCATCCGTCTGGTCTCCACCAGCCGAGCCCGGTGGAGGAGCTGAAGCTGGGCCGAGCAGGTCGTGAGGCGGGTCCCGGTGGCCCGGGCCAGGGCGTCCACGGTGCGCTCGCCCTGACAGAGGAGCTCCAGGAGCTCGACGCGCTTGGGGTGGGCGACGACCCTGCCGATCCGGGCGACCTGCTCGTACAGAACCCCCTGCATGGCAGGGCCGTCACCGATTTTGGTGTTTTCCATGGATCATGAGAATAGCACAGAACCATCGAGGTCACGGCGGCGCGGTGGGGATGAGCCCGGCCGTGACGGGAGCCCCAGAATGGGGCCATGCCGGATGGGGACCCGAGCGGGCCGGGGCGGCTCGATTTCGCCCAGCGCCCGATCCTGGTGTTCTGGGAGACGACGCGGGCGTGCCTGCTCAGCTGCCGCCACTGCCGCGCCTCCGCGATCTCGCGACCCCTCCCAGGCGAGCTCTCCCCCGCCGAGGGCCAGGCGCTGCTGCGCCAGGTGGCCGCCTTCGGGAGCCCGCCGCCGGTCCTGGTCCTGACCGGCGGCGACTGTCTGATGCGGCCGGACCTCCTGGACCTGGCCGCCAGCGGCCGCAGCCTCGGGCTTCGGGTCTGCCTCTCCCCGTCGGTGACCCCGCGGCTGGCGCGGGGCCGCCTCGCCCGCTTCCGTTCGCTGGGGGTTCGGGTCATCTCGATCAGCCTCGACGGGGCCCGAGCGTGCACCCATGACGCCGTGCGCGGCGTGCCCGGCCACTTCGACCGCACCCTGGAGGCCCTGCGCTGGCTGATCGAGGATGGCTTCTCGGTCCAGGTGAACACCACCGTGATGCGGGACAACGTGGAGGAGCTGGCCGACGTCGCCGCCCTCCTGGTGGCACTCGGGGTGCCGACCTGGGAGGTGTTCTTCCTGGTCCAGGTGGGGCGGGGCGAACGGGTGGCCCAGCTGACCCCCGCCGAGAACGAGGACGTCTGCCACTTCCTCGTCGACGCCTCCCGCCACGGTGTCCTGGTGCGGACGGTGGAGGCCCCCTTCTTCCGACGCGTGGTGCAGGCGCGCCGTGCCCTGGAGGACGGGGCGAGCCCGCGCGAGCGCTTCGGGCTGGGGGAGCTGTACCGGCGTCTGCAGCAGCGCCTGACCGGGCTGTTGGGCCCGCCCGTCCGGCGTCCGGCCGCCCCGAGCGTGGCCACCCGTGACGGCATGGGGGTGGTCTTCGTCGCCCACGACGGCGCCGTCTTCCCATCCGGATTCCTCCCCGTGCCCCTGGGGAACGTCCGCACCGAGGCCCTGGCTGAGGTGTACCGGCATAGCCCCCTGCTGCAGGCGATCCGCCACGGACGCTTCGGGGGTCGCTGCGGCGGCTGCGAGTTCCGCACCCTCTGCGGGGGCTCTCGGGCCCGAGCCTTCGCGGCCACCGGTGACCCCCTCGGCGAGGACCCCGGCTGCCTCTACGGCGTCACCGCGGCGGCGTAGGGACGGCCGCGGGGTCCAGCCGGGCTCCGGGCAACGCCGCGACGGCCGGGCGGCGGGGGCCACCCCCTGGCCCGGAGCGTCCGATCCACCGCCCCGGCCACACGACGCCCACGATCGCCCCCGCGAAGCACAGCGCGCCACCGAGGAAGGTGATCCCCCCCGCCTGCACCCACACCACCCGGGCGCTGAGCAGCCCGGCGAGGACGGTGGCGTACCCGAGGGCGAGCAGCGCGAAGCTGGCCACCCCGAGCCGCCCGTCGACGAGGTCGGTCAGGAGCGGCAGCGGCCGGGTGCCGGCGTGGGGGCTGTACCGGTGCAGCCAGACCAGGAACGGAACGATCTTGTAGGTCTTGCCCACCACCGCGAAGCCGAAGGTGCCGGCGATCGCGGCGTAGCCGTAGGCCACGACCCAGCTCGGGGCGACGGTCGCCCCCGCCGCCAGGGGCACCCCGAGCCCCACCGCCAGGAGCAGCGAGGCGAGGCTGACCGCGACGTGCCCCTGCTCGAGCGAGACCGGCCGGCGGCGGCGGCGGACCCACAGCGCCACCAGGTCGCAGGCGAAGACCACCGCCGCCGCCCCGAGCAGAGACGCGAAGACCAGGGTGGCCCCGGAGGCCGGCCGGACGACGAGGCTGACGTCGAGGCCCACCAGGGCACCGTTGACCAGGATCAGGTTGGCGTAGGCGACCCGCCACCTCCCGCGATGGGCGAGCGCGAAGAGCTCCATCAGCTTGTACGAGACCCCCATCCAGGTGCAGCCGAGCCAGCCCACCAGCCCGGCGTGGACGTGAGCCGCCAGCATCGCCGGGGTGATGACGAACCAGTGGAACTCCCAGTCCAGCGCCCAGGTCAGCCCGAACCCCATCGTCACCACCAGCCACGCCAGGCCCGCCAGCACATAGGCGGCCATCGGGTGCCAGTGCCGCACCGACGGGTAGCTGCGCAGGAGGTTGGACGCGAAGTGGGCGATCCCCCCCACCACCAGCACCCCGAAGGCGGCCACCCCCGGTGTCCAGTCAACAAAGAAGCTGGGGACGAAGCCGCTGACCCCGGCGCCATAGGCGTAGAAGTTCCAGCGGCCGAGCCGGACGCTGTGGATCCGAGCCCCGAGCGCGACGGGGAAGAGCTGGTAGAGGGCCCCCATCATCGCCATCGTCACCCACCCCAGCACCGCGACGTGGGTGAGGGCGAAGACCCTGGGGTCATCGCTCCCGCGCACGAGGTCGGGGGCGAGCAGCGGGACCCCGGCGGCGGCGACCACGAACGCCGCCAGCGCCGCCATGAGGTAGGGCAGCGGCAGGGCGAGCTCGGGCGAGCGCTGGGGCCGGATGGCCGGGGCTGCCATACGTTCCATTAGTCTAACCCGATTCAGCTATAATAGGCGCGTGCTGAGCCTGGAGCGCCAGGAGCTGCGGGTCCATCAGGCCCTGGGCGGGACGACCCGCCTCGCCCTCCTGGCCGAGCTGCGGCGGGCACCGGGGCCGGCCTCGGCCCAGGAGCTGGCCCGCCGCACCGGGCTCCACCTCAGCACGGTCCGCTTCCACCTCGGCGTGCTGGCGCGAGCGGGCCTGGCGTCCCCCTCGTTCGACCGGGCCTCGCGGCGCGGCCGGCCGCGGCAGCTGTGGACCGTCCTCGCCGCCTCCCGCAGCCCGGTCGCCGACGACGGCGGAGACCCCCACGGATACCAGCTCCTGGCCCAGGTCCTCAGCCACCATCTCGCCACCGCCTCGGCCGACCCCGAGGCGGACGCCAGGGCCGCCGGCGAGACCTGGGGGCGGCAGCTGGTCGCGCCGCCGGGGTCCGCCGGCGCACCCACCGAGAGCGTGGCCGTGGCTCGCCTCACGGTCCTGCTGGACGAGCTCGGGTTTCATCCCGAGCCGATCGAGACCGGCGGGGCACGGCAGGTCCACCTGCGACGCTGCCCCTTCCTGGACCTGGCCCGGCGCACCCCCACGGTCGTCTGCGCCGCCCACCTCGGCCTCATGCGCGGTGCCCTGCGGGAGATGGGGGCCCCGCTCACCGCCTCCCGCCTCGACCCGCTCGTCGAGCCGGGCCGATGCATCGCCCACCTGGACCGGGCGGCACCGGCCCCGCCGGCGGCGTGACGGCGTGGATCCGCGAGCGCCGGGCCTCGACATGCCCGACGATCTGCTGCGGCAGGAGGGCTGGGAGCGCCTGGCCTGGGTCGTCGACCCCGAGCTGGGGATCGACGTCGTCAACCTCGGCCTCATCTACCGGCTCGGCGTGAGGGACGGCGGGGTCGAGGTGGTGATGAGCCTCACCACCCCGGGCTGCCCGATGAGCGACAGCATGCCGGACGCCGTGCGACGCGCTCTTCAGAGCATCCCCGGCGTCGGCACGGTGGCGGTGGAGCTGGTCTGGGAGCCCCGCTGGGATCCGGAGATGATGAGCGAGTCGGCCAAGCACGCGCTCGGCTGGCGCTAGCGGAGGTGGTCATGGCGCAGTTGGACGTGCGGCCGGCGATGGCGAGGGGAGACGACCCCTTCGCCCTGATCATGGCGGCGGTGGCGGGCCTCGGGCCGGCGGAGCCGTTCGAGCTGATCGCTCCGCTCGACCCGGTCCCCCTCTACGACGTCCTCGGCGGCCGGGGGTTCGAGCACCAGACCGAGCCCCTCGGTGGCGGCGACTACCGGGTCGTCTTCCGCCGGCAGGTCGGGTGAGATGGTGGCCGGGACGCCGCACGCGCTGGTCGGTCGCGCGGCCGACCTGGCGGTCTTCGCCGCCAACGGCGTCGGCTGGCGCGCCCTGGCCGAGACCGAGCACCTCCGGGTGGTGGTGGCGGCGCTGGAGGACGGCCAGCAGATCCCCCTGCACGCCCCCGCGCGGGACCTGGTGATGGCGATCATGGAAGGGGTCGGGCAGGTGTATGCCGGGGACGGCGCCCACGATGTCAGGGCCGGCGACGTGATCGTCGTCCCCGCCGGCGAGACCCGCGGCCTGCGTGCGCTCGGCGGCCGGCTGGTCGCGGTCACCGTGGTGAGCCCCCCGCCGGGCCCCGAGGACCATCAGCCGGCGGGGGCCTCCTGGCCCGCCCCGGAGGAGGCCCCCGACGTCGCCGCCCTAGTCTTGGAGGAGCACGGGGCGCTGCTCCCGCAGGTGAGAGGGCTCGGCGACCTGGCCGCCGACGCGCCGGCGCTCGGCGAGCCCCAGCTGCGTCAGCGCCTGGCCGGCGCGCTCGACTTCCTCCGTCACGGGCTGCTGCCGCACGCGGCGGAGGAGGAGCGCTCGGTCTACCCGGCAGTGGAGGCGGTCCTGCGGGCGGTGGGCGGCGCCACCCGGACCATGTCCACCGACCACCGCGTCATCGCCGAGATGGTCGCGGCCCTGGGCGAGGTCGCCGGCGGACCCCTCTCCGAGGGGGGGCGGGAGCGCGCCCGGCAGCTCCTCACCGCCCTCCAGGCGGTCCTGGAGCTCCACCTCACCAAGGAGAATGAGGTCTACGTCCCGCTCCTCGACCGGCTCCCAGCCGCCGAGCGGCGCGCCCTCCACCAGCGGCTGGCCGGTGGCGGCGGGTGAGGCGGGGAGAGGCCGTCGACGCCGGAATCCAGCGGATCCGCATCGACGTCGGCACGGTCATGCCCGCCGCGGTGGACGCGATGTCGGAGGTGGAGCGAGCGGTCGCCGCCAGCGGCCTCGACCAGAGCCTCCTGGAGCTGGTGCGGGCCAGGGCCTCGCAGCTCAACGGCTGCGCCCATTGCCTCGACATGCACACGCAGGACGCCCGCGCCCTCGGGGGGGACGAGCGCCGGCTGCACCTCCTCGCGGCTTGGCGCACCGCCCCGGTCTTCACCCCCGCGGAGCGCGCCGCGCTGGCCTGGTGCGAGAGCCTCACGCTGCTGCCGGAGCGAGGGGCACCGGACGACATCTATCAGACGCTGACCCACCACTTCACGCCCGCGGAGTGCGTGGCCCTGACCCTGGCGGTGGTCGCGATCAACGGCTGGAACCGCCTCGCCGTGGGCCTCGGAGCCCAGGTGGACGAGGATGGCGCACGCCGTTGGCCCGGCGACCCCGCCACCAGCACCCGCCCCAGGAGGCGCACACCATGACGACCCTCACGTTCGAAGATCGGATCACGTGGACCGGGGCCGGCCGGCAGGGGAGCGGCGTCGTCCACACCGGTGGCCAGGCGGTCGCCTGCTCCGCCCCCGCATCGATGGGGGGCAAGGGGGAGGGCACCAGCCCGGAGGACCTGCTGGTGAGCGCGGTCGCCAGCTGCTACACCGCGACCTTGGCCAGCCTGCTGGCCAAGGGCGGCCTGCCGGTCCTGCGGGTGGAGGTCGCGGCGGCGGGAACCGTCGCCGACCTCCCGGCCAGGGCCCGGGTGTCGGAGATCCGGGTCGCCCCCACCTTCGTCGGGGCGGATGAGCAGCGCCGAGCGGCGTACGAGACCGCGGCCCGGACCGCCCGCGACCGCTGCTTCATCGGCAACCACCTCGCCCCCGACATCGCCTACGAGGTGGGCGAGGTGGCCTTCGCCGCCGCCGCCGTCCCGGACGGACTCCTCGACGTGCGCACCGTCCCGCCGGGGCAGCGCCATGCGCTGATCTTCGCCGCCCTGGACCGGCTCGCGGCGGGCGAGGCGGTGACCCTGGTCAACGACCACGATCCGATCCCCCTGCGCTACCAGCTGGAGGCCACCCGGGGCCCCGCCTGCAGCTGGGACTACCTGGAGCAGGGGCCGACCACCTGGCGGGTCCGGATCGCCCGGCGGGCATGAGCCCCGTCGTGGCCGGACCGACCCACCCCCTGGACATTCGCCTGCGACGCGTCCACGATCCCGGTGAAGAGACCCCGTCCCGCCGGGTGCTGGTCGACCGGGTCTGGCCGCGCGGGATCAGGAAGGACAGCCTGCGCCTGCACAGCTGGCTCCCCGAGCTGGGCCCCTCGCGCGACCTGCGCCTCTGGTTCGGCCACCGGCCGGAGCGATGGGCGGAGTTCCGGCGCCGCTACCGGACCGAGCTGGAGCAGCCGGAGCGGCAGCGTCTCCTGCGGGAGCTGCTGGCCCTCACCGCCACCGGGCCGCTGGTCCTCCTCTACGGCGCCCGGGACACGGTCCGCAACCAGGCGGTCGTGATTCGCGAGGCGCTGGAGGAGCTGGCGGGGTGAGGGCCCGGTGGCCGAGGCACCGGGGCGCGGCGGCACCGGCCATTGCGGAACGAGAGCCCGAGCCCACCGGCACGACAGGTGCCGGGGGCATGGACCTGCTCGTGGATGTCGGACATGGGGGAGCGTAGTGGCACACGGGGGTCCGGCCCCATGGGCCGGGGCGGTGCTTGACATCCGAGCCGAACAGGCGTACGCTGTACGCACGTCGGGACGAGACCCAAGTCCCGCGGCGAACAACTGAAGACCGGGCGCGTCGCCGCCAGTGCGGCGGAGACGGAAAACGCTTGGGGAGCGGACGTAAGACCGGGTGGCCCGGCAGACCGCGGTGAACCAAGAACCGGGATCGTCCCGGAGCTTCCCGACCCGAGCGGGAATCCGTGGCAGGGGTTTCCTATGTCCCTTGCCAAGGAACGGTTCCTGGGGGCGCTCGCCGCGGATGGAATCGCCACCGTGGTGGGCGAGCTGCGAGCGCCCACGCCGGGCTGGTGCTGCGCTCGGGCGGGACCGAGCGAGCGCTGGAGCATCCCGGCGTCGACGCCTGGAGCCGAGGATAGGCGGCGCGGGGTCGAGGGCGGACGCTGCCTCGGACCGTCCGCGCCTGACCCGGGCGCGGCGGCCGGATCAGAGCACCCCGAGCTGCCCCATCGCGGCCATGAGCCAGTTGTCCGCCTCCGGCTCGGTCGGGACGTCGAGCAGCGTCACCCCCTGGTGGCGCAGGGCGGCGCGGACCGCTCGGGCGAGCCCGACCGCGCCGCCCACGCGGTGCCCACCGGCCCCCAGCGCCTCCGCCAGGCGGTCGAAGCGGATGTCCCCGAAGCTGCTGGCCACCACCCCGGCCTCGCCGAGCCGCGCCCGCTGGAGGTGGCGGACGTCCCCCCAGCCACCGTTGTTGGCGACCAGGATCACGAGGTGGAGCCGGTGGCGGACCGCGGTGGCGAGCTCCATGGCGGCGAGGCCGAGCGCGCCGTCGCCGGTGATGAGGACCGTGACCCGGTCCGGGTGGGCAAGTGCGGCCGCGATCGCGTAGGGGAGGCCGACCCCGATGGTGCCCAGGGTGGTGCTGCTGGTGACGAGGCTCCCGGGGCGCAGGGCGGGGAGGAAGGGCAGCGACCAGGTGAGGATGTCGCCTCCGTCGACCACGACGGTGGCGGGCATACGCCCCAGCGCCCGGGCCACCGTCAACGGCAGGTGCGCGGGGTGGAGTCGCTCACCGTCCGTCGACAGGTCCGGCACCGAGGCGGCCCAGCGCTCCCGGCTCGCCGCCACCGCGTCCGCGGCCCTGGCCGGCCAGTCGGATGCCTGCGCCCCGCCACCCCACGCGGTCGCCAGCCGATCGACGGTGGCCGCGGCGTCCCCGACCAGACGGACGTCGACCGGGCGGGCCGCGGTGTCCGCCTGGGGATCCTGGTCGATGACGCCTATCCGCTGGCCCTCGGGGAAGAGCGGAGGACCGCCGAAGAGCAGGTTGCCGTCGAAGCGCGAACCGACCACGAGGACGACGTCCGCCATCGCCGTCGCCATCCCGCCGTGGATGAGCCCGCCGAGGCAGCCGGGGTCGGTGTCGGGGACCAGCCCACGGGCCGCGCTGGTGGTCACCACCGGGATCCCGGTGCGACGGGCGAACCGCCTGAGGGCGGGGCCGGCTCCGCTCCAGAAGGCGCCGCTTCCACAGAGGACCACCGGCCGCTCGGCGCCCTCCATGAGGGCGGTCGCCCGGGCCAGATCGGCGGGGTCGGGGAGCGCCGGCGGCGGCCCGCCGCGCGGCCGGGCGACCCGGGGAACGATCGGGCTCGGCGCCCACGCGGTGTCGCCCGGCACCTCGAAGCAATGTGCGGCGGCGGGGCCGGCGGCGAGACGGTCCCAGGCCGCCGTGAGCGCGGCCGCCGCCGCCGCGGGCTCCGGGGGGAGGACCGTCACGCCGGACCCAACCGCGGTCGCGATCGCCGCCTGATCGATGTCCTGGACGGCGCCCCGACCCTGGCGCTCGCGGGCAGTCCGCCCCGCGACGAGCCGCAGCGGCAGCCGCCCGAGCACCCCGTCGGCCAGCCCTGACACGGCATGGGTGAAGCCGGCACCGGCGGTGACCACGGCGACCCCCGGGCGCCCGGTGGTGAGCGCCCAGCCGACCGCCATCTGGGCGGCCGCGCTCTCATGGTGGACGTCGATGCAGCGGACCCCCGCCCGCCGCAGCCCGTCCAGGATCGGCACCACCGCCCCGCCCGGGAGGGTGAACACCGTGTCCACCCCGCGACTCGCCAGGGCAGCCGCGATCCAGTGGCCGCCGAGGGACACCGGCGCGTGGGAGGCGCCCGGGGGGCTGTCGCCACCGGCCTCATCCCCGACGTCCATCGCCGTCACCGACGCGCCTCAGCCACCCGATCATTGTGGACGAGACCAGCGGTGAGGGGCGTAACGCTGTCGCAGTCGGTCACCGCCGCCGTGGCATGCGCGGTGATGATGGCGCGCGACGGCACGTCGGTGGGACCGAGAGCCCCCTTCCCGATCCTGCCCCAGCGAGGATGATGGGGTCGAGGGTGGTGTGCGCAAGGGTGGTGTGCGCAGGGGAGGTCGGCGTCGCTCTCGCGTCCAGGGACTGTGTGATCCGCCGGCGGGCGCTCCCGCTGCGACGCTGGTCCGGCCGGACGCCAGCGAAGTGGACGCAACCCACCTTCGGCTGCGAGATCGAGACGACGGCCACCGGCCACGATCCGGTCGTGGCCCTCTGGGCACGCCACGCGCACGTTCACTGCCATCGGCCACCACTTGCATTGACAGGTGCAAGGCTCGCTGGTCCCGAAGCCCGCTTGGTCAGCACGACGTCAAGTCGTTGACGACCCGGTGGAGCCGCGCTCCCATCAGGCACTGTAGGAGGTGTGGATCATGATCGGGCGGTGGGCGGTGGATTGGGGCGATGCTGTCGCAGCAGGCCGACCAGCGCGTCGGCGACCGCTCCAGGGTCGGTGAGCAGGGCCAGGTGGCGTGCACCCCGCTCGGTCACCGGCCCGCCGGGCGCCGAGGACAGCGAGCAGTGAAGCGCCCGCACGTGCTCGACCAGCTCGGCGGCTGGATCACGTCGAGGGTGGCAGGACGTCTCGATACAGCGTGTACACTATCGGTCCCTCGAAGGGCATCCCCATGGCCACTTCCGCGTAGCGGCGATCGCCGGCTTCCTCGACATCCTGACGCTCGAACACGCCGAGGTCTGGATAGGCGAAGATCAGGCGGACCGAGTTCATCTCCCCGGAAAGCCCGCAGAGGATGCGGGGGAGGGCCCAGGCGCGTTCGCGGCGATAGGCCCGCCAGCGCTCGGCAGCCTCCAGGAACTCTGCGAATCGGCCCGTCTGGATCCGTCCGGTGACGTGAAGCTCGACGCTCATGGCTCTCCCATCGGCCCGGCGCACAGGGAGATTGTAGCTTTTCCCGCTCGCTGACCGTACCCGCGATCCGGTGCACGAGATCGCCTCATGCCCCGCCCGCCCTCCGATGTTGGTCGCTCGCCCCGCAGGGTGGCCAGGCGAGCCCGGTACTCGGAATCGTCGAGCTCGCCGGGGGCGAAGCGCTCGGCGAGGACCCGCTCCGAACTCTGCTCCGGCGGCGGCGCCGCGGACGCCATTCGAGCGCAGGCCGCGGGTCCGCCATGCCCTGGCCGCGGACACGTTCCCGGACCGGGCGAGGTGACCGGGTGACGTGCTCCTGTGCAGGATCAGCGGACCGTGGTCCCATCGCGGCCGACACTGTCGGTCTCGCCAACGGTCGGGGCGGCCGCGGCGGTCCTCACCGGCGCGCAGTCGGCCCTGGCCGGAGTGGCCGGGAGAGAGGCGGTGACCACAGTCCCCCGAGCGGGCCGGCACCGCACCTGGAGTGAGCCACCGAGGCCGTGCGCCCGTTCGCGCATCCCGAGCAGTCCGAGGCCGGCCGGGGCGCCCTCGGACAGCGGGAGGGTGAACCCAGCACCGTCGTCACCGATGATGAGGTGGAGGTGGTCCCCCCGGCACGCGAGCCGCACCACCAGCTGGCGGGCGCGGGCGTGCTGCTCCACGTTGCGGATCGCCTCCTGGGCGATGCGGAATGCGGTCAGCTCCACGGCCGCGCAGAGGCGGCCCTCCAGCCCGATCACCTGGAGCCGCCCCGCCAGCCCTGCGGCGGACTCGGCCCCGGCCACGAGGCCGCGCAGAGCCGGCTCCAGTCCGAGGTCGTCCAGGACCGGCGGCCGCAGCCCGGCGGCCGTCGCGCCGAGCCCTTGGCCGATCGTGGCGGCGAGGTGGGCCGCCTCGCTGAGTGTGGAGACCACCGGAGGAGGGATTCCGGGGAACGCCGCCAGCGCCTGGAGGCGTCGGGCCAGCCCGACGAGCACCTGGAGGAGCTCGTCCTGGAGCTCGGCGGCGATGGCGCGTCGCTCCTCCTCCTGCGCGCGGACGACCCCCGCGGCGTAGGCGGCCATCCGTCCGCGCGCACGCGCCTCGTCGGTCACGTCGCGGAACACCAGCAGGCGCAAACCGCCCGCCGGCGCGCGGACCGCGACTTCGACCGGACGCACCGTCCGCTGCTCACCGCGGGCGTCGTGCAGCGTGAGCACGCCGAGGCTGGGAGGGGCGCCTCGGGCTGGGCTGGGGACGAGGTCATTGAGCTGGCGCCCGACGGCCCCGTGCCCGAAGAGCTGGACGGCAGCGGGATTGGCCTCGAGCACCCGCCCGTCCGCATCGGCGACCAGGGTCGGTGCCACATGGCCGCGGAACAGGGCGCGGTAGCGGACCTCCGCGGCTCGGTGGGCCGCGCCCGCCTGCTCCGCCGCTTGGCGCGCCGCCCGCTCGCGCTCGACGCTCCGCCCCACGACGAGGCTGACCAGGTCCAGGCCGGCGAGCTGGGCCCCATCCACCCAGCGTGCCCCCGCCCCGTCGCTGAGGACCAGCACCGGCAGGGCGAGGATGGTCACCCAGGCGGCGGTGGCGATCGATCCCGCCAGCCCGAAGTTGAGGGCCGCGTACAGGACGGGGAGGAGGAACAGCACCAGGGTGGCGCTGTCGGGGAGCCCGACCGGGCGCAGGGGCCCGAGACCCGCGGCGGCGGCGTGGATGAGGCCGATCACGACCGCCAGCGTCTGGACGACCCAGAATCGCGTCGAGCCGACCGGGGGACGGACCGCCCGGCGGAGGACGCCGCCCCGGCGCGGCGTCCCGCCCGGGGTCACGGCCGTTCGGGCGGCTCGATCGATACCACGCCGTGGCCGACCGCGTGGACGATCGCCTCGGTGCGGGAGCCGACCCGGAGCTTCTCGAAGATGTTGTGGAGGTGGCCCTCCACGGTGCGCAGGCTGATCCCCAGGTCGCGGGCGACCTCCTTGTTGGCGCGTCCCTGGGCGATGCGGCGGAGGACGGCCAGCTCGCGCGGGCTCAGCCGGTCGGTGGCGCGGCGGGGCTCTCCCTGCCCCTGGGCCAGGCGGCGTGAGAGCTGGGGGCTGAGGACGATCGCCCCGGCGGCGACGGCGCGCACCCCCTCCACCAGCTCCCGGGACGGCGCGGTCTTGAGGACGTAACCGGCCGCCCCAGCGGCCAACGCCTCGCGGACGTAGTCCTCGTCCTCGAAGGCGCTGACGATCACCACCCGCACCGCCGGGGCGATCGCCTGGATGGCCCGGGTCGCGTCGACGCCGTTCAGCCCCGGGATGCGCATGTCCATCAGGACCACGTCGGGGTGATGGCGCCCGGCCAGCTCCACCGCCAGGTCGCCGCGCCCGGCCTCGGCCACCACCGTGATGTCGGGCTCCCGGTCCAGGAGCTCGCGGGTCCCCTCCCGGACCAGGGTGTGGTCCTCGGCGATCAGGACGGTGATGGGGGTGGACATCGCACCGTGCCCTACGATAGTCGTGGCTCGCTCCCCACCCCCGGGGGTTTCCACCTGGCCGGACGGGGGCGATCCCACCCTGGGCAGCGGGACAGCCGCTCTCCGATCCTGGCCGGGCGGGAGCCACCGGGGTGCCGTCGGACCGCTCGGACGCCCACCAGGGAGGACCTCAGCATGAACCAGCCGGCCCCCTACCTGCACTGGGGCTTCATCCTCATCTCGCTGCCGAACCTGGGCCTGATCGCCTTCATGATCCTGCTCTTCGTGCTGGCCCTCCTGCTGCCCTTCCCGGGCCGGAAGCGACGTGAGCGCAGCTACCGGGAGGGCGACCGTGAGCGGTGACGTCGACCCCGGGGACAGGACCGACTCTGACGAGCGTGCGACCCGCAGCTGGACGGTGATCCTGCGGCGACTGATCCAGCGCGAGCTGCCGATGGAGCATCTGCTGCCCGACCACGAGCCAGCCTACGTCGGATCCTGGGTGTACGTCTTCGGGGTGGCCGCGATCGCCTCCCTGATCCTGGTGATCGGCAGCGGGGTGGTGCTGGCCTTCTTCGGTCCCCAGTGGTGGCACGTCTCCCCCCAGGGCCACTTCTTCAACAGCATTCACTTCTGGAGCGTGCAGATGTTCTTCATCTTCATGGTGCTCCACCTCTGGGGGCAGTACTTCGCCCAGGGCTGGCGGGACGGCCGGGCGGCCACCTGGATGGTGGGGGTGGTGATCTTCCTGATCAGCGTCGTCACCGCCTTCACCGGCTATCTGTCCCAGCAGAACTTCGACTCCCAGTGGATCGCCGTCAACGCCAAGGACGGCGTCAATGCCACCGGTGCGGGAGCGTTCTTCAACGTCCTCAACTTCGGCCAGATGTACGGGCTGCACATCGTGCTCTTTCCGGTCCTGATCACCGCGCTGGTGGTGGCGCACGTGGTCCTGGTGCGGATGCGGGGGGTGGTCAAACCGCCCGCGGAGGAGTCCTCGTGAAGCGTCCGGGCGTCGACCAGACGAGCTACTACCGGGGGGTGCCGACGGCCCCCTACGACCTCATCAAGGAGATCACCGTCGTGCTGGCGGTGATGCTGGTGGTGGTGCTGGGGCTCAGCGTCCTCCTCTCCTCGCCGGACGAGCCCCCGGTCACCATCCAGAGCTGGGCCCGCACGGCGCCGACGGACTTCCTGCAGACGGCCGCGGCTGAGCTTCAGGGCGCAACCATCAGCAGCGACTACGGACCGCCCTACAACGTCGACGCGGACGGCGCGGACCACGACCGCGGGGCCGGAATCGGCGCGGCGGTGCAGACCCTGGGGCCGCTGGCGCCGCAGGTGTGGGCTGGGGTGCACCAGCCCGTCAACCCGGCCCGGGCGGACGTGATCCAGCCCCTGGAGCTGGCCGGCGTGGGCCGGCCCGCACTCACGGCCGCCCTCCTCCAGTACCAGCACGCCTCGCCTGTGCAGCAGGACCGATGGGTCAGCGCCTATGACACCGCCCTCGAGCATGCCCGGGTCCACGGTCCGCTGGTCCTGGTCGGCCCGGGCCGCTACGGGCCCCTCAACGTCATGCTCCAGGCGCTGCTGGCGGACGGCAGGGCCGGTGCCCTCGACGCAGTCCTGGCGCGCAGCCGCGGCCGCTTCTATCAAACCGACTACACCAAGCCGCTGCTCTTCCTGGGTGACGGGAGCTACCTCGCCGGGCTGGCTGCGCGGCAGAACCTGGCCGGCAACCAGTGGGGAATGACGAATGAGACCGGCCGCTATCCCGGGCAGGCGTGGCTCTGGCTCTACACCCTCTGGTACCAGATCCCTCCCTTCAGCACCGCCAGCAACGCTGACCTCATGGTGGTGCTGGTCATGGGCCTGCTCTCCACCCTCCTGGTCCTGGTGCCGTTCATCCCCGGGCTGCGCGACCTTCCCCGCTGGCTGCGCCTCCACCGCCTGGTGTGGCGGGAGCACTACCGATTCGCGTCGAAAGCGCGGCCGGGAAGCCGGTAGGGCGGGCCGGGACGGGCAGCCGGCCGCGGTCATGAGTCGTGCGGCCCGGGGGCCACCGTGACCGCCGCCGCGGCGAGGGGCACCCGCACCAGGACGACCGTCCCGCGGCCCACCGATGAGGTGACCTCGAAGTGACCGCCGAGCAGCTCGGTCCGCTCCCGCATGCCGAGCAGGCCGAGGCCAGCGCGGCCGTCGCCGTCGACGGCCCGGGGGTCGAAGCCCTGGCCATCGTCGGCGACCGTGAGCACAACCCGTCCGTCCTGCACCGCGAAGCCGACCGCGATCGAGCCGGGGTCGCCGTGGCGGACCGCGTTGGTGAGCGCCTCCTGGGTGATCCGGAAGAGGGCCAGCTCGACCTCCGGGGAAAGGTCGGGACCGGTGGCGGGAGCGTCGAGGCGCACCTCGGTCCCGCTGGTGCGCGACGTCTGGGCGACCAGCGCCCGCAGGGCGGCCATCAGTCCGAGCTCGTCGAGCAGCGGCGGGCGCAGCCCGCGGGTGATCTGGCGCAGCTCGTCGAGAGCGCCGAGGGCCAGGTCGCGGGCCGTCGGTGCCGCCGGGACCGTCCTGCCCCTCGCTCCGCCGGCCCCGCCCCGCCCCCCCAGCCGGTGCACCAGGTGCGCCAGCAGCTGCACCGGTGCGTCGTGGAGCTCATGGGCGATGCGTCGCCGCTCCTCCTCCTGCGCCCCCAGCAACCGGACCGCGTACGAGCGCGCTCGACGCTCGGCGTGCGCATGGGCTGCCTCCGCCAGCTCGGCGCGGACCCTCGCCGCCCGCTCCCGTTCGATGTGGATGCCGACGAACACCGCCATCCCGATAACCAGCGCCAGCTGGACGACGTCGGCCCAGGGCTGCCCCCGGTCATTGGGCAGCAGCAGGTCCGGCAGCCACACCAGCGTCACCCAGACGGCGGTCGCCACCGACCCCCGGATGCCGAAGCTCACCGCCGCGTAGCCCACCGGGAGGAGCAGGAATCCCACCGTGGTCGAATTCGGGAACGGCGTCGAGCGCAGCAGGTCCTTGACGTCGATGAGGAAGTGGGCGCTGGCGATCAGGAGGACCATCCCCTGGATGATCCAGAACCGCCTGTCCCCGACCGGTGGCCGGACTGCCCGGACGACCGCGGCGAGCAGGTCGTGGAGGTGTGGGCGCCCCGACCCCGCGTCCGCCGCCCCTACGTCCATGGCGGGGCGGGGGAAGCCGACCGGGCCGCGCGCCGCCGGTCGCTCAGGGCTGGCCACTGGTCTGGCTCAGCTCCTGGTCGACCAGGCCCTGCGCGGTGGCCCACACCGCCGCCTCGGTGCGGGAGCGGACGCCGAGCTTGGCGAGGACCTGGGTCACGTGCCCCTCGACGGTGCGCAGCCCGCAGTTGAGCCTGGTCGCGATCAGCTTGTTGGGCAGGCCCCGGGCCAGCAGGGCCAGCACCTCGCCCTCCCGCGCGGTGAGCCCGACCCCGGCGGCGACAGGCACGTCCTGCAACCGGCCCGCAACCTTCTCCGAGACGGCGGCGTCGAGGACCACCGTGCCGGCCGCCACGCTGTGGATCGCCCGCACCAGCTCCGCCGGGCTCGCCGTCTTGAGCAGGTAGCCGGCCGCCCCCACGCGGAGCGCCTCCCGGATGTAGTCGACGTCGTCGAACGCGCTCATGATCAGCACGCGGACCTGGGGATGGGTCGTGTGCAGCGCGCCCGCGACCGCGAGGCCGCTCATGCCGGGCAGGCGGATGTCCATCAGCGCCACGTCGGGGAGGAGTCGGGAGGTCAGGTCCAGGGCCTCAGGGCCGGAGGCGGCCTCGCCCACCACCTCCAGCTCGGGCTCCCCGTCCAGCAACGCCCGCACACCCGCCCGGACGATCGCGTGGTCCTCCGCGATGACCAGCCTGAGGCGCGGTCCCGGGCCGGTGGCCATCGCGCCACCCATTGGCGTCCCCCCGCCCCGGTGGTTCCCGCGCACCCGCACCGCGGTCGTCCGCAGGGTCATGCCCCGGTCCTCCGCCGGCCGGTGCCGACCGCTGCGGGTCCTACGCGGGTCGTGCCGCGGCCGCCTCCGCGGCCGCCCCCGGGGAACCCGGTCCGATTGGCGCGGATCACCCCGTCGCCCAGGCCGCCACCGCTGCCGATGATGGATCAGGTACGGTGGCATGAGCACGGAGGCGGTGACGACACCATGCTGATCGAGGTGCTGCGGCTGGTCGGGGTGGCCGCCCTCGCGCTGGCCGTCGGCGCGATGCTGCTGGTCTGGGTGGCGGTGTGCGCCGTCCCTCTCCTGAGTGTGGTCCACCCTCGGTCCCTTGACGATCGCCGTCCGCAGCGGTGGTCCCGGGCTGGAGTGAGCCGCGGGCGCGCAGCCGGGTGAGCGCCACGAGGGACGTGACGGCGGCTCTTGCACACCCCACCGGACGGGCGGGCGCATGACGACGGGAGCCCGGCCGTCCTATGAGCCGACCCGGGACATCGGCCCCGCCATCTTGGCGATCAGCGTCGGCGCGCTGCTGCTGGCGGCGGTGGTGCTGATCGCCGGCTACGCCACCAGCTGGGGCGGCCACCTCCGGCTGAGTCAGCGGGCCGCCCCCGTCGCCCTGGTCGCCGCCCCCGTGCACAGCAGCCTCGCCCTCAGCATCGTCACCGGCACGATGTTGGGGAATGGCGCACTGGGCCCTGCCTACGTCCCCTCCAGCTTCACCCTCCCGGCCCATGCCACCATCACCGTGACGGTGACCGACTTCGACAACGCTACCCCGCTCACGGGCGCTCTCACCCGCTACGCCACGGTGACCGGGACCGTGGGGGACGCCATGCAGGTGCAGCCGATCGACCTGCTCTCGCCCAACACCCCGACCGGAGCGGTCCGGACCCTCCACGGCCTCCCCCCGGCCCAGGTGGCCCACACCCTCACCATCCCCGCCCTCGGGATCAACGTCCCGATGGCCGGCGCGGCGCGGATCACCTTCACCCTCCGCACCGGCCGGCCCGGCACCTACGCATGGGAGTGCATGGACCCCTGCGGGAGCGGGCCGGGCGGCCTGGGCGGCGCGATGGGACGCCCCGGCTTCATGGCCGGCACCATCACGGTGGCGGCCTGAGCCCGTCCCGCCGAGCGCGCCGGGTCCCCCGTTCACGCCGTCGCTGGGGAGACCTCCACCGGGCTTCGGTCGGCCAGCTCCTCGTCCAGGCGCTCGCCGACCACCGCGGCGAATCGTGCGGCGGCCTGGCGGGCGATCGGGTCGCGGGCATGCCCGCGGAACGCCCCCTCCGCGACCACCCGGGCACCCTTCCCCTGCAACGCCGCCCGGAGCTGGGAGAGGGTGCCTCTCGGAGCCACCCCATAGGTGCAGAACACCGCCACCGGCAGGTCACCCAGCCGAGGCAGCCGCCGGAGCCAGGCCCGCGTGGCGCGCGCCGGACCCACGCCCGCGACCACGGCGCCCTCGACCCAGGTCCCGATGGCAACGAGGTCGGCCTGGCTCAACTCGGGGACGCCCACCTGGGCCAGCGGGAGCACCCGCACCGCCGCCCCGCGGGCCGTCAGCTCGTCGGCCACCATGCCCGCCGCCGCGGCCGTCCGGCCCCCCCGGCTCTCGTACGCCACGAGGACCCGCCTCGGGCCCGGCCGCGGTGATCGCCCAGGCCGGCGCGGCGAGCGCTCGAGCACGGCCAGCGCCGCCTCCTTCCCCTGCGCCATCGCCTCCACCACGGTGGAGGGACCGACCAACGCGTCCCCGACGACCCACAACCGCTCCGCCCTGGGCAGAGCGGCGAGCCGGCGGGTCGACTCCCGTCCGACGGCGAGGCGACCCACGGGCTGATGGCGCGCGTACGGGGGAGCCGGGTTGGCGAAGAGTCCGCTCCCCAGCCACTCGCGCTCGGGCAGCTCGGGGACGAGCTTGGCCAGCGGGACTCCCGGCCAGCGCCGGGCCATCTCGGGGTCGATCCGGTAGCCCATCGCCATCACCACCAGGTCCACCGCCTGCGGCTGGGCCGATCCGCCCTGGACCTGGGGACGCCGGTCGGCCCGCTCCTGCCGGGTCCGGCACAGCCATGCCGTGCTCACCCGGCCGCCCCGCCCCTCCAGCCGTTCCAGGGTGGTGGTGAAGCGCACCTCGACACCCTCCGCCTCAGCCTCCTCCAGCTCGTCGGGACGCACCGGAGCGAAGCGACGGTCCATCCAGTCGACGCAGATCGCGTGGGCACCCAGCCGCCGGGCGCTCCGGGCCACGTCCATGGCGGTGTTGCCGCCTCCCAGGACGAGCACCGTCGGGACCCGGCCCGGCTGGCTCCCGTCCCGATCGCCGCCGAGGCCGGGGAGCGGGCGCCCGGTGGCGAGGGCATCGCCCGCCTCGGTGAGGAACCGGCTGGCGTCCCAGACCGCGTCGAGGTCGGTGCCCGGCACCGGCGGGACCAGGGGAGAGCCCGCCCCGTTGGCGACGATGACGGCGTCGTGGCCGGCGAGGAGCCCGTCCATCTCCTCGACCCGCACCGTCGTGCCGCAGCGCAGGTGCACTCCCGCTCGGACCAACGCCTCCCAGGGGCGGACGGCCAGGGCGGCGGGGAGGGTGAAATCCGGGATCCCCCAGCGCAGCAGGCCGCCCGGGACCTCGTCCTTCTCGAACACCGTCACCTGCGCGCCGGCCTCCGCGAGCGCCCAGGCGGCGGCCGCTCCCGCCGGACCCGAGCCGACCACGGCGACCTCCAGCCCCTGCCCCAGCTCGGAGCTGAGGCCAAGCGGCGGCGCCGGGGCGTTGTCGGTCACGAAGCGCTCCAGGGCCCCGATCGCCACCGGCGTCCCCCCCGCCAGCGACCAGCTGCAGGCGCCCTCGCATTGGAGCGCCTGATCGCAGACTCGGGAGCAGACGTCGGGAAGGATGGAGGTCCGCCGCAGGACCTGGTGGGCCCCGTCGAGGTCTCCCTCGGCGAGGGCGGCGATGAATCCCGGGATGTCGTTGTGCGCGGGGCACCCCCGCACGCAGGTGGGATCCGGGCATTCCAGGCACCGGGAGGCCTCGGGGAGCGCGTCGGCCCAGGAATGGAGCCCGCGCCGGGTCTCGGTGCGATCACCCAGGAGCGGCACCGGGTGATGGATCGCGGGGTCGCACCGCGGGGCCGTGACCAGGGCCCCGGCGACCGTGATGGCCGCAAACGGGCAGGTCCTGACGCACTGGCGGCAGCCGACGCAGAGCGTGTCATCGGCGACCGCGGTCCAGGTGTCGGGCTCCAGGGTGAGCGCGCCGGTGGGGCAGCGGACGATGCACTCCTGGCAGCCGGCGCAGCGGTCGACCAGGACGGTCACGTGGGGGGCCAGCGCCTCCCGGCCCAGGATCTCGGTGAGGGACATGGCGGCCTCCTACGACGCGGCGTTCATGAAGACGTACAGGGAGCCGGCCGCGAGGCCGCAGGCCACCGCGGTCCCCACCGCGATCCACCGCGCCACCCTGGGGTGGGCGGCGATCGGGGCAAGGTCCCGGTTCGCGATCCGCCAGCTCGTGAAGACGGCGGCCAGTGTTCCCGCCGCGATCACCGCGACCTGCACGGCGATGATCTGAGGATTGCCGAGCAGCCGGACGTTGTACAGGGGGGAGTGGGTCGAGCCGAAGCCGAGGGGGTGGCCGATGGCGGGGATCAGGCGGGAGACGTGCTTGAAGAACTTGGGCAGCTGGCGGGCGAAGTAGTCGGCGCCGACCACCGGGATGAGCCCGTAGGCCATGGGCAGAAAGAACGCCCGGAAGCGGGTGCGGCGCTCCAGGAAGGTGCGGCCCACCGTGTGCCAGGGCAGGTCGCGACGGGCCAGCGCCCGCGCGGTCCCCCAGGCGATCCCGGCCATCGCCAGGGCGATCACGGCGATGATCCCGAAGTAGCTGACGGGATCGGGGTACCCGGGGAAGTGGAGCTCGCGGTTGAGCCAGCTGTCGGTGGTGGCGTAGGGGGTGAAGGCGTTGACCTGCTGGAAGAGGACGAGCCCCCAGAGGATGACGATGCCCCAAGCCACGTCGGCGCGGCGGCGCAGGGGGGCGATCACCGAGCTGAGCGGCCGCTGCAGGAAGAAGCCGACGTTCTGCGAGGGGCAGGCCTTGTAGCACTCGCTGCAGAGCCCGCAGGCGAGGTTGGAGTCGGCGCTGCCGGGCCAGGTGTACCAGGGACAGCCGTAGCCGGACTCGCCTCCCCGCATGCAGTCCTTGGTCTTGCAGTCGAGACAGACGGAGCGGTCGCGGGTGCGGAAGCCGGCCGCCGAGCCGACCGCCCCGATGGTCCCGATGATCGCCGTCAGCGGGCAGAAGTAGCGGCAGAAGCTGCGCCGCTCGAAGAGCAGGAAGAAGATCAGCGCGCTGGCGACGATCCCCACCACCATCCAGGAGGTGGCGCTTGGCACCCCCGGCACGGCGATGTTGAAATGCTCCTCGATGTAGGTGAGGCCGACGAAGGTGCCGATCGACCAGAGGAAGCCGTAACGGGCGATCGGTTCGGGGACCTTGAGCCCCAGCCCCAGCGACCGCTGGGTGCGCTTCCAGAAGGTGTGCCGCTGGACCCACTCGCCGAAGCCCCCGAATGGGCACATCGCGCACCAGGCCCGGCCCACCGTCACCATCATCACGAACACCAGGCAGAACCACAGGTACCACGTGATCGCGGTGCCGAAGTTGAGGCCCGGGATCACGGTCCCCGCCAGGCCCAGCACGATCACCAGCCAGAAGACGATCTGGTTGGGCAGGATCAGGGCGAACTGGAAGCGACGGCTGCGCAGGACGCGGGCAACCCTGGGATGGCGGGCGATGTCCCAACCGGCGGGGGGGTCGGTGATGGCGAAGTGCTCCCGGGCTCCGGTCGCCACCACCGGCCGCAGCCGGATCGGCACCTTGACCGGATCCCGGCGGGCCACCGCTCCGTCCGCCGTGGAGGTCTCCGACATGAGTTACTCCCATAACGTATAGCTGGCAACTTGATGTCATGGCGCATGATACCTCCTCCTTGCCGCTACGTCAAGTCACGAGCTATACTTGATGTCGTGAACATGACCCTCTCCAAGCGGGGGGACTACGTGGTCCGCTCGGGGCTCTGCCTCGCCCGGGCTTACCCCTCCGGGGAGTCGCGCAAGATCCGGGAGGTGGTGGCGGAGATGGGGGTGCCGCAGACCTTCGCCTCGCAGATCCTCGCGGAGCTGGTGCGGGCCCAGCTGGCGACCTCGAAGGCCGGCAAGGACGGCGGGTACCGCCTCAGCCGGCCCCCGGAGGAGATCCGGGTCCTTGATCTGGTGGAGGCGGGCGAGGGACCGCTGCGCGCCGAGCGATGCGCGCTCGGGGAGGGGCCCTGCCGGTGGCAGGCGGTGTGCCCCCTGCACGAGACCTGGGGCGCAGCGACGGGAGCGCTCCGAGAGGTCCTCGCCGCCGCCACCCTGGCGGACCTGGCCGAGCGCGATCGCCGCCTGGAGCTCGGCGAGCTCCCGATCCCGACCGACTCCCACCGCCAGGCGCCGATGGAATCGGAGGTCGACGACTGGGTCCAGGTCGAGGAGGGCCTCGACGGAGTGGCCCGGGCCCTGCGCACCGAGAGTCGGGTCCGCTCCGCGCTCGAGGCCGGCTACGCGGAGGGCGAATCGTTGCGGGTGCGCATGCACCCCGAGTGGCCGAGCTGGACCGTGGGGCAGGTGGCCGTGGCCATGGGATCCCCCGCGGCCGCCGGGACCGAGCCGTGGGACGTCACCCTCTCCTGGGAAGCCGTCACCGTCGATGGCCTCCAGAGCCACGGCGAGGTCCACCTGCAGCTTCGCCCACTCGACCGGGCACGAACCGAGCTCCGGGTCCGGGGCTCCCTCCGGGCTCCCGTCAGCCCCGGAGACCAGCTCGGGTCTCGTGCCCCTCTGGCCCGACTCGTGCAGGCCGTGGTCCGGGCCTTCCTCCGCCGGCTCGCGGGGGCCATCGAGGACCAGATGCGACAGGAGGGCGCCCGGACGGCCGCAGTGGAGCCGGCTCGTCACAGCTGACCCCCGGACGTCCCCCCCGGGTCCAGGGTGCTCGGCCGCCGCTGGGCATCCCTCTCTGAGGCCGAGCAGCGTCGGCCTGGCCGGACTGGACGAGGCTGGTTCGGGATGACGTACGGGCCGGCCACGGGCACCCAGGTGGGCGTGCTGGCTGCGGCGCCGGACGCCAGCGCGAACTGTGGTGGCGCCTGTAGGGTGAAGCTGTCCGGCTCGCCGCGCCCGCGGACGGCGCTCGGGGCACCGGCAGGAGAGGAGGGGCGCGATGGCCGTCCTCGACGAGGTCGAGTTCGGCCGGTGGCAGGAGCAGGCGGCTCGCACGGCCGACACCGCTCGCCTCGTCAGCGATGGCGGTCGCCCGGAATGAGCCTGCTTCCTGGCAGAGCAGGCCGCCCAGCTGGCGGTGAAGGGACTGCTCCACGGCATCGGCGAGGCGGCGTGTGGAGCTCGCGTGGCGAGCCCTGACGGAGGACGTCCAAGTGACCCATCCCGTCATCGCGCGCCGCCAGGCCGAGCGCGACGCGCGACTCGACGTCGCCCGCAGGTGGGCTGCCGGCCTGGCCCTGAGGATCGACGTCCTCGCCGTGGTGGTCGTCGGCTCGGTGGCTCGCGGCGACGTCAACAAGTGGAGCGACCTCGACGTCCTGGTCGTGGCCGACGGCCTCCCTGCCGACGGCCGGCACCGGCTCGACCTGCTCGGCATCGGCGCTCCTCCCGGCCTGCAGCCGGTGGGGTGGGCGGGCGCTGAGCTGAGGTCCCGGCGAGCTTGTCGGGACCCGATCGCACTGGACGCCGACCAGGTCGGGGTGGTCGTCTGTGGCGCGCTCCCCGTGGTGGCGTAGTGGGCGGGAGGACACCACCGCCCGAGTGAGGTCTGCGGTGCCGGCCGCCGCGCCCGCGGTGGCCCCACCGAGTCCGCCGGGGGCGACCCCACCCTGGCGACCGGCCTCGTTCCGGGCACGGGCCCTGGGCCGCGTCGCACGCCCGCCGGGACAGCCCCGCCGCTCCTGCCGCGCCGCCCCAGCCGTGCCGCGACCCGACAGCCAGGCCGGCACGGACCGGCCAGGCGGGTGTCGGCGAACCGCCCGGTGCCCGCCTACCGCACCACCAGCACCGGGCACTGGACCAGGTGGATGAGCTGGTAGGCGGTGCTGCCAAGCACCAGCCCGGAGAGCTGGGAGCGACCGCGGGAGCCGGTCACCACCAGGTCGACCGCGTGCTCGGCCGCCACCTGGGCGATCGCCTGCCCCGCCGGCCCGGCCTCCGTGGCCAGCGTCCCCACCGCGTCGATGCCGGCCGCCTTCAGGCGGTCGACGATCGCCTCCACCTGGGACCGGTCCAACGCCTCCACCTCCCGGTCAGTGTCGTCGAGGGTGCCGGGCAGCGGCTCCGCACCGACGCTGGCGACGGTGATCGCCAGCGGACGGTGGACATGGACCACGCGGACCTGGGCGCCGTACCGCCGGGCGAGGTCCTCGGCCGCGTCCACCGCCCGGCGGGCGGGCTCCGAATCGTCGATCGCGACCAGGATCCTCTTGAACATCGCGCCGCCCTCCCGAGTGGACCAGAGGGGCCAGGCCCGGCCCCGACCGGCCTGGCGGCTCACGGCACGACCAGGCCCGGACAGTGTGCGAGGTCGAGTGTCCGGTACGCGGTGCTCCCCAGGAGCGGTCCGGGGAGCTCCGAGCGCCCCCGCGTCCCCGCGCCGATATCGTCGGTCGCGACCAGGATGCGGCGGACCATCACCGGGCCGCGGCAGCGGGCTGCCCAGGCCGGAGCAGCCGCCCCGGCCTCCAGGGGACGCCGAGCGCCGGCAGGAGGGCCACGTCGAGGCCGATCCACCCAGCGGTGCGCCAGGCCAGGACCAGGAGCAGCTCCAGCAGGAACAACAGCGGGTTGGTGCTCACGGCGCCGGCGAGCAGGTAGTTGACGTTCATGAAGGCCCCGAAGGACGCCGCGATCCCGGTGAACAGACCGGCGATCAGCGCGATCCCGACGGTCAGCTCGCCGATGGTGACGAAGTAGGACCAGCCCACCGCGTGGGGCAGGACCACCGACTGCAGGAAGCTGGCGTACCACCCCTGGACCGCCGCATAGGGCCCGTGCGCCTGCGCCACCGCACCCTTGACGAAGCCGGTGAGCGCAGCGCCGGCGTGGGCTCCCACCCAGGCCGAGCTGCCGAGCTTCTCCTGGGCCGCGGCCACCCACTGCCAGCCGACGTACACGCGCACCACCAGCCAGAGCCAGGCGAGACGCGTGTCCCCGAAGGCGAACCGTGCCAGGCGCGGCTCGGGGATCTCCACCGCGCCGAAGCGGGGGCGGAACCGGAGCCTGCCGTGCCGCTGGGCATCCATCGCTGCCATCCCTCCGCGGGGAATCCGTCCCGCTGCGGATGGCCCGGGGACCGGGCCGATCAGCATCGATGCTGCGCGGCCGGCCCCTCGGCCGCCCACGGGGAAAACCCGGGGTCCGACCCGGGCGATCCCACGGTCATCGGAGGGGCGGGCCGACGGCCCCCCTCAGCCGCAGCGCCCGCCCGCGGCGGTGACGAAGATCAGCAGCACCGCGAACAGGTTGTACGACCCGTGGACCACCATCCCCGGCCACAGCGAGTGGGTCCGCTCGTAGACGGCCGCGAGCACGAACCCGGCCAGGAAGAGCGACGGCAGGAGCAGCAGGACGTAGCCGCCCACCGAGGCCGCGTGGAGGAGGGCGAAGACCAGCCCGCTCAGCGCCGCGGCGACCCACCACCGCATCCGCCGGCGGAGCGTCGCGTAGAGGAAGCCCCGGAAGATCAGCTCCTCGGCGGCGGGCGCCACCAGCGCGATCGCCACCACCGCCAGCCACTCGCCGCCAACGTAGCCCTGGCGGATCTGGCAGATCTGGGGGTTGGGCCCGGCCCGGACGAGCGGGCTCAGGCTGGCGGTGAGGGTGGAACCCGCCAGCTGCAGCACGATCGCCAGCGGCGGCATCGCCACCAGCACGCGCCAGCGCGCCCGGCGCAGCCCCAGCAGCATGACCGGGAGGTGGCGGCGTCCCACCGTGACCCACACGATGACCGCCACCACCGCGCCGTAGACGAGCACGTCGAAGACCAGGTTGATCGCGGCCAGCACCGCCGGCGCGGTGGCACCGTGGGGCGCCACCACGCCCAGCCCGCGCAGGGCCAGGTCGAGCATGACCAGTCCGGCGTAGGCGACCGCAACCGCGGGCACGCTGAGGACGACCACCAGGCCGAGGTCCGCCAGGCCCCAGGGGACGGCGGGGAACGCGCCCGCCGGGGAGGTCGGGGACGGAACGCGAGGAGGGGCTCCGGCGCCGCCGGGCGGCGGGGCGGCGGCGGGCGGGCCGCTCAGGTGGGGTCCCCGGGCGTTCCGGCCGGGTGGGCCGGCTCCCCGGACCGCACCGCCGTGGCGTCGGGCGCCGGCCCCTCGGGGTCGGCACGGTGCCACACGGCCGGCTGGCGGGGCTCCGTCGGCCACACCCACGGCACCGGCGCCCGCCCGGGCGGCGCGGGCGCCGCCTCGAGGACCGCCGGCGCGTCCCCGAGGCCGCTCTCCGCCTCCCGTAGCGGCGGGCGCATCGCCCGGGCGGCGGTCACGGTGACGAGGACGTAGACCACGGCGAGCACGGCCAGGTAGCCGAGCGTGGCGGCCAGCGAGCTGGCGGCCACCCCCAGCGCGATCGTCGCCAGGAGTGCCCCCAGCAGCCCCGCCACCACCAGCTCCGCGCCGCGGCGGGGCTGGCGGGGGAGGACCCAGCCCCCCAGCCCGACGCCGACGTCGGCCACGAGCCCCAGGGCGGCGCCGAGAAGGGTGGCCAGCGCCGGGAGCCAGCCCCCCAGTGAGCCGGGATGGGTGACATCGGCGAGGACCGCAGCCAGCGCGCCCGCGTTGCCGACCGCCGCCACCAGGGCCACGACCGCGAGCAACCCGCCCAGCACCTCGGGGGCGAGGGTGAGCCGCATCCGAGGATGGCGGGCGAACCCCGGCGCCGCGAGCGCGCGGAGGAGGCGGCCGAGGCGATCCATGCTGCGCCTATGATCACCCGATCGCGGTCCCTCCGCCGGCCGGCCCCCGGCCCGACTTCGGGCCCACCCTATAATCGGGCGATGGCGCAGGGGACCGGCGCGGCCGCGGTCCCGGGCGGCCCGGGGTCGATCCTCGGGCGGATCGGCGGTCCGGAGGACTGCCGAACGCTGACCCGGGCCGAGTGCGGTCAGCTGGCCCAGGAGATCCGCGACTTCCTGGTCGAGACGGTGACCCGCACCGGCGGCCACCTCGGCCCCAACCTCGGCATCGTCGAGCTGACCCTGGCGCTCCACCGGGTCTTCGACAGCCCCGTGGACGCCCTCATCTTCGACACCGGCCACCAGGCCTATGTCCACAAGCTGCTCACCGGCCGGCGCGACCAGTTCGGCGGGCTGCGACAGCGGTCGGGCCTCTCCGGCTACCCGTCGCGGAGCGAGTCCGTCCACGACTGGGTCGAGAACAGCCACGCCTCCACCTCGCTCAGCTACGCGCTCGGCCTGGCCCAGGCCCGCCGCCGCAGCGGCACCCCCGGGCGGGTGGTGGCGGTGGTCGGGGACGGCTCCCTGACCGGCGGGATGGCCTACGAGGCCCTCAACAACATCGGAACCCTGCGCCCGGACCTGATCGTCGTCCTCAACGACAACGGGCGCTCCTACGCGCCCACGGTGGGGGGCCTCGCCAACCACCTCGCCCGCCTCCGGCTCGACCCCCACTACCAGGCGGCCAAGAGCGGGATCGGCGACTTCCTCGCCGCGATCCCGGGCGTGGGGGAGCCCGCGCACGAGGTCGCCCGCCGGCTCAAGACCGGTGTCAAGCAGCTGGTGGCGCCCCAGGTCTTCTTCGAGGACCTCGGTCTCAAGTACGCCGGGCCGATCGACGGCCACGACCTCGCCACCGTCGAGCGCGCCCTCCGGCTGGCGTGCCGCCTCTCCGGCCCGGTCGTGCTCCACGTCGTCACCGAGAAGGGGCGGGGCTACGCGCCCGCGCTCGCCGACGAGATCGACAAGCTCCACTCCGTCTCCGCGGGCGCGGTCACCGCCGTGCAGCCGGCGCCGGCGCCGCGCCGGGTGAGCTACACCGACGTCTTCGGCGCCTGCCTGCTGCGGGCGGCCGCCGCCGATCCCGCGGTGGTCGCCATCACCGCGGCGATGGCGTCGTCCACCGGGCTCTTGGAGTTCGCCGAGCGGTACCCCGACCGCCTCTACGACGTCGGCATCGCCGAGCAGCACGCGGTGACATTCGCCGCCGGCCTGGCGATTGGCGGCTACCACCCGGTGGTCTGCATCTACTCCACGTTCCTGCAGCGGGCCTTCGATCAGGTCATCACCGACGTCGCCCTCCACCGCCTCCCGGTGACGTTTGTGCTCGACCGGTCCGGCGTCACCGGCGACGACGGCAGCTCCCACCACGGGATGTTCGACCTCAGCTACCTGCGAACCGTGCCGGGGATGGTGGTGGCGACCCCGCGCGACGCCCGCGAGCTGGGCCGGCTGCTGGCGACCGGGCTCGCCCACGACGGCCCCTTCGCCCTCCGCTACCCCAAGGGAGCGGTGCCCCAGCTGGAGGTCGACCTGGAGCCGATCCTGCCGGTCGGCAGCTGGGAGGTCGTCCACCGTGGTGGCGGGGACGTCTGCCTGATCGCCGCCGGCAAGATGGTGGCGGTGGCGGAGAACGCGGCCACCCTCCTGCTCGAGGCCGGCGTCGGGGCCACCGTGCTGAACGCGCGGTTCGTGAAGCCGCTCGACGAGCGTCTGCCCGAGTGGGCGCAGCAGCACCGGGCGCTGGTCACCGTGGAGGACGGGACGGCTCGGGGCGGCCTGGGGGCCGCCGTGAGCGAGGCCCTCGCCGCGGCTGGGGTGGTCCGCCCGATCCGCCACCTCGCCCTGCCCGATCGGTTCCTCCCCCACGGGACCCAGGCGGAGATCCTGGCCGAGGCGGGACTGACCGCGGCCGGGGTGGCCGGCCTTGCCCGCGCCGCCCTGGCCGGCGCCGCGCCGCGGGTCCGCGACGCCCCCGCTCGGAGCCCGATCGCGGCGGCCCGCGACCGGGCC
>DAHUZL010000059.1 GCA_027306655.1 Candidatus Dormiibacterota bacterium
GCGCCGGCGCGGGCCGCGGCGCCGGCGGCGGGGCCGGCGTCCCCGCCCCGTCTCGCGGCGCGGTCGCCGCTGGCCGCGGAGTCGTCCGCCACCGTGGCCCGCGCCGACCGCCCCCGCACCCCGCCCCGGACGGTCCTCGTCCTGGGCAGCGGGCCGATCGTCATCGGCCAGGCGGCGGAGTTCGACTACGCCGGCACCCAGGCCTGCCGCGCCCTCCGCGAGGAGGGGGTGCGGGTGGTGCTGGTGAACAGCAACCCCGCCACCATCATGACCGACGAGGGAGTGGCCGACCGCGCCTACCTGGAGCCGCTCACCGTGGCCAGCTGCGCGGCGGTGATCGAGCGCGAGCGGCCCGACGGCCTGCTCTGCGGCCTCGGCGGCCAGACCGCGCTCAACCTGGCGGTGGAGCTGGAGCGGGCCGGCGTGCTGGAGCGCCACCGGGTCCGGGTGCTGGGCACGCCGCTGGCCGCGGTCCACGACGCCGAGGACCGCGATCGCTTCAAGCGGCGGATGGAGGAGCTGGGGGAGCCCGTCCCGCCGTCGCGGACGGTCCGCAGCCGGCCGGAGGCGGACGCCTTCGCCGCCACCATCGGGCTGCCGCTGGTGGTGCGCCCGGCCTTCACCCTGGGCGGCACCGGCGGGGGGCTCGCCCACACCGCCGCCGAGTACCAGGCCGCGGTCGAGCGCGGGCTCGAGGCGAGCCCGATCGGGCAGGTCCTGGTGGAGCAGGCCCTCCTCGGCTGGCGCGAGCTGGAGTACGAGGTGATGCGCGACGGCGACGACACCTGCCTGGTCATCTGCAACATGGAGAACCTCGACCCCATGGGCGTCCACACCGGCGACTCGCTGGTGGTGGCTCCCAGCCAGACGCTCACCGACAAGGAGCACCAGCAGCTGCGCTCGGCGGCGCTGCGGATCATCCGCGGCCTCGGCATCGAAGGAGGGTGCAACGTCCAGTTCGCCCTCCACCCCGAGGGCCACGCCTACCACGTCATCGAGGTCAACCCGAGGGTCAGCCGCTCCTCCGCGCTCGCCTCCAAGGCGACCGGCTACCCGATCGCGCGGGTGGCCGCCAAGATCGCGGTCGGGCGCCGGCTCCACGAGATCGAGAACCGGGTCACCGGCCGCACCACGGCGGCGTTCGAGCCGGCGCTCGACTACTGCGTCGTCAAGATCCCGCGCTGGCCCTTCGACAAGTTTCCCGACGGCGACCGCCGGCTCGGCACCCAGATGAAGTCGACCGGCGAGGTGATGGCGATCGGGCGAACCTTCCAGGCGGCGATGGCCAAGGCGCTGCGCTCCCTGGAGCTGCCCGTCCCGATCTGCGCCGATGCGGACTGCTCGGAGGCGGCGCTCGCCCACCCCACCGACGGGCGCATCTTCGCCGTCCTGGAGGCGCTCCGGCGGGGGATGGCGCCGGCGCGGGTGGCAGCGGCGACCGGCTACGCCGCCTGGTTCTGCGATCGACTGCAGGAGCTGGTCGCCCAGGAGGAGGCGGCCGCCCGCGCCCTTGGCGCCGCCGCGGCCGACGCCGATGCCCCCCTGCGCCCGGCTGCCGTGCGGGCGCTGCGGCAGGCGAAGCAGGCGGGGCTGGACGACCGCCGCCTCGCCGAGCTGGCGGGCGTCGAGGCCGGCTGGGTGGCCGGCCGGCGGCGCGCCGCCGGGATCGAGCCCACCTACAAGTGCGTCGACACCTGCGCCGCCGAGTTCGCCGCCTCGACGCCGTACTTCTACTCCAGCTTCGAGGAGGAGGACGAGCAGACGGCGGGCACGGGGGGATCGGTGGTGGTGCTCGGCTCGGGGCCGATCCGGATCGGTCAGGGGATCGAGTTCGACTGCTGCTCGGTGCAGGCGGCGGCGGCCCTCCGGCAGGCGAACGTCACCACCGTCCTCATCAACAGCAACCCGGAGACCGTGTCCACCGACTTCGACAGCAGCGACCGCCTCTACTTCGAGCCGCTCGACATCGAGTCGGTGGAGGCGGTGTGCCGGGTGGAGCGACCGCGCGGAATCGTGGTCCAGTTCGGGGGCCAGACCGCAGTCAACCTCGCCGGCCCGCTCGATGCCCGCGGGCTGCCGCTGCTGGGGGCGCCGGTCGCCGCGATCGATGTGGCCGAGGACCGCGGCCGGTTCGACCGGCTGCTGGAGTCGCTGGGGATCGCCCGTCCCGCCGGCGGGGCCACCGCCGACGTCGACGGCGCGCTCGCGATCGCGCACCGGGTCGGCTACCCGGTGCTGGTGCGGCCGTCGTACGTGCTGGGCGGGCGGGCGATGGAGGTGGTCCACGACGACGACGAGCTCCGCCACCACCTCGGCGCGGCGCTGGCGGCGGCGGGCGGCGCCGGCGGGGGAGGCGATACCGTCGCCGAGGTGCTGGTGGACAAGTACCTGCTCGGCCCCGAGGTCGAGGTGGACGCCATCTGCGACGGCACCACCGTCGTCATCCCCGCGATCTGCGAGCACGTCGAGCGCGCCGGGGTGCACTCGGGCGACTCGATGGCGGTGGTGCCGCCCCAGCGGCTGGCGCCCCTGGTGGTGGAGCGGATCGTGGAGACCACCCGGCGGCTGGCCCTCGGGGCGGGGGCGCGCGGGCTTGTCAACATCCAGTACGTCGTCCATCGGGGACGGGTGATGGTCCTGGAGGTGAATCCGCGCGCCAGCCGGACGGTGCCCTTCCTCAGCAAGGTGACGGGGGTCCCGATGGTGGCGCTCGCCACCCGGGCGCTCCTCGGCGCGTCGCTGGCCGAGCTCGGCTGGGCCGACGGCCTCTGCCCGCCGCCGCCGATGGTGGCGGTGAAGGCGCCGGTGTTTTCGATGCGCAAGCTGGACCGGGTGGACGCGCTCCTGGGGCCGGAGATGAAGTCGACCGGCGAGGCGATCGGGATCGGGCGCCACCTCGCCGAGGCCCTGGAGAAGGCCTGCACCGCGGCCTTCGGCGAGCTCCCCACGGGGGGGGGCGCCCTGGTCAGCATCGCCGACCCCGACAAGGCGGAGCTGCTGCCGGTGGCCGCGCGGCTCGCCGAGCTCGGCTTCCACTGCTACGCCACCCGCAACACCGCCCTGGCGCTCCGCGAAGCCGGCGTCTCGGTGACGATGGTGCACAAGCTGGGCGCCGGCGATCCCAGCGTCGTGGACGTGATCGAGAGCGGACAGGTGGCCCTCGTCATCAACACCATCTCCCGGGTCGCGACCGGCGAGGTCGGCCCCGGCGGCGCCCCGACCACCCGGCGCCCCGTCCGCGACGGCTTCCGCATCCGCCAGGCCGCGGTGCAGCGGGGGATCCCGTGCCTCACCTCGCTGGACACGGCCGCCGCGCTGGTGGCCGCGATCGCCCGCCATGCCGAGGGGCGCGCCATCCAGGTGGCGACCCTGGCGGAGTACCGCCAGGCGGGGGCCGAGGTCCTCGGCCGGTGACCCGGCGGTGACGCCGACCCCTCCGGCCCCGAGCGACATCGCCCGGGCGCGGTGTGCCACCGGGGTGTGCCTGGGGGTTGAGGGGGTGGGGGACGACCGTGTCGAGGTGCGCCTCACCTGTCCCGAGGTGGCCGAGCTCGCGCGGCCCGGCGAGTTCTGCCAGCTCCAGGTCGGTCCCGGTCCGGTTCCGCTGCTACGGCGCCCGTTCTCCGTGTGTCGCGCCGACCCCGAGGGGGGGGTGCTGGCCTTCTACCTCGGCGTGGTGGGCGAGGGCACCGCTCGGCTGGCGGCGCTGCGCCGGGGCGACCGGGTGGGGGTGCTCGGGCCCCTGGGCCGGGGATTCACGGTCCCCGACCCGCCCGCGACCCTGCTGATGGTCGCCGGCGGGCTGGGCGCCGCGCCCTTCCCGCTGCTGGCCCAGGCCTGCCACCGGCGCGGCGTCGCCCTCGCCTGGCTGAACGGGGCCGCCTCCGCCGGGCGCCTGTACCCGGCTGAGCGGCTGGGAGCGCCGGTGGCGTCCCACTGCGCGACCGAGGACGGCAGCCGCGGCGCGCGCGGGCTCCTCACCGACATCCTCGGCCCGCTCCTCGCGACCGCCGACCGCGTCGCCGCCTGCGGCCCCAACCGGATGCTGGCCCAGGTGGCGTCGATCGTCGCCGAGGCCACGCCCCGGGTCCCGCTCGAGGTCTCGCTGGAGGCCCCGATGGGGTGCGGATTCGGCACCTGCCTCGGCTGTGCGGTGCCGGTCCGGGCCGGGGACGGTGCCCGCGCCCTCGCGCTCTGCTGCCGCACCGGGCCGGTGATGGCGGCCGAGCGGGTGGACTGGTCGCGCCTCCTGGCGCTGCCGCCCGCGCACGCGGCGTAGGGGGGTGGAGACGGTCTCCGGCGGCGCCGGCTCGCCCGGCCATCCGGTGGGCTTCGATCCCACGGTCGCCATCGGTCGCGGGCTCACCCTGCCCAACCCGGTCGGGGTCGCCTCGGGAACGTTCGGCTACGGATTCGACCTCGGCGCCCTCTGTCCGGTCGACCGGCTGGGGGCGATCTTCACCAAGGGCACGACGCTGCATCCCCGCCCGGGCAACGACCCGCCCCGGGTGGCCGAGACCCCGGCGGGGATGCTCAACGCCATCGGGCTGCAGAACCCGGGCGTCGAGGTGGTGCGCCGGGACTACGCGCCCCGATGGCGCGACTGGGCTGTCCCCGTCCTGGTCAACGTCGCCGGCGGCGACATCGCGGAGTACGTCGCGGTGGCGCGCCGGCTCGACGGGGTCGCGGGCGTGAGCGGGCTCGAGCTGAACATCTCCTGTCCCAACGTCGCGGGCGGTCTGGATTTCGGCATCGACCCGCGGCCGGCAGCCCGGTGCGTCGCCGCGGTGCGGGCGGCGACGGGCCTGCCGCTGGTGGTGAAGCTCTCCCCCAACGCCGCCGACGTGGCCGAGGTCGCCCGTGCGGTGGTCGGCGCCGGCGCCGACGCGGTCAGCCTGGTCAACACCGTGGTCGGCCTCAAGGTCTCCCTGGCCCTGGGACGACCGGTGCTCCCCGGGGCCGGGACGGGCGGGCTCAGCGGCCCCGCGATCAAACCCATCGCCCTGGCCCAGGTGGCGCGGGTGCGCCGGGCGGTCGAGGTGCCGGTGATCGGGATCGGCGGGATCCGGACCGCGACGGATGCGCTGGAGTTCATGGTCGTCGGCGCCGACGCGGTCCAGGTCGGGACGGCGACGTTCACCACCCCGCGGGCGGCGCTCGACGTGCTCGACGGGTGCCAGGCGCACGCCGAGCGCCATCGGCTCTGTGCCTGGCGCGACCTCCGCTGGTCCGCCCTGGGCTGACGCCGGGGTGGCCGCGGCCACCCGGGGGCGGCGGGAGGCAAGTAAGCTCCGGGGGTCGGTGGCCCCGGCTGCGGCGCCAGCCCGAGGCGGGCCGACGCCGGACCCGAGGAGGCCGCCATGCCCGACGCCGAGATCGAGACCCTCATCCTCGCCAACCACGTGGAGGCCGTCAACGGCCTCCTCTACGTCTCCGGCGGCGGCTGGACCGACCACTGGCGTCCGGCCCCCGGCGCGGGACAACCGGTGATCAGCCACCTCGGGGTGGGGCTCACCATCCTGGTGCCCTGGTCCGCAGCCACCACGGTCCACCCGCTGGCGGTCACGATCGAGACCGAGGACGGCCATGCGGTGGGGCAGATGGCGACCCAGGTCAACCTCCCCCGCCCCGCCGGGATGGCGGCGGGCACCGATCAGCGCGCCGTGCTCGCCCTCGCCCTCAACCTGGTCTTCCCGGTCGCGGGGCCGTACCGCGTCGTCGCCCGGCTCGATGAGATCCGCACCCGAGAGGTGCGCTTTCGAGTCCACGACCTCAGCGCCCCGGTCCCGGGCGCCGACGTCCCGCCCACGAATTGACCGGCCCAGAGTCCGGGCCGACGGCGACGGCGCGGTTCGAGGGGCTGGCCGATCAGTACGCGGCCGGGCGGCCCCGGCTCCCCGTGGCGGTGGCCGAGCTGTGCGGCCAGCTCGCGCGGGTGGACCGGCCCGCCTGCGTGGTCGACCTCGGCAGCGGCACCGGAGCCTCGCTGTTGCTCTGGTCGGGTCGCGCCGAGCGGGTCATCGGCATCGAGCCCAGCTCCGACATGCGCCGGGTCGCGGCCGCGGCGATCGCCGAGCTCCCGGATGGGGAGCGCTTCCAGCTTCGGGCCGCGGTGGCCGCCGCCACCGGCCTCCCCGATGGCTCGGCCGACATCGTCACCTGCTCCCAGGCGATGCACTGGCTGGAGCCCGCCTCCACGCTCACTGAGGTCGCTCGCCTGCTGCGCCCGGGCGGCGTGTTCTGCGCCGTCGACTGCGACTGGCCACCCCTCGTCGACTGGGAGCTGGACCCGGTCCACCGCGCCGTCTTCGCGCGGATGGAGTCGCGGGAGCGTGAGCTCGGCCTGCGCCCGCCGAGCTGGGACAAGGGCGAGCACCTGGAGCGCATGCGCCGGGGCGGCTGGTTTCGCTGGACCCACGAGCTGGCCGTCGGGCACCCCGAGGAGGGCGACGCCGAGCGGGTGCTGCGACTGGCCGAGAGCCAGGGCGCGGTGGCCGCGCTGCGGCGAGCGGGGTGCACCGACCACGACCTCGGGCTCGACGAGCTCGCCGCGGTGGCACGCCGCGTCCTCGGCGACCGGCCCCGCCGCTGGTGGTGGACCTACCGGCTCCGGGTCGGGGTGGTGTGAGCCGACCGGTGCGTTCCTGACGGGGGGCGCCGGCCGCCGGTGTTGGTGAGTTCGGGGGCACACGACACGAGCAGAACGAGAAGGCGAGCACGTCGCCAACGGTCCTTCGGGCGGTTCACATTTCTGACCATGATCCATGACCATGGTATGATTCACGGGTGGAGGCGATCCCGATCTCGAGGTTCAAGGCAACCTGCCTGGCCGTGCTCGAGCGCGTCCGACGAACCGGCGAGCCGGTGCTCGTGACCCGTCGGGGCGTGCCGGTGGCGGAGGTGGTGCCGGCGAGCCATCATGCCCCCGGGGTCCGGCGGCTGGGCGGCGCGGCAGCCCGGGGGACGATCGTGGGCGATGTCGTCGGCCCGGTGGCGGACGCGGCCGACTGGGCGGTCCTGCGGTCCCCGGTCCGGCGGCCGTGAGGCTGCTGCTGGACACCCACGTGTGGCTGTGGGCCCTGCTCGACCCGAGCCGGCTTTCCCAGCGCGCCCAGCGGCTGCTCCACGACCCGGCGAACGAGCTCTGGCTCTCGCCGGTGAGCGTCTGGGAGGCGCACCTCCTGGCCGAGCGTGGACGGATCGAGCTGGACGCCCCCCCGGGGGACTGGATCGAGCGCGAGCTGACGCGGTTCCCCCTGCGCGACGCGCCGCTGACACGATCGATCGCCATCGGCAGCCGGGCGGTGCGGCTCCCGCACGCCGACCCGGCCGATCGCTTCATCGCCGCGACCGCCGCGGTCGGCGACCTGGACCTCGTGACCGCTGACGCGCAGCTGGCGTCCGCGGGCGCGTGTCGGGTCGTGCCCGCCGCCCCCGCCCGTGGGTCTCGACGCGGCCGGTAGCGTTCGCGATGTGACCGGACATTCGACGATCCACGCTCGGGTCGACGGCGCGCCGCTCCGCCCGGCATGGGACGGACTCCAGCCGTGAGCGCCGCGACCGAGCGCCTGCGCTCAGTCGACCGCCGGTCCCGAGCCCGTCAGCCTCGAGGGTCCGGCTCCAGCACACGGTCGATGCGCTCAGCGGCATCCGCGGTCAGAGTCGGAAGGACGTGGCTGTCGGCGGTGAGGGTGAGGGTCAGTCGGGACTGGCCGAGGATCCCCATCACCACGCGGGGATCGATGCCCTGGGACAGGAGCAGGGAGGCGCAGGCGTGGCGGAGGTCATCGAAGCGCTGGGGACGGAGCCCGGATCGCTCCAGGTGGCGGTGCAGGCCGCGGGTGACGGCGGTGGCGTCGAGCGGCCGACCCAGCGGGGTGGCGAAGACGAGTCCCCCGTCAGCCCAGTCGGCGCCGGCGCGCACGCGCTCCCGCTGCTGGCTCTCGCGATGCACCCGCAGCGACCGGAGGACGGTGCCGGGCAGGGCGATCGTGCGCCGCCTCCGACTCGACGGGGGCTCGACGAGACGGTAGCTTCCGTCGAGCCGCTCCATCGCGTGGTGCACCCGGAGCATGCCGCGGTCCAGGTCGACGTCGGCCCAGCGGAGACCGAGCACCTCTCCGCGACGCATGCCGGTGACCACCGCGAGGGTGTAGAGGGCCTCCAACCGATCGCCCCGGATCGCGGCCAGGAGCCGGCGGACCTCGTCCGCATCGAGGGGCCGGATCCGGTGGCGCGGAGCCCCCGGTGCGCGCGCCAGGGCGGCCGGGTTGCGGACCAGGAGTCCGCGCCGAATCGCCTGGTTGAGCGCCCGCTGGAGCACTCCGCGCAGGTAGTCGACCCGCCGCGCGGACAGGCCGCGGACGACCTTGCGATCCAGCATCGCCTGCACGTCCTGGGGGGCGAGCCGCGCCAGCCGGATCCGGCCCAGCTCCGGGATGAGGTGCTGGTGGACGATGCCGGCATAGCTGATGTACGTGGAGGCGCGCACCGTGGGTCGGGCCGTCGTCTCCAGCCAGGAGAGGAGGAATCCGCCAACCGTGGAGCGCTCCCGCATCATCGGGGGGGTGGCGGCGGCCGTCTTGAGCAGGTCGGCGAGCGCCGCGTCCGCCTCGGCGCGGCTGCGCCGGTAGCGGCAGACGCGCCGTCCGCTGCCGTCGCTGACGGCGGCGACCCAGCGCCCGTCGCGTCGCTGGTAGAGGGATCCCTCCCGGTGGCCGCGCCGGACGGGACGCGGCGGCGGCGGGACCGGCGCAT
>DAHUZL010000064.1 GCA_027306655.1 Candidatus Dormiibacterota bacterium
GCCCGGCGTGCGCTGCAGGCGGCGGAGCGTGACGCGGAGGCGGCCAGCCTGGCGCTGCAGCGGGCGGAGCAGGAGCTGGAGCGGGCCCGGCGCTCCGCCGAGGCGGAGGCCCGGAGCGCCGACGACGCCGGAGCCGCGGCCGAGCGGGCCCGGGCCGACCTGGGGACCGCGGACGCCCGGGCGGCGGAGCTCAGCGCCTCGCTGGCCGCGGGCCGGGAGCGGGCCCAGGCGGCCCAGCTCGCGGTGGCACGGGCGGAGGGGGCGGTCTCGGTCGCGCAGGAGCGGGCGGCGGAGCGGGCCCGGCGGCTTGAGGCGGCCGACCGAGCCGAGGCGGAGGCGCTCAGCGCCGCTGCCGACGCCGAGCGGGAGGCGGCGGCGGGGCTGGCGGCGCTGCAGTCCGCGCGGGAGGCGGCGCGCGAGGCGGAGGCTCGCGCCTCGGCGGCCGAGGCGTCTCTGCGCGCCGTGGTGGAGGCGGGCGGCGACCCCCTGGCGGAGCTGTCGGCGCTGGAGGCGCGCCGGGCGACCCTGGCGAGTGCCGTCGACCGGGCCCTGGCGGAGGCGGACGAGGTGGCCGCCGAGCACGCCGAGCGGGTGCGCGAGGCCGACCGGCTGGCGCCGGCCCTCGAGGCCGGCGACACCGACCCGGGGCTGGACCCGGAGCGGGCCGCCCGCGAGATCCAGCGGCTGGAGCGCCGCCAGGAGGGGCTCGGTCCGGTCAACGCCCTGGCCCAGCGCCAGCTGGCGGAGCTCCTCGCTCGCACCGCCGGGCTGCGGGCCGCCCACGCCGACTGCGCCGCCGCCCTCGTGGCGTGCGTCGACCTGGCGGCCATCCTGCGGGCCCGGGTGGAGGCCCGTGTCGACGGCACCGTGGCCGTCGTCGCCGAGCGGTTCGCCGCCTACGTGGAGGAGCTGTTCGACGGCGGGCGCGGCGGCGTCGAGCATCTCGCCCCCCCGCCGGTCGCGGAGGGGGATGCTCCCCCTTCGATCGCGCCCACCCGGGGCATCCAGCTGACGGTCACACCCCGGGGCAAGCGCCCGACCCCCCTGGCGCTGCTCTCGGGCGGGGAGCGTGCGCTGACGGCGCTGGCCTTCATCCTGGCCCTGCAGGCCGTCCGTCCGAGCCCGTTCTACGTGTTCGACGAGGTCGACGCCGCCCTCGACGACCACCGGGTCGGTCGATTCGTGGACCTGGTCCAGCGGCTTGCCGCGGACACCCAGTTCCTCATCGTCACCCACAACCACGCCACCATGGAGCGGGCCGGGGTGCTCCTCGGGATCACGCTGGCGGGGGACGGCACCAGCCGCGTGCTCTCGGTGGAGCGGGCGGCCGCGACCGCGCCGGCTGCCGCCGCGCCGGCCGAACCCGAGCTGGCCGGGGCGGGGGCCGCGCATTCCGCCGGGACCGATGGGCGTGGCGGCGCCTGACCCAGCGGCGACCGGCGGCTGGCGGCGCCGGCTCTCCGCGCAGCTGGAGCGCGCCACCGGGGCGTTCGGTGGGCAGGTGCGGAGCCGGCTCCTCGTCTGGCAGCGCCTCGACGACGACTTCTACGAGACCCTGCTGGAGATCCTGATCAGCGCGGACACCGGCCAGCCGCTGGCGGAGGCGATCGTGGACGACCTTCGCCAGCGCGCCGTCCGGGCCGGGGCGAACCGACCGGAGCAGGGGCTGGCCCTCCTGCGCGACGCTCTTCTGGGCCAGATGCGCGACCGCGCTCGGGGGCTCGACCTGGACGGCCTTCCCGCGGTGGTGCTGGCGGTCGGCGTCAACGGCGCCGGCAAGACGACCACGGTGGCCAAGCTCGCCCACCAGCTGCGGGCGTCGGGCCGCACGCCCCTGATCGCGGCCGCGGACACCTACCGGGCCGCCGCCATCGAGCAGCTTCAGGTGTGGGCGGAGCGGGCCCAGGTCCCGGTGGTGGCGCACCGCCCAGGGGCGGACCCGGGGGCGGTGGTCTTCGACAGCCTGGCCGCGGCCCAGGCCCGGGGGTGCTCGCCGGTCCTGGTCGACACCGCCGGCCGGCTGCACACGCGCCAGCCGCTGATGGCCGAGCTGGCCAAGATCGTGCGCGTGATCGGGCGCCAGCTCCCGGGGGAGCCGCGGGAGGTGCTGATCGTCCTCGACGCCACCACCGGCACCAACGCGGTGGCCCAGGCGCGGAGCTTCCAGGAGTGGGTGGGGATCACCGGGGCCGTGGTGACCAAGCTCGACGGCACCGCCCGCGCCGGCTACGTGCTCCGGGTGGAGGGCGAGCTCAGGGTCCCGGTCAAGCTGGTCGGGGTCGGCGAGGGGATCGACGACCTCGGCCCGTTCGACCCCGAGACCTACCTGACCGCCCTCCTCCGGGGCCCGGTGGCCGATCCGGCGGGCTGAGGCGGGGGTGGGGTCGAGGGCCGGGGCTCCGGTCCCCGGCACCGCCCCCCGCACCGCCCCCGGCACCGGGCGCCGGCCTGGCTCAGACGACCGACGCCTGCCGGACCGCCTCCGCCGTCCGCCGCAGCCACGGCTCCGCCCGGAGCTCCTCCAGGATGGGCCGGGCCTCGGCCAGGAGCGCCTCCGCCTCGGCCCACCGCCCCGAGCCGGCCCGTCGCTCCGCCGCCTCCACCAGCGTCACCGCCAGCGGGAACGGCATCCCGACCTCCCGGAAGATGGCGGCGGCCCGGGCGGCGTCGGAGGCCGCCTGGTCCAGGTCCCCCTGCCGGGCCAGGAGCCGGGCTCGGAGGCGTGCCGTGTGCGCGTGCAGGGAGGGGCGCATCGCCCCGGGCCGGAGCGCGCTGAGAGCGCCGAGCCGCTCCTCGACCAGGGCCAGCTCCTCGCAGCCGAAGGCCGCCTCCACCCACTCCACCCAGGCGGGCGTGTCATCGGGCGTCTCCTCGACCATCCGGGCGGTAGCCTGCACCGCCCGCTCGGCCGCCGACAGCGCCTCCCGCCAATTGGTCGCCGCGATCAGGACCCGCGCCTCCGCCAGCGCCCACGACCGCAGGGTCCCCGCAGACCACCCTGCCTCCGGCTGCCGATGGCCCCCCACCAGCTCCCGGGCCGCGGAGACGGCGCCGCGAGCCAGGTGGATCGGCACCAGCTCGCACCGCATGGATTGGTGCTCGCTCCGGACGTCCGGCGCGTGAGCCTCCTCCTCCTCGAGCTGGGCCCCCAGCCGGAGGGCCTCGTCCCAGCGACCCAGATCGCGCACGATCGCGACCTCGCCCAATCGGAAGGAGCGCTCCCACAGCTGATCGCCGACCCGGTGGGCCAGCGCCGCGCCCTCCCGGGTGACCTGGTGCATCTCGCCGAGGCGATCCATTCGCGCCAGCCCGACCACGAGGTTGTTGGCGGCCCGCAGCGCGGTCTGGGGCAGATCGTGCGCAAGCGCGAGCGCGCGCGCGCCGCGGAGGAGGATCGCCGCCTCCTCGTGCCGGAGCCTCGCCGCCACGATGCCGCCGCGGGTCGTGAGCGCCTCGGCCACCACCTCGGGAAGGTTCAGGGACCCGGCCAGGTCGAGGGCCAGCTCGATCGGCTCCCGGGCGTCGTCGAAGCGGGCCGCCAGCATGTGCCAGCGGCCGAGCTGGGCCGCGGCCCGGGCCAGGTCGGCATCCTCAGGGCCGGCGCGCAGCTCGGCGAAGGCCCGC